>NZ_JBFBKN010000005.1:0-310788 GCF_040702225.1 Rhodococcus sp. NPDC080181
TCGACCAACATGTGCTCGATCCGATCCACCGGATAATTCGGATCCACCGGCAAGAACGCACCACCGGCCTTCGCCACCGCCCACACCGCCACCACAGACTCCACCGACCGCGACAACGCCAACGCCACGAACGACCCCGGACCCACACCACACGACATCAACACCCGCGCCACACGCGACGACGCCGCATCCAACTCCCCATACGAAAGCACCCGCGAACCCGACACCACCGCAACACCACCGACACCAGCAACACCGACCGCACCAGCCAACAACTCCGGCAACACCACACCCGCAACAGAACGCGGACCACGAACCGGAGCGAGACGCGCACGTTCGGCGGCGGAGAGCAACTCCACGTCACCGACGGCACGCTGTGGGTCATTCGTCAGTGCGTCGACGATGCGCACCAGACGACGACCGATCTGAGCAACACTGCCGGCATCGAACAGTTCTGTGGCGTAATCGATGACGACATGCGGAGATTCGGACTCGTGAACCGTGACGACGAGATCGAAATCTATTCCGTCGCGCGGAAGCGGAGACTCCCCGAAGCGGAGCGCGACCTGGGCGAGGGGGTTGTGCGAGCCGGTTTCGGCCGAGCCGAGTGCTCGGGCTATCTCGGCGAAGGTGGCATCGGCGTGGGCGGACGCATCGACGAACTCTGCCGCGGTGGTGCCGACGAAGTCCGAGAACGACTGGCGGCCGTCGGGGCGAGTGCGCAGAACAACCGTCTCGCCGCGGCCGGAGGGTACTGCGATCGAGACGTCATCGGTGGATGCGAGACGCGAAAGAAGAACGGCCACAGCGGATTCGAGCACGACGAACGGGGTGGTCGAGCTGTCGTCGGCGAGTCGGCTCACGGCATCCCACGCTGCGGACCCGAGGGCAACCTCGTGCGATGCGCGAACATGCCCGATGCGCGAAGGCCGGGGGCGGTCGGTCGGCAGAGCGAGCAGGTCCGGCGCATCGGCCAGTCGATCGACCCAGTGGGCTACGTGCGCCGCAGCGCGGCGGCGGCGACGACCTTCGAGGGCGCTGTCCGGATGAACTTGCAGGACGGGCACGTCCGGGCCGGAGGCGATGAATTCGGTCACCATGTCGACGAAACTGGAGTGATGCGTCGTCAGGTCGTTGTCGTCGTAGCGGTTGGGGTTTGCCCGGAAATCGACGAATGTTCTTGCAGGAGTGCCACTTTGGTAAACGTTGACGAGGAGGTCCTCGACCGGGCCGGACGTGACGATGTTGAATTCGCCGACGATCGAGCCGAGCTGAATCTGCTGATGGAACAGCATCATGTTGACCATCGGGCCGGCGAGTTGTTTGTCGCTTCCCGTGGCTGCCAACTCGCGCCGGATATCTTCGATGCTGAACCTCTGGTGCCGCAACGCACCCATCAGCTCGAGTTGTACCTGCTGTACGAGTTCACCGACGGTGGCCTTCTCGGAGACGCGCATCGGAATGGGTGCGACGTTGACCAACATTCCGCCGGATCGACGGAGGAGGGCCGTGGTGCGCGCGGACACGGGGATGTTGACCAGGACGTCTTCGCGCCCGGTCATGCGCGAGAGGTAACAGCCGAATGCAGCGATGAACACCGCGGCGGCCGTCCCGCCCTTCGTCGAGTCCGACGCTTCGAGTTCGGTGACGACGTCATCGGGCAGTGCGACACTGCGCAGCTTGCTGGCCGCGATGGTATGACCGGGTGTGTTGGACAGCGTGGCACCGTCGTGGATGCCCGCGGCCCTCGATGTCCAGTACTCCTTGTCCGTCTCGAAACGAGTGGACGTCCGGTACTCCTGATCGAGGTCGTACAGTCGCCGAAGTTCGGCTGCCTTGTTCGGCTCGGGTTCGACATTCTCGACCGCTGCGGTGTAGAGCGCGGCGGTGCGCTGGACCAGTGTCATGGCACCGTAGCCGTCGAGGGCGACGTGGTGGATCTTGCTGTACCAGAGGTTGCGTTCGTCCTCGACCTGAAGAATCCAGCTGTCGACGAGCGGATCGTTCTCCATGTCGACCGGTTTGACGTAGTTCTCGTCTATCCACGCCAGCGCCGACGCCATCGGATCGTCTTCGCCGCGAAGATCCAGGTAGTGCACCGACTGATCTATGCCGTGGTCGACCGTCTGAACCGGCTCCCCGTCGACCTGGGCCAGGCGCAGGTAGGCCGACTGGAACTCGTGCCCGGCGCGGGCCGACGCCTCCTGGAGAACCGCTATGTCAAGTGGTCCGCGCAGATCGACGTATTGGGCGATACAGACAGCGACGTCAGGCGCGAGTTGTTGCGCAAACCACATTCCGCGCTGCGCCGAGGACAGCGGGAAGGAATTGTCGAACCCTGTTCCGGTCGGCGGGACCTGAGAGCCACCGGTGGTCACTGCGCGCATTCACTTGCCTTTCGGCGGGACGGAGGCACCGGCAAAAGCCGACGTCGAACCCGTGGAATCGGAGCCTTCGGCCTGGTGAGAGATCTCCGGCCGCGGCGGCGTCTGCGCGCGATTGAGCAATTCTGGCGTCCGTTCTGGTCTGCGTTCGTATCGGTCCACACACACTCGATGGCGGTTGTGGGGCGGTTTGGATTCGTCGCCTGGAGCTTGTCGGATTGAAACAGGGAAGAACCCCGTTTTCACCGGGCGGGCTGCATCGCGGGAACCTCACGCGAAGTAGAGCCGATCGACGGTGTCCGTGAACTCAGGAACACGGTTCCCCCTCCCTGTCAGGCGCTCGATCCGGACGCGGCATCGATGCCGATTGTTCGCTCCCCTGACATCGTGACCGAGGCGGCATTCGGGGGTACGACGGCGGCCGCATCCTGGACCTCCAACACCTCCAGCGGCTTACAAAGATACAACATCGGCGAAGTTCTTTTGTGCGGTAGTCCTAGTGGGCATCGATTGTTCGGAGAAGCTTGTTACAGGATCGCTTGTGTGCGCCACCCGACCGCCGTTTTTACATCGAACGAATGATAGTGATTCGGACCGTCGATGCGCCGAATACCGACCCGAACAAACTTGACGATTGTTTCATTCACGAAGCCGTCGACGTCGGACGTCGACGAGCGTCGCGATCAACCCCACTGCCGCGGCCAGAATCAGCGCCAGCTCCGCGCCGAAACCGATGCGTGTTGCGGGTGTGAGCGAGCTCCGCAGTTCGACCGTCGATACCAGTACATCCGGCTCGAACAGCGGGGTTTGTTGCAGGACGTTCCCCTCGGGTCCGACTACGGCACTGACGCCGCTCGTCGCCGCAACCACGACGGTGCGTCCGTGTTCGACGGCTCGCACCCGCGACATCGCCAGCTGTTGATACGTCATTTCGGTATCGCCGAACGTGGCGTTGTTGGTAGGGATCGCGATGAATTGCGCACCCGAACGAACGGACTCGTCGAGGGCTCGATCGAATGCGACTTCGTAGCACGTGGCTATTCCGGCCGCTATTCCTGCAGCGTGTACGACACCGTTTCCATTTCCAGGAACGAAATAACCCGCTCGATCGGCGTATTCCGAAAACAGTCGAAAAAAACTTCGGTACGGCAAGTATTCGCCGAAGGGCTGAATGATCTTCTTGTCGTGCCGCTCCCCTGGTCCTTCCGCACCGTTCCACGCGATGACGGAATTGGTGTTCGTGTTGTTCGCGTTGACCAGGACGGTGCCCACGAGGATCGGCGCACCGACGGCAACCGACGCCTGCGTGATGAGCGTCGCAGCGTCGGAGTTGCGCAGCGGGTCGATATCCGATGCGTTCTCCGGCCACACGACGAGATCCGGCGCGGGTTGCCTGCCCGCGTCGACATCGGCGGCCAGCGCCATCGTCTCGCGCACGTGGTTGTCCAGTACCGCGCGTCGCTGCGCGTTGAAGTCCAGCCCCAGGCGAGGAACACTGCCCTGAATGGCAGCGATCGTCGCCGTGCGATCGCCGTCCCCGGTGTCGTTCGTGTGCAGAGTCGGGATCAGCGACACCGCAGTGATCGATGCGATCGCCGTGGTCACGACCGGTCCGACGAGCGATCGGGCGGTGACGCGACGCGTGAGTGTCAGCACCAGCGCGGCCAGTCCGGTACCGGTGAGCGCGACCCCGAAACTGAGCAGCGGTGCGCCTCCGATGCTCGCCAACGGAAGCAACCAGCCCTCGGGTTGTCCGAACGCCAGCCGGCCCCACGGAAACCCTCCGAAAGGAACGCTCGACCGAAGCCACTCGGCGGCGCTCCACATCAGGGCCATCGACAGCGGCCACCACGCGCTCCGCGCAACCAGCACGGCCGTCATACCGAACAGACCGAGGAACACCGATTCGGCTGCGGCCAGCGCGAGCCACGGCACCGGGCCGACGTAGACGCCGATCCACGGGAGCAGAGGAACGAAGAAGGCGAGGCCGGCCACGTAGCCGTATCCGAATCCGCCTTTCAGCGACACCGATCGGCGGCCGCCGAACCCCGTCAGAACCAGTGCCAGTACTGCGATGCCGATGGGTGCCAGAAACCAGAGCGTTCGCGGCGGAAAACTGGCGAAGACGAGCGCGCCGGCAACGGCAGCCAGGACGGTCGACAGCGCAGGTCCGTACAGCCGGGTCAGTCGCGCGGTCGAGGGGTTCTCACTGCTCATGAACGACCCGTCCACGGTGCACCGTCATCGAGCAGCGGGGACCGACGGACGACGCCTCGAGGCTGGGCAGCGGTGCCACGCCCGCACGGGGGTCGGTCGACCACCGTTGAACGCTGTCCTTCGGTGCTCGCACGACGAGCTCGTCCACGTCCCACACCGCAAAGGACGCGGGGGCTCCCGGCACCAGTGTTCCGGCCAAACCGTCGCGCACTCCCCCCGCCCGCCATGCACCGCGCGTCGCAGCCGAGAACGCAGCACGGGGCGACACCGAGCTCCCCGGAGTGCGGTGGTTCGCCGCAGCGCGGACCGTCGCCCACGGATCGAGGGACGTCACCGGCGCATCGGAGCCGAACGCCAGCGAGACTCCCGCAGACGCCAGGCGTGCGAACGGATGGAGTTCGGCAGCGCGCTCGGCACCCAGACGCGCGGCGTAGAGGCCGTCGGCTCCGCCCCACGCCGCGTCGAACGCCGGCTGCATGCTGGCGATGACGCCCCACGACGCCAACAGGTCGGCTTGCTGCGCGGACACCATTGCCACGTGCTCGAGCCGGTGTCCGCAGGACGCGACGGCGGGTGTGCCCAGATCGGCGACCACCCGGCCGAATGCAGTGACGGCGGCCGACACAGCGGCGTCGCCGATGACGTGGAAGCCGGCCTGAATTCCGGCCGTCGTGCAGGCGGCGATGTGTGCAGCTATGGCGTCGACATCTGCGTACGACACACCGGTTCCGGGACCATCGGCGTACGGCGAGCTCAACCATGCGGTGTGCGACCCGAGGGATCCGTCGACGAAGATATCGCCTGCCAATCCGTGGGCACCGGTCTCTTCGAGCAACTCACGGGCGCGTTCGGCGGTATCTGCCAGCTCGCCCCAGTAGCCGCGTATTTCGACGCCGTGCTCGGTGTTCATGAGTTCGCGGAAATCGTCGATGCCCGACACCACCGGTCCCGCACATTCGTGAACCGCGACGATCCCGTGCGCCGCGGCGTCGTCCAGCGCAGCAGCCCTTGCTCGGCGTCGGGTGTCGGCGGTGAGCAGCGAGCGAGCGGTCTGCCGAGCACGATGGTGCGCGTCTGCGGTCAGTGGAGACTGTTCGGAGTAGCCGGAAGTGGCGTCGGCAGCGGACGCGGCGAACCGCAACCGGGTGGATACGGCGGCAGAATGCGAGTCGACTCGGGTGAGGTACACCGCTCGTCCGGGAGCAGCCGCATCGAGTTCGGCGGTGGTGGGAGGACGTTGTTCGGACCAGGTCGACTCGTCCCAACCGTGACCCCAGAGCAGTTCGTCTTCCGAGGATGCCGCATGTTCTCGCACCATGCGCAGGCACTCTTCGATCGACGTGGACCGGCTCAGGTCCAGGCCGATCAGCGACAGTCCGAGGTCGGTCACGTGAACGTGCGTGTCCACGAACGCCGGAGCAACGAAAGAACCGGCCAGATCGGTGATGGGAACGCCGGGGTGCAAGGCTCTTCCGGTGCGATCCTCACCGATCCAGCTGATGATTCCGTCGGTCACGGCCATGGCGGTGGCATCGGGAGCCGAAGGACTGTAGATCCGTCCGCCGCAGAACAATTCGGTGGTCACGAGCGACCAGTCTGCCCCTACCGGTGGGGCTTGGGGAAATCCCCGGCAGCGGGATCGACGCGGCCCGGGTCGATCACCTCACCCTCGAGAACGAGCGACGGCCCGGTGGTTCGTGGTCCGCGATTCTCGTCGGCCGTACGGTCGTCGAGTACCTCACCGTCGATGACCGTGGGGCGCATGCGCCGAGTGGACGCCGCGACTCGGGGCAGCCACCGCGCGGCCGCCCACAGCACGGCAGGCCGGAGCAGCCAGCGAGTCGGTGGGATCAACAGCAACAGGCCTACCACCGTGGTCACCAGGCCGGGCACGAACATGGCCACCGACCCTGCAGCGAAGAGTGCGCCGTCGGCCACGGCTCCCTCGGCCGAGCGTTCACCCTGCGATGCGCGTCGCAGGCCGTCCAGTACCCGCCGGCCTTGCGAACGGACCAGCAACGAACCGACCAACGATCCGGCGATGAGCAGCACCACGGTCCACAGCACACCGAGTGCACTGCCCACAGCGACCAGGGCTGCAACCTCGACCACGACGTAGAGCACGAACAGAGCGAGCATGACGGTCCTTTCTTCGCTTGGTCCGTACAACGTCCGGCACAGTCGTTTTTCTCCCGATGCGTCCTGTTTGCCTGGAGATTCTCAGGATCCGGGTCTGACGAGGCCGGATTCGTAGGCGAGTACGACGGCTTGCACTCGGTCACGTACTCCCAGTTTGGTCAGTATTCGGCCGATGTGGGTCTTGATGGTCGCCTCGGACAGGTGCAACACCGTCGCGATCTCGGCATTGGACAGCCCGGTTGCCAGGTGCGCCATGACCTCTCGCTCACGCCCGGTCAGGCCGTCCAGTACCGATGGGTCGACGGCCGGCTCGGTGCGCTCGACGAACCGCGACAACAGCCTCTTCGTGACTTTCGGTGATACGACGGCGTCACCCGCAGCCACGCTCCGAATCGCGGATACCAGATCCTCGGGCGGTGTGTCCTTGAGCAGAAATCCACTGGCTCCTGCCCTGAGCGCACCGAGTACGTGCTCGTCGAGATCGAACGTCGTCATGACCAGAACCCTGGTGTCCGATCCCGATTCGGTGATCGCTCGAGTGGCGGAGACCCCGTCGATCCCGGGCATGCGGACGTCCATCAAGACCACGGCGGGCGCCAACCGTGCCACGGCTTCGATGGCACCGGAGCCGTCGGACGCTTCACCGATCACCTCGATGTCGTCCTGGGCTTCGAGCACCATGTTCAGGCCCATTCGCATCAGTTCCTGGTCGTCCACGACGACAACGGTGATCGGCACCGACACAACCTAACGCCTACTCGATCGGCAGTCTCGCCCGCACGAGCCAGGAGCCCTGGGGTGTTCGACCGACCTGCAACGTGCCCTGCAACACCGCGACTCGCTCCCGCATCCCCACCAGTCCGTGTCCTCCGCCACGGGTCGGTGGCGCCGCACTGCCGGTGCCGTTGTCGGAGATCTCGACGGTGACGGTGTCTGCTTCGCGTGCGACCCGCACGACGGCTCGTGGGGCATGGCCGGCGTGCCGAAGAACGTTCGTCAGCGATTCCTGGACGAGTCGGTGTACGCCGAGACTGATCGCCGGACTGATGTCGTCGAGATTGCCCGTCTGTTCCAACTCGACGTTCAGGCCCGCTCGACTCATCATTTCCACGACGCGGGCCAGACCGGCCGTGCCGTACTCGGGCATGTCGTCCGCGTCGGGGGTCGTTCGCAGCAGTGCGACCGTTCTACGCAGTTCGGCCAGCGCCTGCCGGCCCGTCGCCGAGATGTTGGCCACCGCCTGCTCGGCACGTTCGGGGTTGCGCCGGATGGCATACGACGCCCCGTCGGCCTGGACCACCATCACGCTCACCCCGTGGGCGACGACATCGTGCAGCTCGCGCGCGATGCGTGTTCTTTCCATGAGCACGGCCTCCTCGGCGCGGCGATCCCGGTCGTACTCGGCCACGATCAGTCGGGCCTCCATCGCCTCGTCGTATGCGCGTCGGGCACCGAGGAATTCGGCAGCGACCCACGACAGTGCGTACAGCAGAGCGCTGAACAGCAGCGTCGTGAACAACGGCTGGTGGAAGAGCAACAACGACGACACCGAGTAGGCGGCCACACCGGCGGCGTAGACGGCCCCCTGTGCGCGGCCGACGTAGGCCACCAGGGTGTAGAGCATGATCGGCAACGCCAGTGCGGCCGGATGGCCGTTGGAGGTATCCCCGACCATGGCTCCCCACACGTCGGCGACGAACGTCGACACGAGCGCCACGGCCGCCACGGACCTGGGGAACCGACGCCGCCACGCGACGGGAACGGTCAGGACCACCGAGAAGGCCAGAAACAACGGCCCGTTCAGGCCGTCGGCCGAACTCACGAAAACGAGAATCTCGATGACGAAAAGCCCACTGGCGAGCAGTGCGTCGGCCACGAACGGTTGGCCACGGAGCCACAGGCTGAATCGACGCATGTGATTGAGTTTGCCGTATGACTGTCGCGGACTGGGGATTGTTGATGGCCGCCGCGACGGCAGCAGGATGGGTCGACGCCGTGGTCGGCGGCGGCGGTCTCATTCTGTTGCCGGCGATCTTGCTCGTGGCACCGCAACTGACACAGCAGGCAGCCCTCGCGACCAACAAGGCGACCGCAGTCTTCGGAACAGTCGCCGCCGTCGTCACGTTCGCCCGCAAGGTCTCGCTCGACTGGAAGGTGCTCGTTCCTGCCGGCGCGATCGCGGCGACGACCTCGGCGGCGGGCGCTGCCGCGGTGTCGTTGATCGACCGCGACCTCTTCGTGCCGATCATCATGGTCGTGCTGGTCGGCGTTGCGGTACTGGTGACCTGCCGACCGACCATCGGTCGTACCGCGGCACCGTCGCCCCCGACCCATCGCAAAGTTCTGATCGTGATCGGTCTCGCCGCAGCCGGCATCGGGTTCTACGACGGCATTCTCGGACCCGGCACCGGCACCTTCCTCATCATCGTCTTCGCGACGATGCTGGGCACCGAATTCGTCCGCAGCGCCGCGATGGCAAAGGTGATCAACGTCGGCTCCAATGTCGGTGCGCTGACCTACTTCGCATTCACCGGCAGTGTGTACTGGCAACTCGGTGCTGCGATGGCCGCCTGCAATGTCGTCGGTGCGGTACTCGGTTCGAGGACGGCGGTCGCCAGGGGTGCAGGCTTCGTCAGGATCGTGTTGCTCGTCGTCGTGATCGGCATGGTCCTACGCCTCGGCTGGCAACAATTCGGCTAGCGTCACAGTCGTGACGACACCATCGGACCGGTCGGTCGACGCCGATTTCCTCGCCCTCCCCCTGCGAGAACTTGCCGACGCGGCCCTGAGCGCGGCGCGCACGGCCGGAGCCTCGCATGCGGACTTCCGGGTGCAGCGGCTGACGACCCAGTCGATTTCACTGCGCGACGGCTCGGTGCAATCCGCCGTCGACGCGGGGGAAATCGGGTTGGCGGTGCGCGTGGTCGTCGACGGCACCTGGGGTTTCGCCTCTCACGCCGAGCTGAGTACCGACGCGGCTGCCACCACGGCGCGGCGTGCGGCCGAGGTGGCGACGGCGTTACGCGTGCTCAACCGCGAACGGGTCGAACTCGCGCCCGAACCGGTGTACTCGGACGCGGTCTGGGTCTCGCAGTACGAGATCGACCCGTTCGACGTTCCCACCACCGACAAAGTGGCGCTGCTGGCCGAGTACTCGGCCAGGTTGTCCGCCTCCGACGGCGTCGACCACGTCACGGCGTCGGTGCTGCAGGTCAAGGAACAGTCGTTCTATGCCGATTCGGCGGGCAGCTCGATCACTCAGCAACGGGTACGACTACACCCTCAGTTCGAGGCCACTGCCGTGGACCGAGCGGCCGGTGCGTTCGATTCGATGCGGACATTGGCACCGCCGGTCGGACGCGGCTGGGAATACCTCGGTGAACACAGCACGTGGGACTGGGCGGACGAACTCGCGCGCATCCCGGAGTGGCTGGCCGAGAAGGTCAAGGCCCCGTCGGTGGTGGCAGGTCCGACGGATCTCGTCATCGATCCCACCAACCTGTGGCTCACCATCCACGAATCCATCGGACACGCAACGGAATACGACCGAGCGATCGGGTACGAGGCCGCCTACGCCGGGACGTCCTTCGCCACACCCGATCAGCTCGGAACCTTGCGTTACGGCTCACCCATCATGCACGTCACCGCAGACCGGACCGAGGTGAACGGTCTCGCCAGTATCGGCTACGACGACGACGGCGTGGCCGCGCAGAAGTGGGATCTGGTTCGCGACGGAACACTCGTCGGCTACCAACTCGATCGGGTCTTCGCCCCGAGGCTCGGACTGGAACGGTCCAACGGATGCTCCTACGCCGACTCCGCACATCACGTTCCGATCCAACGCATGGCGAACGTGTCGTTGCAGCCCGATCCCGACACCGACCGGTCGACCGAGGAGGTCATCGCCGCGGTCGAGGACGGTATCTACGTGGTCGGCGACAAATCGTGGTCGATCGATATGCAGCGGTACAACTTCCAGTTCACCGGACAACGCTTCTACCGGATTCGAAACGGTGTGCTCGACGGCCAGGTGCGCGACGTCGCCTATCAAGCGACGACGACGGATTTCTGGGGTTCGATGGAACTGCTCGGAGGTCGCTCCACCTGGAAACTCGGTGGGGCATTCAACTGCGGCAAGGCCCAACCCGGTCAGGTCGCCGCGGTCAGTCACGGTTGCCCGGTCGCACTGTTCCGCGGGGTCAACGTCCTCAACACCCGATCGGAGGCAGGTCGATGATCGAGCCGCAGCAGGTGATCGAACGTGCGTTGGCGTGTGCGAACGTCGACGACACCGTCGTCCTCGTCACCGACTCCAGCGACGCGACGCTTCGGTGGGCGGGCAATTCGATGACCACGAACGGCGTCTCCACTTCGAGGCAGTGGGTGGTGGTGTCCATCGTCCGGAACGGGGACGTGGCGCGGGTGGGTTCGGTGTCGTCCACCAGTGTCGATCCGAGCGAGATCGCGGACGTCGTGCGTGCCAGTGAAGCAGCGGCCCGCGCCGCCGAGCCTGCGGACGACGCGATGCCGCTGCTGACCCCCGATTCCGAGCCGGACGGCTGGGATCGACACGCGCAGGCCACGTCGATCGACGTGTTCGGTTCGCTGGCAACGGAACTGAACGTCGGATTCGACGGCCGAGACACGTTGTACGGATTCGCCGAGCATCGCGTCGACAACGTGTGGCTCGGAACCTCGACCGGAGTGCGACGCACGTTCACACAGCCGACCGGGTCGATCGAAGTCAACGGAAAGCGGTCCGGGGCGAGTGCCTGGGTGGGAAAAGGTACAGCCGATTTTCGCGACGTGTCGGCGGCATCGATGCTCGGAGAATTGTCCACCAGGCTGGGCTGGGCGCAGAACACCGTGGAGCGTCCCGCCGGTCGGTACGACACGGTGTTGCCGCCCTCCGCCGTGGCCGATCTGATGATCTACCTGATGTGGACCATGGAGGGGCGCGGGGCCCAGGAGGGGCGCACCGCACTCTCGCGGGCCGGTGGCACCCGAGTCGGCGAGAAGCTCACCGAGCTGCCGCTGACGCTGCACTCCGACCCGCGCGAGCCCGGTCTCGGGTACGCGCCGTTCGTCGCGGCGGGCTCCTCCAGTGATGCGGTGTCGGTGTTCGACAACGGTCTCGGCATCGACCGGGTCGATTGGATCCGGGACGGCGCGATCGCAGCACTGGCCTATACACGCGCCGGAGCCCGGAAGTTCGAGGTACCCGTTGCCGTCCCCGGGGAGAATCTGATCCTCACCGGCGGCAGCGACACCGGGATCGACGCGATGGTCGCGTCGACCGAGCGCGGGCTGTTACTGACGACACTGTGGTACATCCGAGAGGTCGATCCGACCTCGTTGCTGCTCACGGGTCTCACCCGCGACGGTGTCTACGCCATCGAGGACGGCCGGATCATCGGAGCCGTCAACAACTTCCGGTTCAACGAGAGTCCTCTGGATCTGTTGCGACGTGTCACCGAGGCCGGACGGACCGAGGCGACACTGCCGCGCGAGTGGAAGGACTGGTTCACTCGCACGGCAATGCCGCCGCTGCGCATTCCGGACTTTCACATGTCCTCGGTCAGCGCCGCGCAATAGGGTCTGCGGGGTCGTTCCCGCAGGCCCTGCGTCCGACCGTTACTTGTCGGGTCCGGACAACTCGAGAGCGATGTTGTCGGGGTCGCGGAACTCCACGATGGACAGTCCGGGCCCTGCGTCCTTGATGCCCTCGTGCGCGATGCCGAGCTCATCGAGCGTCTTGACTGCATCCTCGAGCGCGGCACGGGTATCGACGGTGAAGCTGAGGTGGTCCAGCCCACAACGATCTTCGGCGAAGGTGTCGTCGCTCGGCGCGACCGGGCGCAGACCGAGCAAACCCCCGCCGAACTTGTAGATCACGCCGCCGAAGAGGAACCACAGGGCTTTCTTGGTCTCCTCGTCCGCGTCGGGATCCCAGGCGTAGGCCACCTCGAAGCCGAACACCGAGTCGTAGAACGATCGGGATCGGTCGATGTCACTGACGGTGAGTCGGACATGGTTGTAATCGGTCACTGCAATAGGCACGTGGTGCTCCGTTCCGGCAGCAGGGGAAGCCGCCTCATGAAGCATTCGGAACTGCGCATACCAACGATGGTGTCGTCGTGCAGACCGGTTACGCGGGAGTGATCGCGAGCCCGACCGAGCCGCTCTTGCCCCTTCGAAGAACGCTGCCCTTCACGGTGAGCCAGCCCAGGATGCCGTACTTCGACACTATCGCCGCGCGCGCTTTCTCGGTGCCGGCTGCATCGAGGATCTCGGCTGTCGCGTCGACCGCGTCGCCCTGGGGTTTGCCGCGCATGTCGCACGGTGCGAGCAGAACCTTCGAGTTACGGCGAATGCGCTTGACCTTCCACGAATCCGACACCGTCCACACGAGCAGACGATCACCGTCGAGCGCACCCCAGAGCGGGGTCGGTACGGCGGTGCCGTCCTTCTTGAACGTCGTCAGCAGTACGTACTTGCCCTTGGCAATGTCCTCGAAGGTGGCAGTCATACCGAGAAGGGTACGTCGCTACTCCCCCTCGAGCTCACCTTCGGTTTCCAGGTACACCTGGCGCAAGCCGTCGAGAACCTGCTTGTCCGGCTCGGCCCACATCTTGCGCTCCGCGGCCTCGAGCAGTCGTTCGGCAATACCGTGCAGTGCCCAGGGATTGGACTGTTGCATGAACTTCTGGTTCTGCTCGTCGAGCACATAGGTCTCGGCCAACTTCTCGTACATCCAGTCCTGCACCACATCGGTGGTGGCGTCGTAACCGAACAGGTAGTCCACGGTCGCCGCCATCTCGAACGCACCCTTGTAGCCGTGCCTGCGCATGGCTTCGAGCCACCGAGGGTTGACGACCCGAGCGCGGAAGACGCGGGCGGTTTCTTCCGAGAGTGTGCGCGTGCGAACCGATTCCGGCCGCGTGCTGTCACCGATGTATGCCTCGGGCGACTTTCCGGTCAGCGCGCGCACCGTCGCGACCATGCCTCCGTGGTACTGGAAGTAGTCGTCGGAATCGGCGATGTCGTGCTCACGTGTATCGGTGTTCTTGGCGGCCACGGCAATACGCTTGTACGCAGTGCGCATGTCGTCCGACGCGGGTACTCCGTCGAGTCCGCGGCCGTAGGCGAAGCCGCCCCAGGTGGTGTACACCTGAGCGAGGTCGTCGTCGCTGCGCCACGTCTTGCTGTCGATCAGCTGAAGCAACCCGGCGCCGTACGTTCCTGGCTTCGACCCGAAAATGCGTGTCGTAGAACGTCGTTCGTCACCGTGTTCGGCCAGATCGGCCTGCGCGTGTGCACGGACGTAGTTCTGCTCGGGCTCCTCGTCCAACGCAGCCACCATCCGAACCGCGTCGTCGAGAAGGGCGAGCACGTGCGGAAACGCGTCACGGAAGAATCCACTGATCCGAACCGTCACATCGATGCGAGGGCGGCCGAGCTCGTCGAGGTCGATCACCTCGAGGCGCGTCACCCGGCGCGAGGCCTCGTCCCACACCGGGGAGACTCCGAGCAGAGCGAACACCTCGGCGATGTCGTCGCCCGAGGTGCGCATGGCCGAGGTGCCCCACACCGAGAGACCGACGGATTTCGGCCACTCGCCGTGATCCTGGCGGTAGCGTGCGAGCAGGGATTCTGCCATCGCCTGACCGGTCTCCCACGCCAGTTTCGACGGCACGGCCTTCGGGTCGACCGAGTAGAAATTGCGGCCGGTAGGAAGCACGTTGATCAGGCCGCGCAGCGGTGAACCGCTCGGACCCGCCGCGATGAACCCGCCGTCGAGAGCGTGCAACACCTGCTCGATCTCGCGGGAAGTTCCGCGTAGACGCGGTACCACCTCGGCGGCGGCGAACCTCAGAATCTCTGCGACCACGTCACCGTGTTCGCCCGCAACCCGCTCGGCCTCGGCCGGTTTCCACTGCGTCGCTTGCATTGCCGCGACCAGTCCGTGCGCGACGGCCTCGATGCTGTCGACGCGCGTGCGTTCCTCGTCGCCGTCCTCGCTGAGCCCGAGAGCTTCGCGTAGACCGGGCACCGTCTGCTCGCCGCCCCACATCTGCCGAGCGCGCAGCATCGCCAGCACCAACTCGACCTCGGCATCGCCGACGGGCTCCTGGCCCAGGATGTGCAGCCCGTCGCGGATCTGCACGTCCTTGATCTCGCACAGCCATCCGTCGACGTGCAGCAGCATGTCGTCGAACACTTCCTCGTCGGGACGCTCGTCGAGTCCGAGGTCCTTGTGCATCTGTGCCGCGGTCATCAGTGTCCAGATCTGCTGGCGAATGGCCGGTAGCTTGGCCGGATCGAGAGCCGAAATGTTCGCGTGTTCGTCCAGCAGCTGTTCGAGCCGAGAGATGTCTCCGTAGCTCTCCGCTCGCGCCATCGGCGGGATGAGGTGATCGACGAGAGTGGCGTGGGCTCGCCGCTTGGCCTGTGTGCCCTCCCCCGGATCGTTGACCAGGAAGGGATAGATCAGCGGCAAGTCGCCCAATGCAGCGTCGGTGCCGCAGGAGGCGGACATGCCGAGGGTCTTGCCGGGGAGCCATTCCAGGTTTCCGTGCTTACCGAGATGAACCATCGCGTCGGCCCCGAAGCCGCCGTCCTCGCGGGCTGCGGAGATCCACCGGTAGGCGGCCAAATAGTGATGGCTCGGCGGCAGATCCGGGTCGTGATAGATCGCAACGGGCTTCTCACCGAATCCGCGCGGCGGCTGAACCATGATGACCACATTGCCGAATTGCATTGCTGCGATGACGATCTCACCGTCGGGATCAGCGGAACGATCGACGTAGAGATCACCCGGTGCCGGTCCCCAATGTTCGATCACACCCTCGCGAAGGTCGTCGGGAAGCTGCTCGAACCAGGTTCGATACCGGGCCGCCGAAATACGAATGGGATTGCCCTCGAGCTGGGCGTCGGTGAGCCAGTTGGGGTCCTGACCGCCACGGGCGATCAGGGCGTGGATCAGTGCGTCGCCGTCTCGGGCCGCCAGACCGGGCACCGAATCCGGGCCCTCGAGCGGTCCGAGGTCGTAGCCTGCCTCACGCATGTCCGACATCAACGCGATCGCGCTGGCG
Organism: Rhodococcus sp. NPDC080181; assembly: GCF_040702225.1. Lineage (NCBI taxonomy): Bacteria > Bacillati > Actinomycetota > Actinomycetes > Mycobacteriales > Nocardiaceae > Rhodococcus > Rhodococcus sp. NPDC080181. Next base: position 15,836 of record NZ_JBFBKN010000005.1, read on the forward strand.
GGAGTGTCGAGGCCGACGGCATTGCCGATGCGGGCATGTTTGGTGGGATACGCCGAGAACATCAGGGCGATTCGGCGGTCGGCGGCCGGGATGTGTCGGAGCCGCGCATGGCGGACGGCGATGCCGGCAACGCGTGCTGCTCGCTCGTGGTCCGGAACGTAGGTGGTCAGGCCGTCGTCGTCGATCTCCTTGAACGAGAACGGAACCGTGATGAGGCGGCCGTCGAATTCCGGGACCGCGACCTGCGTGGCCACGTCGAGTGGGGAGAGTCCGTCGTCGTTCTCGGACCACGTCGCGCGGGAACTCGTCAGGCACAGACCCTGCAGGATCGGAACGTCGAGGGCGGCGAGTTCGGCGACATCCCAGGCTTCGTCGTCGCCGCCTGCCGAAGCACCGGCGGGTTTGGTGCCGCCCGCAGCCAGCACGGTCACGATCAAGGCATCCGCCGACTTCAGCGTCTCCAGCAAGTCGGCTTCCGCCGTGCGCAGTGACGCACAGTAGATCGGCAGTGCGTTCGCCCCGGCGTTCTCGACTGCGGCGGCGAGGGCATCGATGTAGGTGGTATTTCCGGCGAGATGCTGAGCGCGGTAGTACAGAATCGCCACGGTCGGGCCGTCGGAGTGCTGGGCGGAGTTCCGCTCGAGGTGGCCCCACGTCGGCAGGTGTCGAGGTGCGTCGAAACCGTGACCGGTGAGCAGCACTGTGTCGGACAGAAAGTTGTACAGCTGCCGCAGATTGCCCGAGCCGCCCTCGGCCAGATAGTTGTGCGCTTGGGCGGCGACGTTGGCGGGCACCGTGGAGATCTCCATCAGATCCGCATCCGGGGCCTGCTCGCCGCCCAGCACGACCACGGGCAAACCGGTGGCCAGGACGGCCTCGATTCCCGACTCCCACGAGCGACGCGATCCGAGAATGCGGACGATGATCAGCTCGGCCGATTCGGCCATCGACGGGATGTCTTCCGCCAGCAGGCGGGACGGGTTGCCCCACGTGAAATCGGCCCCACTGGCGCGGGCACTGAGCAGATCGGTGTCCGATGTGGACAGCAACAGAAACACGGGTAACGCCCTCCTCGGGGTTTCGCGCCCCTGGATCGGTGAATCGTCCGAGCTCGTCGGTGAGAGGGTCCGACTCCCGCCCCGTCCCGAAGGCACGATCCTCGAGAACAGGTCCCATGAACCATTCCCGACGGGCTGCTCTCGACGAACTACAGGGCGGTCACGGTGGCGCGACCGTACCGGGATTTCACCGGTTTCCTCTCGGCCGGAGCCGTGAACATCGAATGCTACCGGTGCCGGGACGAGATCGGGCCACCCGTGGCACTTGTAGCCTGGTGAACATGAGTTCGCCCAGTAGGTCCGTGCCCGACGGCTGCCCCGGAGCTCTGTCGACGCACCGAGCGGCGGACGGTCCGTTGGCCAGAATCCGGCTCCCGGGCGGCCTCGTGCTGCCGGAGCAGATGCAGGTCCTGGCCGAGGCCGCGGCCGAGCTCGGTGACGGCTCGCTCGAACTCACGTCGAGGGGCAACATCCAGGTTCGTGCGGTCTCGGACCCGGACGAGCTCGCGAACAGGTTGGCCGCGGCCGGGTTGCTGCCGTCTCCGACGCACGAGCGCGTGCGCAACATCCTCGCCTCGCCGCTGTCGGGCCGGGTCGGCGGACTCACCGACGTCCGCAGTCTCGTCGGCGAGCTCGACGCTGCCGTGTGCGCTCGCCCCGAGCTCGCCGAACTACCCGGCCGAACATTGTTCGCCCTGGACGACGGCCGTGGGGATCTGTGCGGACTCGAACCCGACTTCGGGGTGTACGCCCAGGCCGACGGGTCGTTTGCAGTGCTGTTGGCAGGACGCGACAGCGGTGTACGCGTCGACCGCGAGCACGTGGTCTCGACTCTGCTCGACTGCGCGGATGCCTTCGTCCGGTTGCGCCACAAGGAATGGCGACTGGCGGAACTGGACGGCGGTGCCGCGCGCATCGTCGACGTGCTCGGGTTGCAGGCCGGACCGGTACTGGCCATGCCCGCGCCGGTCGAGGTGCCACCGATCGGCTGGCTCGATCAGGACGACGGCCACGTTGCGCTCGGCGCAGGTCTGGCCAACGGCGTCCTCGGCGCGCGGTTGGCCGAATTCCTCGCGGCCGTCGATCGTCCGCTGATCGTGACGCCGTGGCGATCGCTGATCGTGGGTGATCTGGACGAGGAACCGGCCGAACAGGTCGTTCGAGTTCTCGCACCCATGGGCCTGATCTTCGACGCCGCGTCACCGTGGATCCGAGTCAGTGCCTGTACCGGATCGCCCGGCTGCGAGAAGTCCCTCGCCGACGTCCGAGCCGACCTCGCGGCCGCGGTCGACGCGCGGATGACGCCACGGGACGAGCGGCAGCATTGGTCCGGTTGCGAGCGTCGATGCGGCCGACCCAAAGGCGAGGTGACCGACGTCATTGCGACGGGAATCGGCTACCAGGTGTCCTGAGCACCTGGAGACCGGCTTCCGGCTGAGGGGTCCCTCTCCCCTATCGTGACACGCATGCACGACTACATCCGTGACGGCGCGGAGATCTACCGCCAGTCTTTCGCAACCATCCGTGCCGAAGCGGATCTGTCTCGGTTCACCCCGGACGTCGCCCAGGTCGTCGTGCGCATGATTCACGCTGTCGGTGAGATCGACCTGACCGAGACGATCGGCTTCACGCCCGACGTGGTGGAGTCCGCCCGAACTGCTCTGCGCGCAGGGGCACCCGTGTTGTGCGACGCCAACATGGTTGCCGCCGGTATCACTCGTCGCCGTCTGCCGGCCGACAACGAGGTGCTGTGCACCCTGTCCGATCCTCGGGTACCGGATTTGGCTCGGAGTATGGGCACCACGAGAACCGCTGCAGCGCTGGAGTTGTGGGGTGACAAGCTGGGCGGTGCCGTCGTCGCGATCGGAAACGCGCCGACCGCCCTGTTCCACCTCATGGAAATGCTCGCGGCCGGGGCTCCGAAGCCCGCAGCCATCGTCGGCGGCCCGGTCGGATTCATCGGCGCGGCGGAGTCGAAGGAAGATCTGATCGCCGCCGAACTCGGCGTGGAGTATCTGGTCGTCCGGGGCAGACGCGGTGGCAGCCCCATCACCGTCGCCGCGGTCAATGCCATTGCGAGCGAACAAGAATGAGCTCCAGCGGAAAGTTGTGGGGAGTGGGCGTCGGCCCGGGCGACCCGGAGTTGTTGACCGTCAAGGCCGCTCGCGTGATCGGCGAGGCCGACGTCGTCGCCTTCCACAGTGCTCGGCACGGTCGCAGCATCTCGCGCGCCCTCGCGGCCGGTTACATGCGCGACGGGCAGATCGAGGAACACCTGGTGTATCCGGTGACCACGGAGGCGACGGCTCATCCCGGTGGGTATCAGGGGGCCATCGACGAGTTCTACGAGTCCGCTGCCGCACGGCTCGCCGCTCATCTCGACGCCGGCCGATCGGTTGTGCTTCTGGCCGAGGGCGATCCACTGTTCTACAGCTCGTACATGCACATGCACAAACGCCTGGCACACCGGTTCGAGGTCGAGGTGGTTCCCGGCGTGACCTCGGTGAGTGCTGCATCGGCCGCCCTGGCGACTCCACTGGTGGAGCGCGACGAGGTTTTCACCGTCCTCCCCGGCACCTTGCCGGTGAACGAGCTCACTCGCCGACTCCGCGGCACCGACGCCGCGGTCATCATGAAACTCGGTCGAACCTATCCGACCGTGCTCGATGCACTGGAACGATCCGGCAGGCTCGACGAAGCGCGGTACGTCGAGCGGGCCAGTACAGCCGAGCAACGCGTCCTCGATGCCGCCGACGCGGACAACGTGCCGTACTTCTCGATGATCGTCGTGCCGAGTCCGTCGAATCGAACCGAACTTCCCACCAGTACGGGCGAAGTGGTCGTGGTCGGTCTCGGTCCGGGCGACGACGTGTGGACGACGGACGAAGTGCGAGCCGAACTCGCGGCAGCAACCGATCTGGTCGGATACATCACCTACATCGATCGAGTTCCTCAGCGACCCGGCCAGATTCGGCATGCGAGCGACAACAAGGTCGAATCCGAGCGCGCGGCATTCGCCCTCGACCTCGCCAAACAGGGTCGCCGCGTCGCTGTGGTGTCCTCGGGTGATCCGGGTGTGTTCGCGATGGCGACAGCGGTCATCGAGGTTGCAGCCGAACAGCAGTGGAGTTCGGTACCGGTACGCGTGGTCCCGGGAATGACGGCAGCCAATGCTGTTGCCAGCCGCGTCGGCGCGCCGCTCGGGCACGATTACGCCGTCATCTCCCTCTCCGACCGCCTCAAGCCCTGGGACGTGGTGGCCCGACGGCTCTCGGCAGTGGCCGAAGCCGACATGGCGATCGCGATCTACAACCCCGCCTCGAAGACTCGCACCTGGCAGGTCGCGGCCATGAAAGATGTTCTGCTCGAACATCGTTCACCGGAGACGCCGGTGGTGATCGGGCGCGCGGTAGGCAGTGCGCAGGAATCGGTGCGCACCGTGACCCTCGGCGAACTCGATCCCGAGTCGATCGATATGCGATGCCTGCTCATTGTCGGCTCCTCGATGACGACGGTGGTGGAGACCGGAAGCGGTCCGAGAGTGTTCACGTCGCGGCGCTACCCGTCAGGGAGTGACGCGTAGGCGTTCGATCAACCACCGAGCGGCGGCATCGACCTCGTCGACCGTCGACGCCGAGGTGTCGGCGGTGGGTCGCGAGATCATCAGCACGGGAATCGAGGCCGATCGCGCCGCGTCGACCTTGGCGCGGGTCATCGTGCCGCCGCTGTTCTTGGTGACCAGCACGTCTATCCGGTTGTCGGCGAGCATTGCCGACTCGTGCGCGAGGTCGAACGGCCCGCGGCCCAGTTCCAGGGTGGCGCGAGGGGGAACGGCACCGGTCGGTGGATCTATCGAACGAATCAGGAACCACGCATCGGCGACTCCGGCGAAATGGTGAACGCCTTGCCTGCCGATGGTGAGGAACACCCGACTACCCGGTTCTATCGATGCGGCCGCCTCGGGTAGGGATGCCACGGTGGTCCACTGGTCGTCCGCCGACGCGATCCACGGTGGCCGGGTCAGCACGAGATGAGCGACACCGGTTGTCCGAGCAGCGTAGTCGGCATGCGCGGTGATGGTGGCGGCAAACGGGTGCGTCGCGTCGACCAGTGCATCGACGGCGTTGTCTCGAATCCACTGTGCCAATGCGTCGGCACCGCCGAAACCGCCGATCCTGGTATGGCCCGACACCGGCGCCGGCTCGGCGACGCGCCCGGCCAGCGAGGTGATCAACTCGATCCCGGGCACGCCCGCCACGGCGGCGGCGAGTTGCCTGGATTCGGACGTGCCGCCCAGGAGTAGGACCTTCACTGCTCGTCCGCATCCGCCCCGTCGGGCGCACCCCAGGGTTTCGTCACGCACCACTGGGTGACCGGCAGTTGTGGTCGCCAGGTGGTGAAGGACCCCAACGGCTCACCCCGGTAGATCTGGAACCGGCGCAGCCTACCGCCGTATCGTGCAGCTGCCGAGAGCAGCAGTGAATCCGATTCTGCGGTCACCGAATTGGCGACCAATCGGCCACCGGGACGCACGGCCGCCCAGCACCGCTCGATCATGCCCGGCTCGGTCGCCCCGCCGCCGACGAACACCGCGTCCGGAACGCCTGCACTGCCGGGGACCTCTTCGAAAGCCCCGGGCGCAGTGCCGAGCACGGCCAGCCCGGGCACCCCGAGCCGTTGTGCGTTGGTCGTGATCTGGTGTCGACGATCCCCGGACGACTCGAATGTCACTGCGCGACACGATGGATCGGTGCGCATCCATTCGATGGCGATCGTCCCCGAGCCTCCGCCGACGTCCCACAGGACCTCGCCGGCTCCGGGCGCCAACGCGCACAGCGTCAGTGCGCGCACTTCCTGCTTGGTCATCTGACCGTCGCCGGTGTACTGCGAATCGGGCAGGCCCGGAACGCGAGTGAGTCTGGTGGCGCCGCGATCTCGAACGCATTCGAGCGCGACAACGTTGAGCGGGTCGGCGTCGGCGAACGTCGAGTCCGTCGCCGTCCCCCGGGTGACGCGTTCGGCCGGGCCGCCGAGTTGTTCGAGCACGCTCACCGTACTGGCACCGAAACCGTTGTCACGCAAGAGCGCACACACGTCACTCGGTGTCGAGCTGCCTCGGCTCAGTACGAGAAGTCGACGACCGTGGCCGAGTTCCGGGAGGACGGTCTCGACCGGGCTGTTCACCAGCGACACCGTCGTGGTGTGCGCGAGCGACCAGCCCAGACGCGCACAGGCAAGCGAAACCGACGACGGTGCGGGATACACCCTCAGACGTTCGGCACCGAATTCGCGAGCCAGGCTCACACCGATACCGTGAAACATCGGGTCGCCACTGGCCAACACACACACGGTCCGGCCGTCACAGGAGTCGATCATCGGCCGCAGGCTCGGCAGCAACGGACTGGGCCACGCGCGGGCGTCGGCGCACCTGTCCCCCACGCCGGCAAGCTGCCTCGCCGACCCGAAGACGACATCTGCCTGCTCGACCACGACACGTGCGACAGCAGACAGTCCGTCCCAACCGTCCGCGCCGATTCCCACCACTGCGATGGGATGAGGGTTGGGCTCCGCCATCAGCGCGGCATCCTGCGCCACAGCCATTGCGGAAGCAGTCGCATCGCGAAGAACACCGGCCGAAGAGTGCCGGGGATCCACACCGTCGACTTCCGGCTGCGCAGCGCAGCCACCACCGCGGCGGCCACCTGATCGGGTGTGCTGGACATCGGCGCCGGGTCCATGCCCTCGGTCATCGAACCGATGACGAACCCCGGGCGCGCGAGCAACAAATGAACGCCGCTGCCGTGCAGGGAATCGCTCAGTCCGCTGGCGAAGCCGTCCAGACCCGCTTTGGCCGAGCCGTAGACGTAGTTGGCCCGCCTCACCCGGACACCCGCGACGGACGAAAAGACCACCAGATCGCCGCTCTTCTGCGCCCGCAGTACCTTCGCGGCGTGGGTGAGGACGGAAACCTGGGCCAGGAAGTCGGTCGTGATCACCTCCAGCGCATGCCCGGCGTCGTCCTCGGCGCGCGTCTGATCCCCCAGAATCCCGAACGCCAACACCACGATTCCGATGGGTCCGTGCCGTTCCACGACGGAGCGCAGGAGTTCCTCGTGGGTGTCCATGGCGTTCGCGTCGAACTCGACCGCATCGACGGTCGTCGCGCCTGCCTGCAGCACACGTGACCGTTGCGTCGCCAGGTCGGAACTGCGTCGAGCGGCCAGTACGACGGTTCGTCCCGGTGCCAGCCGAGTGGCGACCTCGAGACCGATCTCGCTTCGGCCGCCGAGCAACAACAACGTTCCCGAGGCGGGTTCAGATCGTCTGCTCACGCCGAACAGTCTCTCCGATCGAGCCCCGCTCGTGGCAGTCGGGGCACGTCACTACAGTCGAGTCATGGCCGCTACCCCCGCTGACGCGACTGCCCTCACCGACGAGGCGATCGAATTCCTCACCGAACGGCACCTCGCCACGCTGACGACGTTGCGTCCGGACGGCACGCCCCATGTCGTCGCCGTCGGGTTCACCTACGACGCGGACGCCCACGTCGCCCGTGTCATCACCAACAACGTGTCGCAGAAGGCGATCAACGCCGGCCGCGGTGCCTACGCCGCCGTCACCCAGATCGACGGTGCCCGCTGGCTGACGTTGGAGGGTCCGGCCACCGTTCGTGACGACCACGAGTCGGTCGCCGATGCGGAGAACCGCTATGCCCGACGCTATCGAGTGCCGCGGGAGAATCCGACCCGCGTCGTCGTCGAGATAGCGGTGCGGCGGGTACTGGGCAGCCGCTCGCTGCTGCGACGCTAGTCGTCCGTCGGCCAGGGTAGAACGGTCAGGTTCGGCCATTCGGTGGTCCACCGCGCGGCCTTCGCCTCGTAGACGTGCCGCATCGGTAATCGCGGATTCGGCCGGACGATCCCGGCGAACAGGTCTTCGAAGCCGTGTGGGGCATAGACGCGGTCCATACCGTGGGAGTCCACGGTGATCCCGAAACAGCACGTGGTCGACACGAAGTGGTCGATGGCATCCTCGGAGCTTCGGTACGGAGCCAACGTCGCTCCGAAATGCTGCTCGTACCACAGGTGTACACGCGCTTGATTACGCACTTCGACGTCGACCCCGAGGCCGGCGAACACGTCGGCCGCGGTCTCGATCACGTCGTTCTCGGCGGCGTACGACAGATCCGTGTCGTCGAAGTAGAAGAAGTCGTAGTCGCGAATTCCGGCCCCGAGATCTCGGTCGGCGAGGTGATTCCACACGGTTTGGAACAGACCGCCCGCCGTCAGGTACCAATTCGAAAGCCTGAGCTGCGGCGCACGCCGAAGTACCTCGGCCACAATCGGATTCGTCCTGACGACGGAGACGAACTCGGCTCGGCGGCCGTCGGTCACACCGGCAGCACGGCGAGACCGTGGGGGCGGAGGTTGACCGATTCGCACCCGTCCGCCGTCACGACGACGATGTCCTCGATCCTGGCACCCCACTGCCCACGGAAATAGATGCCCGGTTCGATGCTGAACGCCATTCCCTCGGTGAGAGTGATGTCGTTACCCGCCACGATGTACGGCTCCTCGTGCACCGACAGGCCGATACCGTGTCCGGTGCGGTGCAGGAACGCCTCTCCCAGACCGGCTTCGACCAACACCTCGCGTGCGGCTGCGTCGATGGACTCCGCGCTGGCTCCCGGCGACACAGCGTCGACTGCGGCCTGCTGAGCTCGCTCCAGTACCGCGTACCGGGTAGCGACCTCGGCCGAAGGCTCGCCGAGACTGTAGGTGCGAGTGGAGTCCGAGTTGTATCCCGGCGCAACGGGTCCACCGATGTCGACGACGACCACGTCGCCGGCCTCGACGACACGATCGGAGACCTCGTGGTGCGGATCGGCACCGTGCGGACCGGAGCCGACAATGATGAATTCCGGTGCGGTATGGCCTTCCTCGACGATCGCCGTCGCGATGTCTGCCGCGATCTGGGCTTCGGTTCGGCCCACTCGGAGCCACTCGCCCATCCGGGCGTGAACCCGGTCGATGGCATGACCGGCTCGACGCAGAGCATCGATCTCGGCGTCGTCCTTGATCATCCGCAGCTGGCGCAGAACGTCTGTCGCCAGCACCGGCACGGTCCCGAAAATCGTTGCCAGCGGCACGAAGTGCAGGGCGGGCATCGCGTCGGCGACAGCGGTCTTGCTACCGGCCGGCACGGTCGCAGCCACGAGCGCGTACGGATCGACGCCGTCCACCCAATCGACGAGCGTCAGTGACAGGTCCTCGGCGGCGGAGTCACCCAGCGCGGCGAGTTCGAGCCGCGGCACGACGATGCTGGGAGTGCTGCCGTCGGCCGGCACCACCAACGCGATGAGACGCTCGAACGAGCTGGCCGTGGACCCGATCAGATACTGCAGATCCGGGCCCGGAGTGATCAGCAGGGCGTCCAAGCCTGCGTCCGACGTCAGGCGGGCCGCGCGCGCGAGCCTGGAGGCGTAGACATCGCTGGGAAAACGAGAAGAATCGACACTCATACCTCCAGGCTAGTGCCGTACGGCAAGATGAGCCCCATGACCACCCCCGGAAAGTCGCCGTTGCTGCTCCTCGACGGCGCGAGCCTGTGGTTCAGGGCCTACTACGCTCTGCCCGAGTCGATTACGGCGCCCGACGGCCGTCCCGTCAATGCCGTGCGAGGTTTCCTCGACATGATCTCGGCCCTGATCACGCGAACCGAACCGAGCCGATTGGCTGTATGCCTCGACCTCGACTGGCGTCCACAGTTCCGAGTGGACCTCGTTCCCTCGTACAAGGCTCACCGGGTTGCCGACGCCGCGCCGGATGTGGCCGAGAGCGAAGAGGTTCCCGAGACCCTGACGCCACAGGTGGACATGATCATGGACGTCCTGGCGGCGTTGGGAATTGCCACCGCGGGGGCCGCCGGCCTCGAGGCCGACGACGTGCTCGGAACCTTGGCTGCACAGGAACGACGCGATCCCGTCGTCGTGGTCAGCGGCGACCGAGATCTGTTGCAGGTGGCGGCGGACGAACCGAACGAGGTACGGGTGCTGTACGTGGGTCGAGGCTTGGCCAAGGCAGAACTCTTCGGCCCGGTCGAGGTGGCCGAGCGGTACGGCGTCCCGTTGCACCGCGCGGGAGCGGCCTACGCGGAATTGGCGCTTCTGCGCGGCGATGCGTCGGACGGGCTACCGGGTGTCAAGGGTGTCGGTGAGAAGACGGCCTCCACACTCATGCTGCAGTACGAGTCCGTCGCGGCCCTGCGTGCGGCGGCACTCGATCCGGAGTCGGATATGGCCAAGGGAATTCGGGCGAAGCTGGCCAACGCCAGCGACTACCTCGATGCGGCACTCCCAGTGGTGCGGGTCGTCACCGATGCCGACGTCGTCCTGTCGAGGTCGGACGAGATTCCGGCGGAACCGGCAGATCTCGAGGCACTCGACACGCTCGCGGAGACCCTGGGAATCAGAAACGCCGTGGACCGCCTCGTCTCGGCGATGGCGGCCACGGCGTCGCAGAATTGACCGGGGCTATTTCGGGAGTGAGACCTCGTAGTCGGCGTCGTCGTTGAGGAACGTCAACGTCACCTTCTTGAACGCCCCGTCGACCGTCAGCGTGCAATCGACGCTGGTGCCGGCCTTGACTTCGATGTTCTGCGGGCACGACACCCCCGAGACGTTCGTGGCACCGTAGGACTCGGTCAACACCGTGCGAATACCGTCCTGAGCAGCCGTCGTATCGAGGGTGGTCGTGCGCCCGAACGCGAAGTACAGCACTGCCGCGACCACGGCCACGACGGCGATGACGGAGCCCGCGATGATCAGCGGCTTCTTGGACTGCGCGCCACTGCGACCGGGACCTGGCTGCTGGCCCGGGAACTGGCCGGGGTACTGGCCCGGATACTGCAGTCCGGGATAGTGCTGACCGGGATACTGCTGATTCGGATTCTGCCCGCCCGCGAAGGGAGGCTGCTGACCGTACTGGCCGGCACCGTACTGCCCACTGCCACCGAATTGTTGTGGTGCGTAGGGGTTTTGGTAGGCGGCGTCACCGGCAGGCTGCTGTCCGGTCCCCGGATACGGTGCCCCGTACGGCTGTCCCGCCGGGTATTGCGCGGTCGGATTCTGTGCGGTGGGATTCTGTGCGGTCGGATTCTGCGGGTTGTAGCCCTGGGGGTATTGCCCCTGGGGATACGCGCCCTGAGGGTATTGCCCCGGGGGAGTTTGCCCCTGGGGAGACTGGCCGTACGCGCCTCCGGAAGGTTCGCCGTACTGCGTGGTCGGGGTGCCGGTGGGCGGCGCGTACTGTCCCCACGCCGACGGAGTCGGAGTCTGCGATTCGGATGTCGCCGCAGCTTCGCCGGTGGAAGCTTCCTGCCCGTCCTTCGCGGCACCGTCCTGGTCCGGCGTTCGTGACCAACTGTTGTCGGGGTCGGTCGGACCGTATGGGCCGCTCATCTCGCCTCCACTGAAATCTCGAATCCGTCGGGGGTACAGTATCCCGCTTGTCGCTGCGTCCGCTGTACCGACCCGGCAGTCCGGTTTCGGCCCGTCACGCAGCGCCGGTCACGCAGCATCGGTCACGCGGCATCGACGGCCACCACTCCTTGTCGCAGCGCGGCGACGGCACGGGCGGCGGTTCGCGACAGCTCGGGTTCGGGAGCGGCGAGCCGGACCTGGTCGAGCAGGTCGATGACCTGCCGACACCATCGGACGAAGTCGCCACCGGACAGCGCCTTGCCGTTGTCGCCTGCCGCGACCAGTGCGTCGACGAGCGAATGGTCGGAAGCCCACTTGTAGATCGCTTTCACGAAGCCCATGTCCGGCTCTCTGGTCGGTGGCAGTTTGTGCCGAACCTCGTCGGCCCGCAGCTCGTGCCACACCCGCACGGTCTCGGTCAACGCGTGCCTGATGGGTCCGGTCGGGCCGTGCGGGGTGATGTCTCCCTCGGAGCGGGACTCGTAGACCACGGCCGAGACCACTGCGGCCAACTCTGCGGCCGACAATCCCTGCCACAGTCCGCCTCGCAGGCATTCCGCGACCAGAAGATCGGATTCGGAATAGATCCGGCTCAATCGCGCACCGTCGTCGGTCACCTTGGGATCCTTGCCCGGGGTCACGTAACCGCGGTCCGCCAGCAAAGCCAGAATGCGGTCGAACGTTCGGGCCAACGAGTTCGTCGTGGCCGACACCTTCTGCCGCATCGACTCGGTCTCCCGGGCCAGCCGGTTGTAGCGTTCGCCGGTTCGAGAGAGTTCCTCACGATCCGGCCGGCTGTGCACCGGATGCGAGCGGATGGCCCGCCGCAGGGTTGCCAACTCCTTGTCGTCGGCGGCGGTCGACTTTCGTCCCACGCGATCGGAGGGCTGGGATATGCCGCGGGTGACCAACGCCGCCGCCAGATCCCGACGGGTCTTGGCGGTGCGGTGATCGACGAACCGTGGCAATCGCATGGAGCCGAGAGGCGTTGCCGGCGTAGGGAAATCGGCAGCGGACAGACGACCGGCCCATTTGTCCTCGGTCAGCACGAGCGGCCGCGGATCGCCGCGATCGTCGTCCGGTTCGAGTACCACTGCCAGTCCGCTGCGCCGTCCGGACGGCACCGAGATCACGTCGCCGCGGCGCAACGCACGCAACGAGTCGACGGCTTTGTCCCGCCGATCGGACCTGTTCTGACGCTCGAGGGTCTTCTCTCGATCCTTCAGACGCTCGCGCAGTCGCGCGTACTCGAAGTACTCCCCGTCGGGGCCACCGAGCGTTGCGCCGAGCGCCTCCAACGTCTTCATGTTCTTCTCGATACCGCGGACCATGCCGACGACGGACCGGTCGGCCTGGAACTGAGCGAAGGACCGCTCGAGCAACTGCCGTGAATCCGCTGCCCCGAACTGTTCGATCAGATTGATCGACATGTTGTAGGCGGGCGCGAAGGAGCTCCGGAGGGGAAACGTTCGCGTCGACGCGAGTCCGGCCACCTCGGTCGGTTCGGTACCGGGCTGCCACAGCACAACCGCGTGACCCTCGACGTCGATGCCGCGTCGCCCGGCCCGGCCGGTCAGCTGGGTGTACTCCCCCGGTGTCAGCTCCGCGTGCGTCTCACCGTTGAACTTGACCAGCTTTTCGAGCACCACGGTTCGGGCAGGCATATTGATTCCGAGAGCCAGAGTTTCGGTGGCGAACACCGCTCTGACCAATCCCTTGACGAACAGCTCCTCGACGGTGTGACGGAAGACCGGCAGCATTCCGGCGTGGTGCGCGGCGAACCCGCGTTCGAGCGCATCTCGCCATTCCCAGAAGCCGAGCACTTCCAGATCCTCGCGCGGGAGTTCGGAGGTGTGCTTTTCGACGATGTACCTGATCTCCTCGGCCTGCTCCGGCGTCGTCAGAACCAGCCGTGAACGCATGCACTGAGTCAGGGCCCCGTCACAGCCTGCACGACTGAAGATGAACGTGATGGCCGGGAGCAGACCTTCCTCGTCCAGCTTGGCGATCACATCGGGACGAGCCAGCGGACGGTTGGCACCTCCGCCTCCCTGGTGGCCGCCGCGTCCGCCGCCCCCGCTTCGACCTCCGCGTCCTCGACTGTGCGGTGCGTGCCACCGATCCATGGAGTCCAGCGACTGACGCTGCTTGACGTGCCGCACCAGGTCTCGGTCCACGACGACCTTCTGGTGGCCGTCCGGTGACTGTGCTCGGGTGTCGAAGAGATCGAACAACCGATGGCCCACCATGATGTGCTGCGAGAGGGGAACGGGACGGTTCTCGTCCACGACCACCGAGGTGTCGCCGCGAACGGTACTCATCCACGCGCCGAACTCCTCGGCGTTGCTGACCGTTGCGGACAGGCTCACCAGACGCACGTCGTCGGACAGGTGCAGGATCACTTCTTCCCAGACCGCACCTCGGAACCGATCCGCCAGGTAGTGCACCTCGTCCATCACCACGTGCGAGAGCCCGCGCAGTGCGTCGGAGGATGCGTAGAGCATGTTGCGGAGCACCTCGGTCGTCATGATGACGATGGGTGCATCCGGATTGATGGACGAATCACCGGTCAACAGACCGACCGTCTCGCGTCCGTATCGCGCAGTCAACTCTGCGAACTTCTGATTGCTCAGCGCCTTGATGGGGGTGGTGTAGAAGCATTTGCGACCGGCAGCGAGGGCCAGGTGCACCGCGAACTCGCCGATCACCGTCTTGCCCGCACCGGTCGGGGCGCAGACCAACACCCCGTGACCGTTCTCCAACGCAGTGCACGCATCCACCTGGAAGCGGTCCAACGGAAAGCTCAACTCCGCGGAAAATCGTTGCAGTTCAGTGGGTTCTGGCCTGGACCGGGTGTCGACAACAGCCTCGCTCATGGTCGCGCCCCGACGCTGGGACTCACATCAGATCGTGTCGTCGTACTGGGCCTGTGTTCGGGTCGCAGTGCCGATACCGCCCACCGGCGGTGTCGGTGCGACAGCGTGTGGGGCCTGGATAGAACTTGCGCCTTCGATGCGTGTTGCTTCGTCATCTGACACATCACCCCATTCGTCTCTTCTCTTGCGCAACTTACGCTTGTCGTGAATCCGCGCAATCTGCACTGCCATCTCGAAGAGCACCGTCAGAGCCAACGCCAAGGCCAGCATCGAGAAGGGATCCTGTCCGGGCGTCGCGATCGCCGCGAACACGAACAGTCCGAAGATCAACCCGCGACGCCACGCCTTCAGGCGTTCGTAGGTGAGAACACCGACGAAGTTCAACCCGACGACCAGCAGCGGTATTTCGAAGCTGACACCGAAGATGATCAGAAGATTGATCAGAAAACCGAAGTACTGATCGCCGCTCAGTGCCGTGATCTGGACGTTGTCGCCGATCGACAGCAGAAAGTGCAAGCCCTTGGCGACGACGAAGTAGGCCAGAATCGCTCCGGTCACGAACAGCGCAGCGGCACCGGTGACGAAGGAGACTGCGTAACGGCGTTCGTTGGCGTACAGGCCGGGAGTGATGAACGCCCAGATCTGGTACAGCCAGATGGGGCAGGCGAGCACGACGCCTGCGGTGAACGCCACCTTGAAGCGCAACAGGAACTGGTCGAACGGGCCGGTGGCGAGCAGGCGGCACTGATCGTCGTTGCTCAGATCCGCACGCAGGCTCGGGTCCAGGGTGCAGTACGGGCCTCGGAGCAGATCGCCCAGGCTTTCGACGCCGAAGATCGTGTGTGAGTACCAGAAGAATCCGAATGCAGTGGTCACCGCGATGGCCAGCAGCGACCAGAGCAGCCGGGTTCGCAGCTCGTACAGGTGATCGACCAACGACATCGTGCCGTCGGGATTGACTCGACGCTTACTGCGCCGTGGATCGAACGGAATGCGCATGGTGTTCTACGGTCAGCCTTCTTCGGTCGGCAGGCGGCACGAGGCCGTCACCGACAGCAGTGAACCTTCGGTGCCGACGCGGCACCGAAGGTGTGCTGAGCGGCGTCGCTCAGGCAGACTTCGCGTCGTGCTGGGGTGTGGTCTCGGTCTGCGCCACGGGTGCCGGGGAGGGCAGCTGAGCGGGTGCGGCCGGCTGCTGTGCAGTCGCGGTATCGGTGTCGGATTTGCCGTCGTTCTGCATCTCCTTGACCTCGCTCTTGAAGATGCGCAACGAGCGTCCGAGTCCACGCGCAGCCTCGGGCAGCTTCTTGGAACCGAACAGAATGATGACGACCACCGCAACGATGGCCCAGTGCCAGGGACTGGTGAATCCCATGTGAACCTCCTGAGATCAGATGAATCGAGCGTACCCGACGGCGGGCGGTGCGCTCGGCAACGGAGCGCACCGCTTCACCTCACGTTCATGTTGCGACGCCGCCGCCGGTGTCGGTGGCGTCGAGCTCCGCGTAGGCAATCAGGGCGGATCGCGCGCGATCGCGGACGGAATTCACCAAGGATTCAGGTCCCAGTACTGTTACGCCACCGCCGAACCCGAGGGTCAACCGGGTCATCCACTGCAGCGTCGCGAAACGCATGGTCACCTCGATGGACCCGTCCGAATCGGCGGCTACCTGCGTCATCGGGTAGTAGTCCAGAATCCAGGTGAACGCAGGTGAGACGCGTAACCGCGCTTGGGACAGAGAGGGGTCGTCGTTGAAGATCTCGAACGCGTCCTCGTCCTGCACCGATTCCGGCGGAGACGACGGTTCGTCGAGTTCGGTGGCCGAATCGATGCGATCGAATCTGAACAGCCGAACGCCCTCGGCACCGCGACACCATGCCTGCAGATAGCTGTTGTCGTCGACCACCACGGTCCTGATCGGATCGACGATGCGCTCGGTGAGCACGTCTCGCGACGCCGAGTAGTAGGTGAGTTCGAGTGCGTGCCGGGCTCGGAGCGCAGACCGTACGGTGCTCGACACCGGACCCTCCTCCGCGTCGGCCGTGTCGTGGTCGGACGAGAGCGGCACGTTCGCCGCCGCCGACCCGGCCGCGGTCTCGATCTTCGCGATCGCCCGCTGAGCGGCCGACGGATCGACCATCCCCGGCATCGAGGTCAACGACCGAAGTGCGACCAACAGTGCGGTGGCCTCGGTGGACGTCAACCGCAGCGGCCGGTCGATCCCGGCGGAGAAAGTGACGTCGATGCTCTCCTCCGAGAACGACAGATCGATGAGGTCACCCGGTCCGTATCCGGGCAGACCGCACATCCAGAGCTGATTGAGATCGGCCATCAGCGTCGCGGTGGTCACGCCCAGTTCCCGAGCGGCCTCCTCGGCGCTCAACCCCGGATTGGCCATGAAGAAGGGCACCATGTTGAGCAGGCGGGCCAACCGCACCGACAGACGCGCGCTCATCGTTCGTTCTCCAGTTCGGCTGCAGTCTGCAATGTCGAGATGACATCGGCCCTCAGCTCTGGCGGGGCCAACACCATCGCGTCGGGACCGTGACCGGCGATGAGCCGCGAAATCCAATCCCAGGACCGTACCGGAACCTCGACGACAGTTCCGGTACGCGACCCCACCGTCTGCTCCCCCACCACGGTGCCCATCCTCCGCAGCTCCGTCGCCCGACCGTCCTGGAGCCACACTCGCGCGGTACCCGACACCGAGGACGTGCCCGCGACGCGGCGGACGATGTCCTGAAGATCGATACCGTCGGGCTTGCGGACACTCTGAGGTGATCCGAAGGCTTTGACGTCGTCGCCGATCCGGGACAGTCGGAAGGTTCGGGTGTCGTCTCGGTCCACGTCGTGTCCAACGAGGTACCACCGTCCCCGGAACGTCACAACGCCCCACGGCTGGACGGTTCGGGTGACGAACGGCTCGGTCAACGAGGGTCGATGTTCGAACCGCACCGACTTACCCTCGTCGATCGCCGCGAGCAGGGCGCCCAGTGCGGGCTCGGACCCGCGGGTTCGGGCCGGAACGGCCGTGACGGCAGCGGCCGACTCGTTCTGGTCGACCTGAATACCTGCGGCGCGCAGTTTCAGCAGCGCACTCTGGGCCGCGGAGGTCAGTTCCGGTGATTCCCACAGTTTGACGGCCACCGCGACCGCAGCCGATTCCTCGCTGGTGAGATCGATGTCCGGCAGCTCGTAGGCATCTCGGTTGATGCGATAACCCTCGACACCACCGAACCGCGTAGCGATGCCGGTCTCGAGGGGCACCCCGAGATCGCGCAGTTCGTTCTTGTCACGCTCGAACATCCTGCTGAACGCTTCGAGGCTCGTCGAGTCGTCGTACCCGGCAACGCTCTCGCGGATCCACTCCGCGGTCAGGAACTGACGCGTCGACAACAGACAGATGACCAGGTTCATCAGGCGTTCGACTTTGGTGGTGGCCACGACAGTCGAGCCTAGTTGTTCACCGCCCGCCGGAGCTGTAGCGACCCGAGTTGCCTGGATCGCTACCCGACCTCCAGCCGAGTCGCGTCCGGACTACATCGATGCGATGAGTCGCTCGACGCGCTCGTCGACCGAACGGAACGGGTCCTTGCACAACACCGTTCGCTGCGCCTGATCGTTGAGTTTCAGGTGTACCCAGTCGACGGTGAAGTCGCGTCCGGCTTCCTGGGCCGCGGTGATGAACTCACCGCGCAGCTTCGCGCGTGTCGTCTGCGGCGGCAGATTCACCGCTTCGTCGATCTGCTCGTCCTCGGTGACTCGCTTGACCAGACCCTTGCGCTGCAGCACGTCGAACACTCCCCGTCCACGCTTGATGTCGTGGTACGCAAGATCGAGCTGAGCGATCTTGGGATCGGAAAGTTCCATCGAGTAGCGGTCCTGATACCGCTCGAACAGCTTGCGTTTGATGACCCAGTCGATTTCGGTGTCCACCTTGGCGAAGTCCTGCGACTCGATGGCATCGAGTGTGCGTCCCCACAGGTCCACCACCTGGGTCACCTGAGCATTGGGCTCCCGCGTCTGGAGATGCTCGACGGCCCGGGAGTAGTACTCACGCTGGATTTCGAGTGCACTGGCCTGGCGGCCACCGGCGAGGCGGACCGGCCTGCGACCGGTCAGATCGTGGCTGACCTCGCGAATGGCTCGAATCGGATTGTCCAGCGCGAAGTCTCGGAACGAGACGCCTGCCTCGATCATCTCGAGTACGAGTGCGGCCGTCCCCACCTTGAGCATGGTCGAGGTCTCGGCCATGTTGGAATCGCCGACGATGACGTGGAGCCGGCGATACTTCTCGGCATCGGCGTGCGGTTCGTCGCGGGTGTTGATGATCGGCCGCGAACGAGTGGTGGCCGACGACACGCCTTCCCAGATGTGCTCGGCGCGCTGCGAGAGGCAGAACGTCGCGGCCTTGGGTGTCTGCAGCACCTTGCCTGCGCCACAGATCAATTGGCGGGTGACCAGGAACGGTAGGAGTACATCCGAGATGCGCGAGAATTCGCCCGCTCGCTGGACGAGGAAATTCTCGTGGCAACCGTAGGAGTTGCCCGCCGAATCGGTGTTGTTCTTGAACAGGTATATGTCTCCGCCGATGCCCTCCTCGGCGAGACGCTGCTCGGCGTCGATCAGCAAATCCTCGAGTACTCGCTCGCCTGCGCGATCATGGGTGACCAATTGCAGCAGGCTGTCGCATTCGGCAGTGGCGTACTCGGGATGCGAACCGACGTCGAGATAGAGGCGAGCGCCGTTGCGGAGGAACACATTCGAGCTGCGGCCCCACGAGACCACGCGACGGAAGAGGTAGCGGGCCACCTCGTCCGGACTCAGGCGTCGGTGTCCGTGAAAGGTACATGTGACACCGAACTCGGTCTCGATGCCCATAATTCGTCGCTGCACACTTCGACACTACAACGCAAGCCACCGATGGATGTGTCGGAGCGCCTCGATGGCGTCCATGCCTAGGCTGGGCCCTATGACTTCCACGCCAACGTCTGTTGCGGCCTCGGTTCACGCGTGGGACCTGTCCCTGGTTTCACGAAGCGCGGCATTGCGCTCGAGCAGGGCGGATGCAGGGCTCCGCGCGTTGAGCACGGCCGCCGATCACAGTCGCCTGTGGCTCGGAGCTGCCGCACTTCTCGGCGCGGCCGGTGGCTCGGCCCGACGCGGCGGCGTGCGGGGGCTGATCGCCGTGGCGGGTGCGAGCGCCGTGGCGAACGGTCTGCTCAAGCCGGTGTTCCCGAGGTCGAGGCCGGATACCGAGCTGGTTCCCGTACTGCGCCGGGTGCTCGCCCCGCCGGTGTCCTCGTCGTTTCCCTCCGGTCACTCGGCGTCCGCGGCCGCCTTCGTCACCGCGGTCGCCATCGAATCACCGAAGGCAGGATTGCTGTTGGCTCCGGTCGCCGCAGCAGTCTGCTATTCCCGGGTTCACGTCGGCGTCCACTGGCCCACCGATGTCGTCGCCGGAGCGGCGCTCGGTTCGGCGGTCGCGCTGTCGACCCGCCGCTGGTGGGCCGTGCGTTCGGCGAAGCCCGCCGATCTCGGCTCGCCGGTCGAGGTCGAGGCACTGCCGGGCGGACGGGGACTGTTGGTGCTGGTCAATCCCGGATCCGGTGACGGTTCGGAGGCGGTACCGGACGCCATCCGTCGCGAGCTCCCCGACGCCGACCTCTTCGTACCCGATCCCGAGAGGGACTTCAACGAGCAACTGGAAGAGAGAATTCGGAACACGACGCCGCGTGCTGTCGGAGTGTGTGGAGGCGACGGCACGGTCGTCAGCGTCGCCGCCTCGGCCGCCCGTAACGGCCTGCCACTCGCCGCGTTTCCGGGTGGCACTCTCAACCACTTCGCTCGCGACACCGGTCTGACCGCAGTCGAGGACACCGCCGCCGCCGTCGAGGCGGGCACCGCCGAACTGGTCGATATCGCCGAGGTGGACGTCGACGGCCGCAGTGTGTCGTTCGTCAACACCGCGACGTTCGGGGGTTACCCCGACTCGGTGCGGTTACGGCAGAAGCTGCAGAAGCGAATCGGTAAGTGGCCGGCCGCTGCGGTTGCGATGACACGAGTGCTCGCGGCTGCAGAGCCACTGAACATTCGACTCGACGGGGTGCCGCACTCGGTGTGGATGCTCTTCGTCGGCAACGGTACCTACGATCCGATCGATCAAGTTCCCATGTCGCGCAGCAGCATTCATACCGGCACCCTCGATGTTCGCTTTCTCCCGTCGGAACCCAAGGCATCGAGAACACGACTGCTGTGGGCGACGATCACAGGAACGCTCGGCTCGTCGCCTGCCTACGTGCGCAGTGTGGCGCAACGCTTGACCGTCGAGGTGGACGGTGCCCCGGTTGCCCTCGCGGCTGACGGCGAGGTCGTCGGAGACGGCACGACATTCCAGTTCAGCAGCGACAAGAACGGCCTCGTGCTCTACCGGAAGCGATAGAGCACGAGGCCGTCGACCTCGATCCGAAGTGTGGGGACTACTGCGGAGTCTCCGGCTCCGAGGAGCCGTCGCCGGTCGCGGACGGTGCCGATGCGGGCAACATATCCGCCAGAGCAGCTCCGGCGATACGCCGGAACGCTCGACGCGGTCGCCCCTGATCCAGGACGGCCACCTCCAGGGCCGACACCTCGAGAACCTTCTTCTCGGGCTCGGCACCGGCAGTCGCAGGCGACGTCGGACCGGCGGTGAGCGCGTCGACGGCGATACGAACTGCGTCCGCCAACCCGAGGCCGGACCGGTACGTATCCTTCAGCGCGGCCACGATGGGCTCGGTGGTACCGCCCATGACGACGAAATCCTGTTCGTCGACGATGGAGCCGTCGTACGTGATGCGGTACAGCTGCGTGGCCATCGGCTCGTCCTGATGGGACACCTCGGCGACGCAGATCTCGACCTCGTACGGCTTGAGCTGCTCGGTGAAGATGGTGCCCAGTGCCTGGGCGTAGGTCTTCGCCAACGACCGGCCGGTGACATCGCGTCGATCGTAGGTGTATCCCTTGATGTCTGCGTGCTGGATGCCGGCCTTGCGTAGGTTCTCGAACTCGTTGTACTTGCCGACGGCAGCGAAACCGATGCGGTCGTAGAGCTCACTGACCTTGTGCAGCGCGGTCGAGCGATTCTCGGCGACGAACAGGACCCCGTCGGCATACGCCAGCACGATGACGCTGCGGCCGCGGCCGATTCCCTTGCGCGCCAATTCCGAACGATCGCGCATGATCTGTTCGGCAGATGCGTAATACGGCATCGTCATAGCGCGCTACCCCCTTCGCTGACTTCCTGGCCTGCTCGGGTGTGGTGGTCCGTGCCGCCGGTGTGTGCTGCGCTCTCGGTTCGTTCTGCCAGAACCGATCGGGCCGCAGCCGATATGCGATCGTGCGCGACGTCGTCCGCACCGACGCTCGTGATGGCAACTGCCGTCGGGTAGATGCCGCGGGTGACATCGGGACCACCGGTGGCCGAGTCGTCGTCGGCGGCGTCGTACAGCGACTCGACTGCAGCCCGAAGCGCCTCGTCCTCGGACATTCCGGGGCGGTACAACTTCTTGAGCGCGGATTTGGCGAACAACGAGCCCGAACCCACTGCGTGATAGCCCGACCGCTCCTCGTAACGCCCGCCGACCACGTCGTACGACACGATGCGTCCGGCTCTGTCGGGATCGGAGATGTCGATGTCGAATCCGACCAGCAACGGCACCGCAGCCAGTCCCTGCATCGCCGCACCCAGATTGCTCCGAACCATCGACGACAACTTGTTGGCCTTGCCGTTGAAGGTGAGCGGCACGCCCTCGATCTTCTCGTAGTGCTCGAGTTCGACAGCGAACAGACGAACCAATTCGATTGCGATACCCGCAGTTCCGGCAATGCCCGCAGCGGAGTACTCGTCGGTGACGTAGACCTTCTGCATGTCACGGTTGGCGATCAGATTGCCCTGAGTGGCGCGCCGATCACCGGCGATCAGCACCCCGCCCGCGTAGGTGAGGGCGACGATCGTCGTACCGTGCGGAGCGATGCCGGACTTGTCGGTGGTGCCGTTGGCGGCGTGGGACGCCAGGTCCGCGGCGAGGCCGCTCTCCGGCAGCAGGTGCGGGGCGTGCTGACGGAGGTAGTCGGAGAAGGACGAGCTACTGGACCCCAGCGGAATCGCCGGTCCGTCGCCTGCCGACCGTGGGTCCGAACGATCCACCGTCACTGGCCGCCCTTCTGAACGTAGGCGCGGACGAAGTCCTCGGCATTCTCCTCGAGAACGTCGTCGATCTCGTCGAGAAGATCGTCGGTCTCCTCGGCCAACTTCTCGCGCCGTTCCTGGCCACCGGCCCCCGTGTCGCCTGGGACCTCGTCGTCGCCGCCGCCGCCCGAGCGCCGTGTCTGCTCCTGAGCCATAGTCGCCGACCTCCTCTGTGTATCGAGAAAACAGATCTACTGCACGGTCGCCGGGTCATCCGAGGCGCACCGGCGTGGATGTGCAAGTGCTACCGAACGTTCCGCCGAAAGTGCACGGACCTTTACCCTACCGACAGTCCGACCTCGCCGGTTGGCAAGACACCGCCGAACGACCCATTCGAATGCCCTGGACGATCAGGTGGTGAGCTGGTCGACCAGTTCCGCTGCACTGTCCACGGACTCCAGCAGGGCACCGACGTGGGATTTCGTTCCCCGCAACGGCTCGAGCGTCGGAATCCGTACCAACGAATCGCCACCGAGATCGAAGATGACCGAGTCCCAGCTCGCCGCGGCGATGTCGGCACCGAATTTGCGCAGGCATTCGCCGCGGAAGTAGGCCCTCGTGTCGTCGGGCGGTGTGCCGACCGCATCGAGAACTTGCTGCTCGGTGACGAGACGATCCATCGAACCGCGGGCGACCAACCTGTTGTAGAGCCCCTTGTCGAGGCGAACATCGGAATACTGCAGGTCCACCAGGTGCAGCCGCGGAGCGGACCAGCCGAGGCCCTCACGCTGTCGGAACCCTTCGAGCAGTCGCAATTTCGCCGGCCAGTCCAGCAGATGCGCGCACTCCATGGGATCGCGCTCGAGCAGGTCCAGCACCATCGCCCACTTGTCGAGCACGTCCAGTGCTCGTGCGTCGTCGCTGCCCTCGGCAGCCACGAACTTCGCCGCCCGCTGGTGGTAGATCCGCTGCAGCGCAAGGCCCGTCAGTTCGCGGCCGTCGGCGAGTGCCACGGCCTTGCGCAGGGTGGGATCGTGGCTGATCTGATGGACAGCCGTGACCGGCCTGGCCAGCTGCAGATCCGACAGGTCGACGCCCGCCTCGATGAGGTCGAGCACGAGGGCCGTGGTTCCCACCTTGAGGTAGGTCGACATCTCCGCCAGGTTGGCGTCGCCGATGATGCAGTGCAGACGTCGGTACTTGTCTGCGTCTGCGTGCGGTTCGTCCCTGGTGTTGATGATGCCGCGCTTGAGGGTGGTCTCCAGTCCGACCTCCACCTCGATGTAGTCCGCTCGCTGCGAGAGCTGGAACCCGGCCTCGTCGCCCGACTGGCCGATACCGACTCGCCCGGAGCCGGTGATGACTTGCCTGGAGGCGAAGAACGGCGAGAGCCCCGCGATCACCGCCGAGAACGGTGTCTCACGCGACATCAGATAGTTCTCGTGCGTGCCGTACGACGCGCCCTTGCCGTCGACGTTGTTCTTGTACAGCTGCAGGCGCGGAGCCCCTGGGACGCTCGACGCGTGCCGTGCGGCCGCTTCCATGACGCGTTCGCCTGCCTTGTCCCAGATCACCGCGTCCAGTGGGTCCCGCACCTCCGGGGCCGAGTACTCGGGGTGCGCGTGATCGACGTACAGGCGGGCACCGTTGGTGAGAATCATGTTCGCCGCACCGATTTCGTCGGCATCGATGACCGGAGCCGGTCCGCTGAACCGTCCGAGATCGAAGCCTCGTGCATCGCGCAGCGGTGATTCCACCTCGTAGTCCCAGCGGGTGCGCTTGGCGCGGGGCACTCCTGCGGCTGCCGCGTACGCCAACACCGCCTGGGTGGACGTCAGGATCGGGTTGGCGGTGGGTTCGGTCGGTGAAGAAATGCCGTACTCGACCTCGATACCGATGATGCGCTGCATAAGTCGA
This sequence comes from Rhodococcus sp. NPDC080181, assembly GCF_040702225.1. NCBI lineage: Bacteria > Bacillati > Actinomycetota > Actinomycetes > Mycobacteriales > Nocardiaceae > Rhodococcus > Rhodococcus sp. NPDC080181. Next base: position 40,335 of record NZ_JBFBKN010000005.1, read on the forward strand.
GCCTAGACGGCCGACGGATGCAGTTCGGGGCGCGCCCTGTGCGGACGCGCCCCGAAAACTGCCCAGCGGTGGATCTACAGGTACTGACCGGTATTGGCCTCGGTGTCGATCGCCCGGCTCGCGCTGGCGTTCTTGCCGGTGACCAACGTGCGAATGTAGACGATTCGCTCGCCCTTCTTGCCCGAGATCCGAGCCCAGTCGTCCGGATTCGTGGTGTTCGGCAGATCTTCGTTCTCCGCGAACTCGTCGACGATGGAATCGAAAAGGTGCTGAATCCGCAGTCCGGCGTTTCCGGTTTCGAGAACCGACTTGATGGCGTACTTCTTTGCCCGGTCGACGATGTTCTGGATCATGGCCCCGGAGTTGAAGTCCTTGAAATACAGAACTTCCTTGTCCCCGTTGGCGTAGGTGACCTCGAGGAACCGATTGTCGTCACTCTCGGCGTACATGCGCTCGACGACGCGATCGATCATGCCCCGGATGCACGCCGCGCGATCGCCGCCGAACTCGGCGACGTCGTCGGCGTTGACCGGAAGCGAATCGGTCAGGTACTTCGAGAAGATGTCCTGTGCCGATTCGGCGTCGGGACGCTCGATCTTGATCTTCACGTCGAGTCGGCCGGGTCGCAGGATCGCCGGGTCGATCATGTCCTCGCGATTGGACGCACCGATCACGATGACGTTCTCTAGGCCTTCGACACCGTCGATCTCGGCGAGCAGCTGCGGAACGACCGTCGTCTCCACGTCGGACGAGACGCCGGAGCCGCGGGTACGGAAGATCGAGTCCATCTCGTCGAAGAACACGATGACCGGGGTGCCCTCGGACGCCTTCTCTCGTGCCCGCTGAAAGATCATGCGGATGTGACGCTCGGTCTCACCGACGAACTTGTTGAGCAGCTCGGGGCCCTTGATGTTGAGGAAGAACGACTTCGCCTCCCGCGCATCCTGGCCACGTGCCTCGGCGATCTTCTTGGCCAGCGAGTTGGCAACGGCCTTGGCGATCAACGTCTTTCCACACCCGGGAGGGCCGTACAGCAGCACGCCCTTCGGCGGACGCAGTGAGTACTCTCGGAACAGATCCTTGTGCAGGAACGGCAGCTCTACGGCGTCCCGAATCTGCTCGATCTGTCGACCGAGACCGCCGATGTCCTCGTATCCGACGTCCGGAACCTCCTCGAGAACGAGATCCTCCACCTCGGCCTTGGGAACGCGCTCGAACGCGTAGCCGGCCTTGGTGTCGACCAGCAGCGAATCCCCGGGACGGAGCTTCCGTGACGGCTCGTCCGGGTCGACCGGTCCGTCGTCGTTGACCATGTCGATCAACGGTTTGGCCAGCCAGACCACCCGTTCCTCGTCGGCATGTCCGACGACGAGAGCGCGCGATCCATCCCCCAGAAGCTCTCGGAGAGTGCTGATCTCGCCGACCTGATCGAAGGTGCACGCCTCGACGATGGTCAACGCCTCGTTCAACCGCACGGTCTGTCCCGGAGCGAGCGTGTCGGCCTCGATGTTGGGTGAGCACGTCAGTCGCATCTTCCGACCGGACGTGAACACGTCGACTGTGCCGTCCTCGAACACGCTCAGCAGGACGCCGTATCCGCTCGGCGGTTGACCGAGACGGTCCACCTCCTCGCGCAGCGCGATGAGCTGTTGTCGGGCCTCCTTGAGAGTGTCGAGCAACTTCGTGTTGCGCAGCGACAAGGAATCGACCCGGCCCTCGAGCTCGCGTACCTGCTCGGGGGACTCCCCCAGTTGGCGCCGTAGCGACGCGACTTCGGCTCGCACGGCGTCCAGTTCGGCTCTGGCCGCGGCCACATCCGGATTGTCTGTTGAGCTCATGAGCGACTCCTCCCAGTGACGATCTATCAACGCTACCGGCAGCGGCGCGGAGATGCGGACCGACACCTCGAACGGGGTCGGCATCCACTCTGCTCGGCGGCCTCGAAAGGCCATCCCAGTTCATGTTAGCCTCACCTGACCAATCGATCGACAGACGACGGAATCAGGGGCCTCACCAGTGAAAATGCGTATTCTCTCGGCAAGCGTCGCAGTAGCCGCGGTGGCTCTGGTGGGTGCAGGATGCAGTTCGAGCGATGAATCCGATCACGCCGATCACAATTCCGCGTCGACCAGCGACTCCATGCCGACGACCACCGCCGGGCCGGCTGTCACAGCACCTACCGTCGCCGAATTGCAGACCTCGCTGCAGCAGCTGGTCGCACCGGACGTGGACGCAGCGACCAAGGCTGCGGCAGTGGAGAACGGTCAGGCGCGCCTGACGAACCTGGAGACGATGACCGCCGCACTGGCGAACTACGGAGCGATCACCTTCGAGGTGTCGGAACCGACCGTCGCCGGTGAGACGTCCACCGCGGACGTCGCCATCGCCACTCCACGCGGGACCGCGGCTCCGGCACCGCAGACCTGGGTGCTGATCGATGGCACCTGGAAGCTGTCGGACGCCAGCACGTGCCAGATCCTGGCCATGGGCCAGGCACCCTGCGTCTGAGTCGGCAGCCGAGCCTGCAGCGTCAGCCCTTACCGGAACGACGCTGCGGTTTCGGGGTCACGGTGCCCTCGGCGAGGCGTCGAACGCTGACGAGGAATGCCGTGTGTCCCTGCATGCGGTGCTCGGGGCGAACCGCGAGACCCACCACGTGCCAGCCGCGAACCATCGACTCCCACGATCGAGGTTCGGTCCAGCACTCCTGTGCGCGTAGCGCCTCGACGACCTTGGACAGCTGCGTCACCGTGGCCACGTAGACCAGCAGCACCCCACCGGGGACGAGGGCCTTGGACACCGCGGGCAACGCGTCCCACGGCGCGAGCATGTCCAGGACCACCCGATCGACCTGCTCACCCGGACGATCGACACCGAACTGGTCGACGTCTGCCACGGTCAGGTGCCAGTTCGACGGGCGCTCGCCGAAGAACGTCTCGACGTTCTTCACGGCATAGTCGGCGTGGTCCTGCCGGATCTCGTAGGAGATGACCGTTCCTGCTGTACCGACTGCACGCAGCAGTGAGCACGTCAGAGCGCCGGATCCTGCACCGGCCTCGAGCACCCGTGCGCCGGGGAACATGTCACCCTCGTGCACGATCTGCGCCGCGTCCTTGGGGTAGATCACCTGGGCACCGCGGGGCATCGAGAGCACGTAGTCGGTCAGCAGCGGCCGCAGCGCGAGGTAGGGGGTGCCGTTGACGGAGGTGACGACGCTGCCCTCGTCGGCACCGAGCAGTTTGTCGTGAGTGATGCCGCCGCGGTGAGTATGGAATTCCTTACCGGCTTCCAGTACCACCGTGTAGTGACGACCCTTGCCGTCGGTGAGCTGAACTCGATCGCCCACTCGAAACGGCCCACTGCGGGCGGGACCGGTCTCCGCCGGTGCGTCTGCAGCTGTGGCGTCGGCAGCTGGAGTGGCCTCCGCGCCGGACGTGACATTCGGGTCGAGTTCGATCTCGTCGGTCGTGGCAGTGACCACGTCGTCCGCACTGGGCAGCGATGCGTCGACCGTGGCGTCGAACGCGGCGTCGGCCTCGAATCCGTCGGTCGACGCGGATGTGGAATCACCGGAGGACACAGCGGACCTGCTTTCGTTGCGATGTGACGCTCGGCCTCGATCGGCGGGCGTCGGGGGACGACTCGACGTGCCAGACTACGGCCTTCACCGAAGATGTCGGACCAGCGGCATAGTCTCGCAGTCGTGAGTATTTCCGTGTCGAGCCCCATCGACTTACCTCTTCTCGATGTCGGTGACAGCGCCGACGTACCGCGTTCGAGGTCCGGCAACCGCAGTACCCCGGCTCTGTCTCCTTCTCGCGCAGGTGATTTCAAGCAGTGCCCACTGTTGTATCGCTTCCGTGCCGTGGACCGGCTTCCCGAGGTCTCCACCGAGGCACAGGTGAAGGGAACTGTGGTGCATGCCGCACTCGAGGCCCTGTACGCACTCCCTGCCCGCGATCGAGTGCCCACCACTGCGCGCGACCTGGTGGACCCGGCCTGGGATCGGGTCGTGGCCGAGTCACCCGACATCGCGTCGCTGGTTCCGGCGGACGACCGTCCGGCGTTTCTCGACCGGGCTCGTGCCCTGGTGGACGGGTACTACGAACTCGAAGATCCCACGCACTTCGATCCCGAGTCCTGCGAACAGCGCGTCGAGATCGCGTTGGACGACGGAACGCCGCTGCGCGGATTCATCGACCGGATCGACGTCGCACCCAACGGAATGATTCGCGTCGTCGATTACAAGACCGGACGTGCGCCGCGTGAGTTCACCGAATCCAAGGCTCTGTTCCAGATGAAATTCTATGCGCTGATGATCATGCGCATGCGCGGAGTCGTTCCCGCGCAACTGAAGTTGATGTACCTCGCCGACAAGCAGGAGCTGACATACGCACCGGACGAGGGTGAGCTGCTGCGCTTCGAGCGCATGCTCTCGGCCATCTGGAAGGCGATTCTGGCGGCCGGTGAGACCGGCGACTTCCGCGCCAAGAAAGGCGCACTGTGCAAGTGGTGCGATCACCGGGCACTGTGCCCCGAGTTCGGCGGCACTCCCCCGCCGTACCCCGGTTGGCCGCAGGCGGCTGCGGAGCAGGAGGAGACGGAGCTGTGACGAGTCCGGACGCCTTCTTCGTTCCTGCCGGTGTCGACGACGACGGTTACGAGATCGTCACCGCGACCGAGCACACCGTCAGCCTGTGGGCACCGACGATGCAGCACGGCGCTCCGCCGTCCGCGTTGTTGGTCCGCGCACTCGAGCGGGTCGACGCCAGACCCGATACTCGAATCAGCCGGGTGGTCGTCGACATTCTCGGACCTGTTCCGGTGTCGGACATCACGATTCGCGCATGGACGGCGCGGCCGGGCGCTAATGTCGAACTCGTCGTCGCCGAACTGTGGGCTCGAGGATCAGCGGGGCCGGCGCGAGCGGTGGCGCGGGGCAGCGCATGGCGTATGCGTACCGAGCCCACCGACGACGTCGTGCACGTGGGAGATTCGGTGATGCGACCGGTGAGCGCCGGCGTCGACAGCACCTTCGGCGGACTCTGGACCTCCGGATACCTCGACGCGGTCGAGTTCAAGTTTCTCACCGAGCTCGGCGCAGCGGGGCCCGGTGAAGTGTGGGCGAAGCCGACTCCCGTTCTGGTGCAGGGTGAGTCGATGACGCCACTGGAACGGCTGTTCTCGATTGCCGACATCGCCAACGGTGTGGGTGCGAAATTGCCGATCGAGCAGTGGACGTTCCTGAACACCGATCTGACGGTGCACGTCTTCCGCGAACCCCAGGGTGACTGGATCGGAGTGTCGGCCGAGACGTCGACGGGTCCGGACGGCATCGCCATGTGCGCAGGCACCCTCAGTGACGAACTGGGGCCGGTCGGGCGCATCGCGCAAACAGTGCTGGTTCGCCGACGCGCGTGATCGTGGCGGAACGACGGGCGTTCCGCCACGCACTCAGAACGCTCGGCAGGACCTGATGTCGGAGGCGAGAATGGCTTTCGCGCCCAGTTCCGCGAGCTCGTCCATCACGTTGTTGTGGACCTTGCGAGAGACCATGGCGCGCACGGCAACCCAGTTGTCGTCGACCATCGGTGCGAGCGTAGGTGATTCGATGCCGGGGGTGATCTTGACGGCTTCGTCGAGGATCGACTTGGGGCAGTCGTAATCGAGCATCAGGTACTGCTGGGCGAAGACGACGCCCTGTACGCGAGCGATCAACTGCTTGCGTGCGGAGTCGGTGCCCGGCGTGCCTGCGCGCTCGATGAGAACACCCTCGGAATCGCACAAAGATTCGCCGAACGCGACGAGATTGTTCTGGCGCAGTGAGCGACCCGACTCGACCACGTCCGCGATGGCGTCGGCGACACCGAGTTGAATGGAAATCTCCACGGCCCCGTCGAGACGGATCACCGTGGCCTCCAAGCCGCGCTCGGCCAGGTCCTTACGCACGAGATTGGGGTACGAGGTGGCGATGCGCAGTCCGCCCAAGTCCTCGGGTGCCCATTCCTTGCCCGCGGGTGCCGCGTAGCGGAACGTCGACCGGCCGAATCCGAGCGCCAGGCGCTCTTCGACCGCTGCCCCGGAATCGAGAGCCAGGTCTCGTCCGGTGATGCCCAGATCGAGCTGGCCCGACCCGACGTAGATGGCAATGTCCTTGGGACGGAGAAAGAAGAATTCGACCCCGTTGGCCGGGTCGAGGACGGTCAGATCCTTGGAGTCGCTCCGACGCCGGTAGCCGGCCTCGCTGAGGATCTCGGCGGCGGATTCGGACAACGCGCCCTTGTTGGGTACGGCTACACGCAGCATGGAGTTTTCCTTCATCGGTGAGTTCACAGGAGACGTTCGGGCCTTGCCTCACAGATGTCGGTAGACGTCCTCGAGCTCGATTCCCCTACCCACCATCATGACCTGAACCCAGTACAGCAGCTGCGAAATTTCTTCGGCGAGTGCAGCGTCGCTCTCGTGTTCGGCGGCGATCCACACCTCGCCGGCCTCTTCGAGGACCTTCTTTCCCTGGAAATGAACACCTGCGTCCAACGCAGCGACGGTGCCCGAGCCCTCGGGGCGGGTCTTCGCGCGGTCGGTGAGCTCGGCGAACAGGGAATCGAAAGTCTTCACGGATTCGTATTCTTTCACGTCGGTATCCAGCGGAATCAATTCGGTCGAGATTCGAGGAGTCAGGCCGCCCAGGCCCGCCGGACGTCGTCGGCGGTCAGTCCGACCAGACCGTCGCGGATGGTGTATCCCGGCGCTGCCGGAACAGCCACCTCAGACGGGACGACCAGTACCGGGCAGCCTGCAGTATGTGCGGACAGGGAACCTGTCGGAGAATCCTCCACTGCAAGGCAGGCACCGACGTCGACGCCGAGCAGCGCGGCACCCCGCAGGTACGGCGCCGGGTGCGGTTTCCCGAACTCGACCTCGTCGCCGCTGACGGTGATGTCGAAGTAGTCGCGCCCGAGTGTCTCCAGTGCACGCTCGACGAGCCCACGTTCGGTGTTGGTGACCAATCCGGTCGCCAGGCCCATGTCGCGTACGAGTGCAAGAGCATCCTTGGCACCGGGCCGCCACGGAATACCTTCGGCGAACATGTCGCCGACGCGCGTGGTCAACCACTCGCGGCCCTCGGCCAGGTTGTCGTCGGTGACCGCAACCGATGCATTGGCCAGCACTTTGCGCAAGGCGTCTCGCATCGAATTGCCGAGGGTGCTCTCGCGTACTTCCGCGCTGAGTTCGGTTCCCAGTGTGCGGGAGTACTCACCGATGGCCACGTCCCAGATCTTCTCCGAGTCGAGCAGGGTGCCGTCCATGTCCCACAGGACACCGTGCAGGTGGGTTCTAGACATTGAAGTACTTGGCCTCCGGGTGGTGAAGTACGAACGCATCGGTCGACTGTTCGGGGTGCAGCTGCAGTTCCTCGGAGAGCTTGACGCCGATTCGCTCGGGTTCGAGGAGTGCGGCGAGCTTGATCCGGTCCTCGAGATCGGGGCATGCCCCGTAGCCGAACGAGTAACGAGCTCCGCGGTATTCGAGTTTGAAGTACCCCTCGGCCTCGGTGGGATCCTCCGCGGCGACCGATTTGCCGTCGGACAGTTTCAGTTCCTCGCGCACTCGGCGATGCCAGTATTCGGCGAGAGCCTCGGTCAGCTGAACTCCGATCCCGTGCACCTCGAGGTAGTCGCGGTACGCGTCGGCTGCGAACAATTCGTTCGCGAAGTCCGCGATGGGCTGCCCCATGGTGACCAGGTTCATCGGCAGCACGTCGACTTGCCCGGATTCCCTTGCCGCAGTGCGTGATCGGACGAAGTCCGCGATGCAGAGGAAGCGGTCGCGGTGCTGACGCGGGAACGTGAACCGAAAGCGTTCGGGCGCATCGGGTTCGGGCTCGGTGAGCACGACGACGTCGTCGCCCTCCGAAACGGCCGGGAAGTATCCGTACACCAATGCGGCGTGCGCGAGAATGCCGTCCGTACTGAGCCGATCCAGCCAATACCGAAGGCGCGGTTTGCCTTCCGACTCCACCAGATCCTCGTAGGTCGCGCCCTCGCCCTTGCGGGCTCCTCGCAGCCCCCACTGCCCCAGGAACAGGGCACGTTCGTCGAGCAGGCCCGAGTAGTCGGCGAGGGACACGCCTCGGACGATGCGGGTGCCCCAGAACGGCGGTACCGGAATGTCGATGTCCGCGGCGACGTCGGATCGCTCGGGTACCACGACCGGAGCCTCGGCGGCCTTGCGCTTCTCCGCGATGCGCTTCGACCGTTCGTGGCGCTCTTTGCGTTCGGCAGCCTTGGCTTTCGCGGCGAGCGCCTCGGGGCTGTCGGGGGCCGGACCGCCGCCGCGCTTGGTGGTCATGATGGTGTCCATCAAACGCAGGCCTTCGAACGCGTCCCGCGCATAGTGCACGTCGCCTTCGTACACGTCCTGCAGATCGTTCTCGACGTACGACCGCGTCAAAGCAGCGCCGCCGAGGAGCACCGGAAATTGCTCCGCCACGCCGCGGGAGTTGAGCTCGATCAGGTTGTCCTTCATGACCACCGTCGACTTCACCAGCAACCCGGACATGCCGATCACGTCTGCGCGTTTGTCCAACGCGGCTTCGAGAATGGTCGAAATCGGCTGCTTGATACCGAGATTGACCACCTCGTAGCCGTTGTTGCTCAGGATGATGTCGACGAGGTTCTTGCCGATGTCGTGCACATCGCCCTTGACGGTACCGAGCACGATTCGACCCTTGCCGTCGTCGTCGGTGGCCTCCATGTGTGGCTCCAAGTACGCCACGGCAGCCTTCATCACCTCGGCGGACGCGAGCACGAACGGCAACTGCATCTGGCCGGAACCGAACAGCTCGCCGACGGTCTTCATGCCCGACAGCAACGTCTCGTTGATGATCTCGAGAGGCGGCTTCTCGGCCATCGCGGCGTCCAGATCTGTGTCGAGGCCGTTGCGTTCGCCGTCGACGATGCGGCGTTCGAGCCGCTCGAACAACGGCAGCCGACCCAGTTCCTCGGCGCGCGATTCCCGGGCCGATGCTGCCGAGACGCCCTCGAACAGCTGCATGAGCTTCTGCAACGGGTCGTAGCCTTCACGGCGGCGGTCGTACACCAGATCCAGAGCGGTCTCGCGTTGCTCGTCGGGAATCTTGTTCATCGGCAGGATCTTCGACGCGTGCACGATGGCGGTGTCGAGGCCGGCCTGGGTGCACTCGTGCAGAAAGACCGAGTTGAGCACCTGCCGGGCAGCAGGATTGAGGCCGAACGAGATGTTCGACAACCCGAGGGTGGTGTGCACCTTCGGATACTTCTCCTTGAGCTGCCGGATCGCCTCGATGGTCTCGATGCCGTCGCGTCGAACCTCTTCCTGGCCGGTGGAGATCGGGAAGGTGAGGGTGTCGACGATGATGTCCTCGTGGCGCAGGCCCCAGTTCTCGGTGATGTCGGTGATCAGGCGATCGGCGACACGCACCTTCCATTCGGCAGTACGCGCCTGCCCCTCCTCGTCGATGGTCAGAGCGACGACGGCGGCACCGTGTTCCTTGACCAGACGCATGATCTTCTGGAACCGCGAGTCGGGCCCGTCGCCGTCCTCGTAGTTGACCGAGTTGACGGCGCTACGTCCGCCGAGGTGCTCGAGGCCGGCCTCGAGCACGGCCGGTTCGGTGGAGTCGAGCATGATCGGCAGCGTCGACGCAGTCGCCAATCTGCTGGCGAGTGCGGCCATGTCGGCGGCACCGTCGCGGCCGACGTAGTCGACGTTGAGGTCCAACATGTGCGCGCCGTCGCGGGTCTGATCCTTGGCGATGTCGAGGCACTTCTCGTAGTCCTCGGCGAGCATCGCGTCACGAAATGCCTTGGAGCCGTTGGAGTTGGTGCGCTCACCGATCATCAGGATGCTGGCGTCCTGCTCGAACGGCACGGCGGTGTAGAGCGAGGAGACGCCTGGCTCCGGGGCCGGCTGCCGTTCCAGCTTCGTCGCCCCGTGCACCATGTCGGCAACCTGACGAATGTGCTCGGGGGTGGTGCCGCAGCATCCGCCGACGAGTGCCAGCCCGTACTCGCGGACGAAACCGCTCAGAGCGTCGGCCAATTCGGGGGCGGTCAGTGGGTATTCGGCACCCTTCGCGCCCAACGTCGGCAGTCCGGCATTGGGCATCACCGATACCGGAAGACGGGAATGCTTGGACAGGTGGCGCAGGTGTTCGCTCATCTCGGCGGGGCCGGTGGCGCAGTTCAGTCCGATCATGTCGATGCCCAGCGGTTCGAGCGCGGTGAGGGCTGCACCGATCTCGCTGCCGACCAGCATTGCGCCCGTCGTCTCGACCGTCACATGGGTGATGATCGGGATTCGGACGCCGAGCTTGTCCATGGCGTGCTGGCTACCGATGATCGCGGCCTTGACCTGCAGTAGGTCCTGGCACGTCTCGACCAGAATGGCGTCGGCACCGCCGTCGATCATTCCGAGCGCAGCCTCCGTATACGCATCGCGCAGCCGTGCGAACGGGGCGTGGCCGAGTGTGGGGAGCTTGGTTCCGGGGCCCATGGAACCCAGGACGTACCGATCCATCCCGTCGCGGCCGGGTCCCATTTCGTCCGCAGTCTCGCGGGCGAGCCGGGTGCCTTTCTCGGCCAACTCGCGGATTCGATCCTCGATGTCGTAATCGGCCAGGTTGGGCAGGTTGCATCCGAACGTGTTCGTTTCCACGGCGTCTGCGCCGGCCGCGAAGTACTCGCGATGAATCTCGCGCAGCACGTCGGGCCTGGTGTGGTTCAGAATCTCGTTGCATCCCTCGAGGCCGAGAAAGTCGTCGAGAGTGAGGTCGGCGTCCTGGAGCATCGTGCCCATTGCTCCGTCGCCGATGACAACGCGACGTGAAATCGCATCGAGCAGACCGGGCTTGTGTTGATCGGGCATCACTACAGAGTAGTGGGCACCACGGTTACCTCGAGTCGTAGGCTGTCGTGGTGAGTCCCCGAAACCTCGATGATCAGTCCCCGCCCGACGACGGTACCGACAAAATGGACAAATCAGGTGCCGACGCGGACATCCCCTTGGACGCCGCGCTGATCGAGGCCGTGCAGGATGCTGTGGCGAACGCCACAGACGCCGACGCCGATTACGACGAGGACGATCTGGACGACGACATTCCCGAGCTGCGCTCCCCCATACTGGTCGCCGCTTTTGAGGGCTGGAACGACGCAGGCGATGCGGCGAGCGGCGCGGTCGAACATCTGGAGCTGATCTGGGACGCCAGCCCACTGGCCGAGCTGGACTCCGAGGACTACTACGACTACCAGGTCAATCGGCCGACCGTTCGTCAGGTCGACGGGGTCACCCGCGAGATCGAGTGGCCGTCGACTCGATTGTCGGTGTGTTCACCGCCCGGCAGCGACCGTGACGTGGTCCTGTTGCGCGGTATCGAGCCCAACATGCGGTGGCGCAGCTTCTGCGACGACCTGCTCGAGTTCGTCGAGCAGCTGGGCGTCGAAACCGTCGTCATTCTCGGCGCGCTGCTGGCGGACACCCCGCACACCAGGCCCGTCCCGGTCACCGGCACTGCCTACAGCACCGAGTCGGCCGAACAGTTCAACCTCGAGCAGACCCGCTACGAGGGGCCCACCGGTATCACCGGCGTTCTGCAGGACGAATGTGTCAAGGCAGGTGTGCCGGCCGTGTCGTTCTGGGCTGCTGTCCCCCATTACGTGTCGCAGCCACCGAATCCGAAGGCCACCGTGGCGTTGCTGCAGCGGGTCGAAGACGTACTCGACATCGAGGTGCCGCTCGGAGAGCTGCCCACGCAGGCCGAGGAGTGGGAGGAGGCGGTCAACGAGATGACCAAAGAGGACGAGGAGATCAGCGAATACGTGCGCAGCCTCGAGGAGCGTGGTGACGCCGAGGTGGACATGTCCGATGCGATCGCCAAGATCGACGGCGACGCCATCGCCGCCGAGTTCGAGAAGTACCTCCGGCGGCGCGGCCCGGGCAACTTCGGTCTCTGACCCGAACGCACACGAGGAGCCGGGAGCCGGTGAGGTCTTTCTGATGCCGACGTAACGTCACCGCAGCGGTGGCGTCACCCCGACACCGGAGCCTCGTGGGTATGGCCAGCACACCGCGATTTCTGCAAGGCGTCTTCTCCTTCACCGGCAACGGTCTGGACAAGCCCGAGTTGATCGATCCCAGCCTGAGTTTCGTCGTCCCCGAGGGGGTGACGGCTCAGCCGCTGTACTTCCGGGGCGGTAATTCGAGCGATGAACTGGTGGTCGTGACCTTGCTGCGCGACGGCAGCCCGATGCGTATGTTCCCGATGGGGGCCAAGAGCGGCGTCAACATTCCGTTGCGGGTCGTCGAGGACGTCGATCCCGATACCGTGCTCGAGCTGGTGATCGCGGCCCCCGCCGGAACCAACGGAGAGGTCGTCGTCGACTTCGGTCTGGTGCTGGTCTGATGACTGCGGGAAGACAGCGATTGCTGGTGATCGGCAACGGAATGGCCGGTGCCCGGACGGTCGAACAGATCCTCGAGCGAGACGGCAGCTCGCTGTTCGAGATCACGATGATCGGCGACGAACCGTACGGCAATTACAACCGCATCATGCTCTCCCACGTGCTGTCCGGTGAGGCCACCGTCGACGACGAGGATCTCGTTCTCAACCCCATGAGTTGGTACAGCGAGAACGGCGTGACGTTGCACGTGGGCGATCGAGCGGTGTCGCTCGACCGGTTCTCCAAAACAGTTGTCTGCGAAAGCGGTCGGTCCGTCGACTACGACGTACTGATCATTGCCACCGGTAGCAACACGTTCTTCCCGAACATGGACGGTCTGCGCGAGTCCGACGGCAGACTGGCACGTGGGGTGTTCGGATTCCGCACGATCGCCGACACCAACGGCATGTTGCAGATGGCGCAGTCGCGCGACGACGTGTCGGCGGTGGTGATCGGCGGCGGACTGCTCGGTCTCGAAGCAGCGTACGGACTGCGGACGCAGGGGCTGGACGTGAACGTGGTGCACTCCCCCGGGCACCTGATGAACCAGCAGCTCGACGAGCGAGGTGGACGGGTGTTGCGCAACAAGATCGAGTCGCTCGGCGTCGGTGTCCACACCTCGAAGAGAACCACCTCGGTGTTGCGGTCGGACGACGGTACCGTCATCGGCGTCGGTTTCAACGACGGCACCTCGCTGGACGCCGACATGGTCGTCGTGACCGCCGGAATTCGGCCCAGTGTCGATTTCGCCCGCGCCGGCGGCCTGGTCATCGAACGCGGAATCGTCGTCGACGACCAATTACGTTGCGAGGACGAGGGTTCCATCTATGCCGTCGGCGAATGCTGTCAGCACCGCGGTGAGGTGTACGGCCTCGTCGCGCCCCTCTGGGAGCAGGCCGCTGTCCTGGCCGATGTACTCACCGGTGCCGATCCCGCTGCCGCGTATCACGGTTCGCGTCTGACGACCAAGCTCAAGGTGGCCGGCGTCGACGTCGCGTCGATGGGGATCACCGCGCCCGAGCGCGACGACGACGAATTCGTTCAGTTCTACGAACCACGCAGTGGCACGTACAAATCGGTCATCGTGCGGAACAACAAGCTCGTCGGCGCCACTCTGCTGGGCGACATCTCCAAGGCCAACTTTCTCACCCAGGCGTTCGACGAGAAGGTGCCGCTGCCCGACGAGCGCATCAGCATGCTCTTCGACATGGGAACGCCCTCTGCGGCAACAGGAGCCGCGGAGCTGGCAGACGACGTTCAGGTGTGCAACTGCAACGGCGTCACCAAGGGCGCCATCGTGGCCTGCGTGCACGCCGGTGCCAAGAATCTGAGCGATGTGACCGCGAAGACCCGAGCAGGCAAGGGATGTGGGTCCTGCAAGGGGTTGGTGAAAGACATCATCGCGTGCGCATCCGGTGGCGCGGTCGAAGCGGACCCCACCGCAGACCGGTACGTGCCGTGTATCCCGATGACGAAGCCGGAACTGATCGAAGCAATCAGATCGCGGGACCTCCGGGCAGTCTCGCAGGTGTTCACGGCGCTTGCGACCGACGGCGTCGAGGACGCCGCCGCCAAGATGCCGCTGGCGTCACTGCTGCGCACCGTCTGGGGTCCGGATTGGGTGGACGAGCGCGGCGCACTGTTCATCAACGACCGGGTGCACGCCAACATTCAGCGGGACGGCACGTTCTCGGTGGTACCGCAGATGAAGGGTGGCGTCACTACCCCGGATCAACTGCGCAAGATCGCCGACGTCGCCGACAAGTACAACGTGCCGCTGGTCAAGGTCACCGGCGGACAGCGCATCGACCTCCTCGGGATCAAGAAGGAAGACCTACCCAAGGTGTGGGGCGATCTGGACATGCCCTCCGGCTTCGCCTACGGCAAGAGCATGCGCACGGTGAAAACCTGTGTGGGCAGCGACTTCTGCCGCTTCGGTCTCGGCGACTCGACGGCTCTCGGCATCGCGCTCGAAGAGCGGTTCCAAGGCTTGGAGACTCCCGCGAAACTCAAACTCGCGGTCGCCGGCTGCCCGCGCAACTGCTCGGAGGCGCTGTGCAAGGACTTCGGCGTGGTCTCGGTCGGCGAGGACAGGTGGGAGATCTACGTCGGCGGCGCGGCCGGGGCTCACATCCGCAAGGGAGATCTGTTGGCCACCGTGACGGGAGCCGAGGAGGTGATGACAGTGGCAGGCAGATTCATCCAGCACTATCGGGAGAACGCGCAGTGGCTCGAACGGACGTACGCCTGGGTTCCGCGCGTCGGCTTGGAGGAACTGCAGAGCGTTCTGATCGACGACCGTGACGGCATCGTCGCCGGACTCGACGAGCGACTGCAAACATCGGTCGACGGCTACGTGGACCCATGGCAGGACCGCACGGCACCCAAATCGCCTGCGCAGTTCGCACCCTCGCTGCCACTGCTCCCGCTGCCACAGGTGCCGGTCCGATGAGCGTCCCGGTGGGAGCGTTGGAAGACCTGACTCCCGGCGAGGGACGGGCCTACGTCGTGGATGGCAAACAGGTCGCGGTGTTCCTGCTAAGTGACGGCTCGGTGCGGGCGATGGACGCCGTCTGTCCGCACCGGGGCGGACCACTGGCCGACGGCCAGATCGACGGGTCCGTAGTCGTCTGCCCACTTCATCAATACGCCTTCTCTCTCGACGACGGCACCTGCCCGAGCGGCATCGACCCGGTGCGCACCTACCCCGCGGCCGTGGTGGACGGAAAAGTGACCGTGGAGCTGTAACCGGCACGGTCGAACAATTGGCACTCCTACCCCCCGGGTCATTCCGCAGGCTCCCCTCCTCCCACCAGGGTCATTCCGCAGGCTCCACTCCTCCCACCAGGGTCATTCCGCAGGCTCCACTCCTCCCACCAGGGTCATTCCGCAGGCTCCACTCCTACCCCCTACCCTGTTCCAGTGACCGAATCAGGCGAGGACGCACGGCTGGGTGCCGCGAATGCGTTCGTGGAGGAAGACCGTCTCGGTCTCTTCTCGTTCGCCGTCGCCGAGAAAAGATCCGAATACCTGGCAGTACTGCGGGCGTTCGACACCGCTCGCGCGAACTACGTGGTGTTGCTGCACTCGGGCGAGGTCGCCGATCTCATCGCTCGTAGCCCCGGGCGTCACGACGCGCTGACCACACTGGACATCGCACCCCTGCTCGATCAACTCCACACCTGGGGTCTGCTCGAACGCAGCTACGACGGCACCCGCGCCGCGACCCTCGCCGAATACCGCAACCGGCACTTCGTCTACCAGTTCGGTCAGGCCGGCTACAAGGCCTACCGCGCGGTCGAGGACGTGCTCGGTGCGCGCCTGGACGACGCCTCGCTGTCCCGGCTGGTGCTGCCCGAGCTGCTGGCCGACATGCACGAGCTGGCCGAGGCGAACCGTCAGGCCGACGGCGACCGCATCTACCGCAAGCTCAGCAGACTCGATTCGACGTTGTCGGAGATGGCGACCCGCGCCGCCCACTTCTATCTGGTGCTGGGCGACCTGGTGCGCACCACCGAGATCACGCCCGAATCGTTCTTGGCGCACAAGGATGCACTGCTCACGCACATGCGTGAGTTCAGCTCCGATCTCACCCGCTATGCCCCCAAGTTGGCGGAAGCGATCGCACTCGTCGAGAGCACCGGCATCGAGGAACTCGTCGACCGTGCCGCGATCAGCGACGAACGAGTCTTTCTCTCCGTCGACGAACGGCGAGCGGACTGGACCGACCGATGGGCCGGGTTGTCGCACTGGTTCGTCGCGGCCGAATCCGAGCTCAGCGAATCCGAGCGCCTCCGCGAGGGCACGATGAGCGCGATCGCTGCTGTGCTGTCACTGCTGCGGCGCGTCACCGAAACTCGGAAGGGCGGTGTGAGTCGCGAGAGCCAACTGCGTCACCTCGCCGGCTGGTTCGCTGCTGCTCCCACCGAGGACAGCGCACATGCTCTGTTTCACGCCGTGTTCGGCCTCGGCCGACCCCGGCACCTGTCGATGGTCCATCCCGACGCCGACATCATCCCCATGTCCCGATCATGGTGGGAGGCACCGCCGGTCGAGATCTCGCGCACGCTGGCCGAGACCGGACGCACTCCGACTCCCGGCGTTCCAGGGCGGGTACAGCGCAACGACGGCGGCATCAGACGACTGCGCGAGCAGCAACTCGAGTCGCAGCGATCACGCAGTGCCGCGGCGCAGTCGCTCGCCTCGGCCGGAATCCACGACCGCATTCTGAACGAGCAGGAAACCGAAGTGTTGCTGAGCCTGCTCAACGCCGCGTTGACTGCCCGGGTACGCGTGAGCGGACGCACCTCGGACTCGTCCGGATCGGACAGTGGCGTGCGCCTGACGCTGAGCGACAGCGACCGTTCGACGATCGTGCGCACCAGCCGTGGCCGATTGCATCTGGACCGCCTCGCCCTCGACGTCAGTGAGGTGGCCCGCCGGTGAGAGCACGTGAAATCTCCTCGCTCGCTCTGGATTCCTACCAGCGGGCTGCCCGAGTCGCGTTGTCCAACCACCTGGTCACCGCGACGTACCCCGATCGAATCGCGTTACCGCTGCTGCGCAGGTGGGCAACCGAACTGCGTGAGGATCTCCTGGAGCTGTTCGGCTACCGCTTCGAGGTCACCGAGACGACCGCGCGTCTGTTCCCCGTGATCGATCGTCTCGACGAC
Organism: Rhodococcus sp. NPDC080181; assembly: GCF_040702225.1. NCBI lineage: Bacteria > Bacillati > Actinomycetota > Actinomycetes > Mycobacteriales > Nocardiaceae > Rhodococcus > Rhodococcus sp. NPDC080181. Next base: position 57,487 of record NZ_JBFBKN010000005.1, read on the forward strand.
AGTCAACCCGCGCGAACGCCGTCCGAGCGGGTGTTCGACCGCCGCAGGTACGCGTATCTGGCGCTGGCGCTTGCCGCGCTCGGTCGGGCCGGAAACCAGATCACTCTGTCCGAACTCGCCGATCACGTGGCGACGGAGTCGAGTCAGGTGGACGGCGTCGAACTCACGACCGACCGCGCGAGCGACCGAGACGCATTCGTCGACGCGATCGGATGGCTGGCCACGCGTGGTGCGATCTCGCTGGCCGACGGCGACGCCACGGGCTGGGCGAACAATCCGACGGCCGGTGAGGCCCTGTACGACATCGACCGATCGGTGGTCGTCGCGATGTTTCGGCCGCCGCGTGCCGTGCAGCACCTGCGTTCGATTCGTGGCCTGCTGGCCGGCTCGGATGCCCCGATCGATCCCGAGGATTCCGATCTCGGACACATCGAGTCCGGGCGTGAGGCAGACCCGAAGGAAACGCTGCGTGCGGTACGCCGAGCGTTGGTCGAACACCCCGTCGTCTATCTCGACGATCTCGACGGAGACGCACGCACCGCCCTGACCGCCTCGCGCACCGTCGCCGACGTCGAGTTGCTCACCGGTCTCGTTGCCGAGCGTCGCGCCGAGGGCGTGGCCCTCATCGACACCTCGGGACGGTTGTCCGACCACCGCTTTCCCAGCACCGGAACGATCGCTCAGGTGGCGTTGCTCATCGCGGGAGAAATCTCCGATCGGGTCGTGGATCCCGACGCTCCGGCGCTCACAACGCATCCGCTACCTGCGAGCGACCTACTCGTCGAACAGCTGGACGACGCGATCCCCGGCGGCGGAATCTTCGGCGACCTGGCCGATTTCGGATTTCCCGCCGATCCGACGACGGTCGAGAACTCGGCTGAGCGCACACAGTACCCGCTGATCGAGGACAGTTGGCTGGTCTCGGTCGTCGACGATCTCGTGGACCGATTCGGTCGCACGTTCGCGGCGCAGTGGCAGACCGACCGGGATGGTCTGCGCATACGAGCGATCGCGCTGTTGCATCGACTTCGGTTGATACACAGCGTGTCCGGCGGCGTGCTGGTACTGCCGGTGATCGCTCGGTACCGAGACGTGATGGTCAGCGTGCGTGACCGAGCCCCGCAGGACTCGCTGTTCGGCACCGAACAAGCCCCCAGTACCGATCCATCCGAAGTAGAGGCTTGAGCAGATGACCGCACACTCGAATCGCTTTCGGCCCACGCGCGCCGGAATCGTCAACCTGTGGGACTACCGGGATCAGGAGTTCTCCTTCGCCGACGGTCGATTGGTACTGCGCGGACCCAACGGATCCGGCAAGACCAAAGCGCTCGAAGTGCTGTTTCCCTTCGTCCTCGACGGCCGGATCGAACCGCGCCGGCTCAATCCGTTCGCCGGTGAAGAACGAACGATGAAGTCCAACCTGCTCTACCGAGGGCAGGAAAGCGCGCACTCGTACGTGTGGATGGAGTTCGGCCGCGGCTCGCGCGAGGACCCCGAATCGGTGACGGTCGGAATCGGTATGCGGGCGAGCCGTCACAACGACAAGGTGACCCGCTGGTACTTCGTGGCCGACGGCCGAGTGGGCGTCGACTTCTCGTTGTTGGGCTCCGACGACCGGCCGCTCACGAAGAAGCAGTTGGCCGAACAACTCGGCAGCGATGCACTGACCGATCGTCCGGTCGACTACCGCGCCGCGATCGATGCCCGGATGTTCGGGCTCGGCGCGCAACGGTACGACCAGTTGATCAATTTGATTCTGACACTTCGCCGTCCGCAGTTGGCCAAGAATCTCGATCCGAAAGGGTTGTCCCAGGCGCTGACCGACGGTCTGCGTCCCCTCGACGAGCAACTGGTGCTCGAGGCAGCACGTTCCTTCAGCGACATGGAGGAAGTCGGACGCGCGCTGGAGGGACTGGCCCAAGCCGATCAGGCGGCCAGGAACTTCGTGTCGGTCTACTCCAAATACCTTTGCGTACAAACCCGTTCGGACGTCGAACAAGTCTCGCGTCGGCTCGAAGCCGTGACGCACGCGACCACCGCACACTTCGCCGCCGCCGCCCTGAAGGACCGGCGTCTGCTGGAACGGGCGGCCGCAGAGACTCGATTCGACGAGGCCGAGCGTGCGCTCGATCAGGCCGTCGCGGACCGGGAGACCCTGCAGCGCTCGAGCGCGTACGAGGGCAAGCAGCAACTGGACGATCTCGCCGAATCCGCTGCGAAGCTGGAGGTCTCGACGGCGCAGCAGGCCGATCGCGCACGCAAAGCGCAAGCAGAACTGGAGCAGCGCACGGCCGAGGCGGCCCGGGCGGATTCGGCACTCCGGGACTCCGTTGCCGGAGTGACTCGCGCAGAGGACGAGCTGCAGACTGCGGCCGAGGACGCGGGCATCGTGTGGACACCGCTGCCCGGCACGGCGCGCAGTGATCAGATCAGTACCGCGCTTCGTGGGCACGCCGAGGAACGGGACGGCGACGTACGTGCAGTGCGTGAGGCGCTGGCCACCGTCGAGAAGGCGTCGACGGAACGCGCTCGCGCGGAGAAGGCCGCAACGAAGGCGCGCGAGTTGCTCGAAGCAGCCGCGGCTGCCGTCACCGAGGCCGAGGCGACGGTGGACCTGGAGAAGGCGCAGTTCGCTTCGGGCCTGCGGGCCTGGTGGTCGAGCAACTCGTCGCTCTACTCCTCCGCGGGCATCACCTCCGCTGTGTTCGAGGCCCTCGACGCAGCCCTGGCAGGCATCGGCGACGACGACGCCCCGAGCCTGGAATCCGTGCTCGCCGAGCAGACCTCGGACGGTATCGACGCGATTCGCGCCCGGCAGGCACAGGCACGCGTCGACGTGGCCGCGCGCGAGGCCGAGGTGAAGGCGCTGCGGGGCGAACTGTCCCTGGTACGAGCCGAACACGACGATGCCCCACCACCGTTCGCAGCGCGCACCGACAGCCGAGCAGATCTCCCGGGCGCACCGCTGTGGCAACTGGTTCGGTTTGCCGATGCGGTCTCCTCTGCCGACGCGGCGGGGATCGAATCCGCACTGCAGGCCGCGAACCTGCTCGACGGGTGGATCCACCCGACCGCAGACTCCCCCGTCGACGCGACGTCGGAGCAATATCTGTCGCCGCTACCGGTGGCCGCGAGGCCGACCGGGTCGACGCTCGCGTCCGTGCTGGAACCCGAGCCCGGTACTGCCGTCCAGGAATCGCGAATTCTCGATGTACTGAATTCGATTGCATTGCAGCAGGATCGAAACGACCCCTCGGACAGTTCTGTCTCGATAGGCGTCGACGGTCGGTACTGGCAGGGAGTGCAGCAGGGTCGCCACGCAAAACCGGATGCCGAGTACATCGGTGCCACGGCGCGGGCGCGTCGGCGAGAGCAGCGCATCGCCGAGCTCGGTGCTGCGATCGATTCCGCGACAGCCGAACTCGCGACCGCGACCGCCGCCGAGCTGGCGGCACGCGAGCTGGTGCAGGCGTTGAACGCGGCCGCCAAGCAGCTCCCCCGAGTCTCGGCCATCGTGAAGGCGCAACGTGCCGTCACGGCAGCCGCAGGCGCGCTGCGCACCTCGAAAGATGCGTCTGCAGCGGCAGACAGAGAATTCGACCAGGCGATCGCCGACCTGTCCGCGAAAGAGAAACAACTGCGCTCCGTCGCCGTGGCCCATCGCACCCCATACCTGGGCCGCGATGTCGATGCCCTCGCCGCAGCGATTCGCCATTTCGAGCATCAGGGCGCAGCGGTCATCCGTAAACGCAGCGACCACGCACGCGAGACCGAGCGGGCGCGCGAGGCCACCAACCGCCTCGAGGAGGCCACCGGACTGGCCGAGGAACTCGCCGAGGAAGCCGCGATAGCCGACGAGAGCTATCGGCAACAGCTGCAGCGTCTGGAATTGCTGAGCGAGAAACTCGGTGCCACGGCCGAACAGATCAACACCGATCTCGACAACGCGCGCGATCGCATCGAGAAGTGCCGAGCCGAGCAGCGAGCAGCCCGAAAGGCGGACAAGGAAGCCGGCGAGGCGATCGGCAAGGCCGAGGGTGCATGCAACACGGCGCTCGAGAGCCTGCGCGCTGCCGTGACCGAGACCCTGGGTGATGCCGTCCGACTGGCACCGTACGCCCGCAAGGATCTGCTGCACATCCTCGGCGTGCACGAGACGTACACGTGGCCGGCCAGCGACTCGGCGTGGCTGACGGTCGAACAGATCCTGTATCGGGTTCAGCAGGCCGCCGGCCCCGACGACGACGTCCCGGTACTTCCACCGGTGGTGCTCGCGCTGCATTCGGCTCTCGACACGGCGACGGCGTCGGTGAAAGTGAGCGACTCGAGCCGGAAGTCGACACGAACGGCGCTGACGAGCGCACTGCAGGAGTTCGACTCGCAACTGGCCGCTTCCGGTCAGGACTACCGCCTGCAGTGGGACGCACCGGACGGGTTGACGGTGGTACGCGTGCAGGACGAGCAGGGCTATTCCTCGGTCGGAGACTTCGCCGACCGCATCGGTGCCGCCAGGGCCGACCAGGAACTGCTCTTGACCGAGCAGGAACGCCGAATTCTCGAAGACGCGCTGCTGACCGGGTTGGCACAGCAGATTCACGAGCGCACCGTCGACGCACGCGAGCTGATCGCCCAGATGTCCGCCGAGATGAAGCAACGCCGTATGTCCTCGGGCAACACGATCGGCGTGCACTGGGTGCTCGCGGACAACCTCGACGACGGGGCGCGGGCAGTGTCCAAGCTGCTCGACCGCGATGCCTCGGCGCTGAGCCAGGACGATCTGGCCGCGATGCGCGCACACTTCGCATCGGAGATCAGGATCGCTCGTGCGGCACATCCGGAACGGTCGTATCCCGAGATCCTGTCCGCGACACTGGACTATCGCCGCTGGCGGGTGTTCGCGTTCACGCTCATCAGCGGCGACGGCAACGAGGATCGTCTGACCGTCGCTCGTCACAGTGCACTCTCGGGCGGTGAGCAATCGGTGTCGCTGCATTTGCCGCTGTTCGCCGCGGCGCACGTGATGCTCTCGTCCGCCGATCCGCATTCACCGCGGCTGCTGGCGCTGGACGAGGCGTTCGCCGGTGTCGACGACAACGGTCGTAGCGAATTGCTCGGACTGAGTGTGCAATTCGACCTGGATCTGTTCATGACCGGTTACGACCTGTGGATCACCTACGCGGACGTCCCCGGTTGCGCACACTACGATTTGGCGCACTCGACCGCCGAGAACACCGTCAGCGCAGCACTTCTGGTGTGGGAGAACGGTGAATTGTTCGCCGAACACGACGGCACCGACCTCGCAGCCGCCCTCGGATCACCGTTGACCCGCCGGGTGCCGACCCGAACCGAAGGTGGGCTGGAGTTTGGCCGGTAACAGTGAGTGGCGAGGCAGCGTCGAATTGGCGGCGCTGTTGGACGCTGCGCGAAAGAAGTTGGAGTCCAACTGGCTTCGTGTCGGCGGCAACATCACCGTCGACCTGAGTGATGCGCCGGAACTGTGGCGTCTGTGCAGTGCCATCTCGAAGTCCAACTCCAGCCTGCACTCTCGGGCACGGAGCACCCGGCTCGATCTCGAGCGGTTCGACGCGTGGTTGAGCCATCCGCTCAACGGCGGTATCGGTCTGATCGACACCCTTGCCGGTCAGGCACCACTGCAGGACAAGAAGCGCATTGCGGCCGACAAGGCTCAGGTGCGCGCCGATGCGCTCGATCGGGCGCGTGAGGCGCTCGGCGGTGGTACCGATCGCGAGTGGATCGAGCACTGGATCGCGTCGTTGCTCAATCAGGACGGCACCCTCGGTGGCCGCGTCGCCGTCGACGCGCTCGGGGTCGCAACGCAAGTCCTGGCGCTGCTCCCGGTGGACGGGATGTCGCTCACCGAGCTGGCGGAACTGGCCACCGGTGATACCAAGGCCCTCACGGGCGGCGGTGCCGCGAAACTCGTCCTCGATGCATTGTCGTTGCGCGAGAACGTGCCTCGACCCGTCGATCCAGTGGGGATCAGAGCGCTGTGGGAAACGGCCGGGGTGTCGGTCGACGCCGTGTCGAGCCGGGTACTGGTTCTCGGCTACCGCGTCGTAGAGACCCACACGGTGGCTCGCTGGCTCAACGAAGCAGCCGACGAGGGCGTGCCCTTTCCCGTCACCGTGGACATGCTCGCGCGCGGCCCTCTCACCAACAGCTCGTCGACCGTGTTCGTGTGCGAGAACGTCGCTGTGCTCGCGGCCGCAGCCCGCTCTCTCGGCTCGAACTGTGCCAGCTTGATCTGCACCGACGGTCAGCCCTCGGCCGCAGTGCATCGGCTGCTGGCTGCGCGCGCCCCCGGCACCACGATCGAATGGCGTGCCGACTTCGACTGGGCCGGAATGCACATGGTGACCCGCGCACTCACCCGGTACGACGCGGTGCCGTGGCGAATGGACGTCGACTCGTACCGCCGCGCACTGGACGCGCGCAACTCGGAACCACTGAAGGGGCATCCCACGGACACTCCGTGGGACCCGGAACTGGCTGCTGCACTGCGGGATTCGGGACGAGCGGTCATGGAAGAACGCCTGATCCCGGATCTGCTGGCGGATCTACGCCTGGGGCCCGCGGACTAACGCAGCGGAACTCCGAGCAGCGCATCGACCGCATCGGCGAAAGTGCCGGGTGCGGTCGCATCCGATCCACCGCGCTCGACTGCGAAACTCGCCCACGCGTCGAGGGCGTCGAGAGCCTTGGGCGTGTCGAGGTCATCGGCCAGATGCTGACGCAGGCGGTTGACGACGTCGTCGGCCGACGCTGCGGACTCGAGCGCCGCTGCTCGACGCCACAGCGCGAGGCGGGTGTGGGCTCGCTCGAGGACCTCGTCGGACCACGGCCGATCCTGCCGGTAGTGGCCCGCGAGCAGGCCCAGCCGCACCGCGGCCGGATCGACGTTCTCTGCGCGGAGCTTCGAGACGAACACCAGGTTGCCGCGGCTCTTCGACATCTTCTCGCCGTCGAGACCGATCATTCCCGTGTGCACGTAGTGCCGGGCGAACCGAGGGTCACCGGTTGCCGCCTCGGCGTGTGCCGCCGAGAACTCGTGGTGCGGGAAGATGAGATCGCTTCCGCCGCCCTGGATGTCGAAACCGGTTCCGATGCGGTTCAATGCAATGGCAGCGCATTCGATGTGCCAGCCCGGTCGGCCGGGGCCCCACGGCGACGGCCACGACGGTTCGCCCGGACGTACCGAGCGCCACAGCAGCGCATCGAGTGAATCGCGCTTGCCCGCACGATCGGGATCTCCGCCGCGTTCGGCGAAGAACGTGTCCATGGTGGGACGGTCGTAGCCGGATTCGTAGCCGAACTGCTCGGTGGCGTCGGCACGGAAGTACACGTCGGGGTACTCGGCGTCGTCGACGACGTAGGCAGCGCCGGACGCCACCAGCTTCTCCACCAGTTCGACAACTTCCTCCACCGACTCGACGGCACCGATGTAGTCGTGCGGAGGCACGACCCGCAGAGCCTCCATGTCGGCGCGGAACAGCTCGATCTCGCGCGCACCGAGATCGCGCCAATCCTCACCGTCACGATTCGCGCGCTCGAACAGCGGATCGTCGACATCGGTGACGTTCTGCACGTAGTGCACGTCGATACCCGCATCACGCCACAAGCGGTTGATCAGATCGAACGTCAGATACGTTGCCGCATGTCCCAGGTGGGTGGCGTCGTACGGGGTGATTCCGCAGACGTACATGCGAGCGGTCGAACCGGGGGTGACCGGACGGACCTGGCGATCTGCGGTATCGAACAACCGAAGCGCTGGACCCTGTCCTGGGATTGTCGGGATCTCCGGGCTGGACCAAGAATGCATGCAGCCGAGCCTATCCGAGCCCGTTCAGAAGGCGGGCCACGGTATCGGTCTGCTCGATCGAGGTTCCGGCATGACCGGGCGCGCGATCAGCTGCTGGGCCCGATCCAACACCGCAACGGTTTCGGCCAGCGTTATCTTGTCGACCAGCCGTGGAGCGATGACGGTGTCGAAGGTCTCGACGAACCGCACGACGTCGGCCATCAGAGCATCGTCGACCGCCTGGCCTGCCCACCCCCAGAGAACCGTGCGCAGCTTGTTCTCGGCGTGCAGGCAGATGCCGTGATCCACCCCGTAGACATAACCGTCGAGACCTTCGAGGGCATGCCCACCCTTGCGATCTGCATTGTTGAGAATGACGTCGAGAACCGCCATCCGCTGCAGGCGTGGATCGTCGGCATGGATCAGAGCGATCTCTTCCCCATCGCCGTCGTAGGCCTGCAACACCGGAATCCAGCCCGCCGGAACGAGATCGGGACGGCAGATGTCGACCAGGTCCACGCGGCCCTCGACCCGCTCCTCGGGAGTATCTATCCACTTCTGCACCATGCCGGGACCGAACGGACCGTCGCGCAGCACCGTGGGCGGAATCACGCCCCACCCGAGCGCCTCGGAGATCTCGTACGACGCCACCTCCCGCCCGGCGAGGGTGCCGTCGGGAAAGTCCCAGAGCGGCACCTCTCCGCGCACGGGTTTGTACACGCACCGCACTGCCGAGTCGCCGTCGCCCGCCTCGCACACGAGGGTGGCGTTGGACGCCGAAACCACCCGGCCGACCACAGTCAGCTCGCCGGTCTCCATGGTCTCGCGGCCCTCGAAGGGAGGTAGTTCGACGGTCAAGACTCGTCGACCTCTGTCACCGGACCGAAGGTGGCACCGCGGCGGTAGCCGTTCGTCCTGATGCAGACGTGTCCCTCGGGGGCGAGCGGCAGGCCGCACAGCGGGCACGGCGCTCGGCCGGCCGCCACGACCAGCTCGGACCGCGCTGCGAACTCGCGAGCCTGAACGGGTGTCAGAAACACTCGAACCGCGTCGGGGCCCTCGTCGGTGTCGTCGAGCACGACGGATTCGTCGACCTCGACCTCACTGACGGCCAACAACTCCACCACGACGGCATTGGCATCGGCGTCCCAACCCAACCCCATCGTGCCGACTCTGAATTCGGTGTCGATCGGTGTCACCAACGGGCTGGTGTCGAGTGTCTCGGCCTCCTCGGTCGGCACATCGGTACCGAAGCGACGCTGCACCTCCTCGAGCAGCAGTCCCATTCGATCGGCCAGCACCTGTACCTGCTGCTTCTCCAACGCGACCGAGACCACTCGGGCATCGTGCACCGCCTGGAGAAAGAACGTTCGGTCACCCGGCTCACCTACGGTCCCGGCGACGAAACGATCAGGGGTGCGAAAAACGTGTATGGCGCGCGGCATTGCACCTCCTAACGACTCGAAAAGCTCCGCGAAACGAATCGCGAACTTCCATTATCGGCCACAGATCGACCGTGGACGGTATTGCTCGCCCTCCAGCCTGCCACCGATCGGGAGATCGGCGGCGAACCGGCATCTCTAGGTGCCCGCGCCGCCGCCCACCACTGCATCGGACGAGTCTGCAACGTCGGGTTTCGCGCCTGCTTCGTCGGACGTCGGCTCTTCCGCCTTCGGCACGAACACGCTCAAGTCGGATCCGGTGTCGTTGGTCCGCAACACGAACGGCCGAGTCGAGGTGTAGCGCACGACGCTGATCGACGCCGGATCGGCAACGATCCGCTGGAAAGAATCGAGATGGGCACCCATCGCATCGGACAGCACCGACTTGATCACATCCCCGTGAGAGCAGGCCACCCACAGCACATCCCGGCCGTGGTGGGCGGCCAGCCGCGCATCGTGCTCCCGTATCGCCTGGACCGCGCGTTGCTGCACCGTAGCCAAGCCTTCGCCTTCGGGGAACACCGCCGCGGACGGATGCTGCTGAACGACCTTCCACAGCGGCTCGGCCAGCAGCTCCTTGATGGTTCGACCGGTCCATTGTCCGTAGTCGACCTCGACGATCCTGTCCTCGACCATCGGAGTCAGCCCCAACCGAGTGGCCAGCGGTTCCACGGTCTGCTCGCACCGCAACAACGGAGAGCGCACGATCTCCACGACCGGGAGGACCCCCAGCCGTTCGGCAACCGCCTGTGCCTGCTCTCGGCCCCGGTCGTCGAGCTCCACCCCTTCGCTCCGACCTGCGAGCGTGCCCGCAGTGTTCGACGTCGAACGTCCATGGCGAAGCAAGATGACTGTCATTGCTCCGAGCCTAACGAGGAACGGTTCACGTAGCCGAGACAACCCCGCCGGCCAGCAGACCCAGCACAACCACACCGAGCACGATGCGGTAACCGACGAACCAGTACAGCGAATGGTTCGCGACGAACTTGAGCAGCCAGGCGATCGAGGCATAACCCAGGCCGAACGCGATGATCGTGGCCACCAGCAGCTGTGGTCCCGACGCGGCGAGGCCGGAGCCGACCGGCTCGAAGGCGTCGGGCAGCGAGAACAAGCCGGACGCCGTGACGGCCGGGATGGCAAGCAGGAACGAAAAGCGCACTGCAGCTTCGCGTTCGAGTCCGAGAAACAGGCCGGCGCTGGTGGTGGCTCCGGAGCGGGACACTCCGGGAATCAGCGCCAGGCATTGAGCGAGGCCCATGACGATGCCGTCCCTGGTGGTGAGTTTCTCGATCGGCCGTTCCTTGCGACCCAGCCTCTCCGCGACGGCGATTACCACGGCGAAAGCGATCAGCATGAACGCGATGAGATACAGATTGCGCGCACCGGTGCGGATCTGATCCTTGAACAACAGACCCAGAATGCCGATCGGGATGGTGGCGATGATCACGTACCACCCCATGCGGTAATCGAGACCCCGTTCTTCTTTCCTGCGCAATCCGACGAACCAGGCCTTGATGATTCTGACGATGTCACGCCAGAAGAAGAGCAAAACAGCGGCTTCGGTACCCAGCTGCGTCACCGCGGTGAACGACGCGCCGGCGTCCTCGTTCCAGAACACCCCCGACACGATTCGCAGATGACCGGAAGAGGAAATGGGAAGGAATTCCGTCAGTCCCTGGACTGCGCCGAGGATGATCGCCTGCAGCCACGTCATGTCGATCATGCGGCGCCCCGTCCCAGCGTCGAAGCGGACGATTCGATTGTTGCCGGCGCGTGGACGAGTGCCCGCCCCCTGGATTCGCGATTCACGGGGACGACCGTACCCGGCGCGGCACTTGCGCACCGAGCACAGCGAAGCGGCGCGGCACTTTCACACCGAGCGGCGCGGCGCACTACTGTGCACTGGCGGCAGGCCAGTACGAACCCGACGATCACAGGCAAAAGGACATTCGGCACATATGAAGCAGAGATCGGTCGGCACCAGCGGACTTCGGGTGTCGAGGCTCGGCCTCGGCACTCTCGGGTGGGGCAGCGGGACCGATGGGGACGACGCTGCGGCGCAGTTGTCGGCGTTCGCCGAGGCGGGCGGCACCTTGGTCGATACGTCTCCGGCGTACGGCGACGGTCGAGCTCAGCGAGTACTCGCGGAGTTGCTCGACGATGTGGTTCCTCGGCAGGACTTGGTGATCAGCAGTGCCGCGGGGGTCGGTTCGCGGTACGGCCGGTATCACGTCGATTGCTCGAGGCGCGGACTGCTCGGTCAGTTGGACGCAACGCTGCGTGAGCTCGGTACCGACTATCTCGACCTGTGGCAGGTAGCCACGTGGGATCCGATGACCCCGGTCGACGAGGTGGCGGCGACACTCGACTACGCCGTCTCGAGTGGACGGGTTCGCTACACCGGTGCCCGCGGGTATCTGGGCTGGCAGTTGGCTACGGCTGCGGGTTCGGCCGGTGTCGGACGGATCGTGTCGACGCAGGCGGAGTACTCACTGTTGGCCCGCGGGATCGAGGACGAACTGGTTCCCGCCGCTGTTCACCACGGCATCGGAATCCTCGCGGCGGTTCCACTGGCCGGTGGGGTCCTGACGGGTAAGTACCGCAACGGGATTCCGGCCGATTCTCGCGGGGCCGACGAGCTACACGCCGACGCGGTGAATGCATATCTGACCGATTCGGCGGTAGGCGTCGTCGATGCGGCGGTCACGGCCGCCGATGGCCTTGCCACCTCTCCCCTGGTCGTCGCACTTGCGTGGGCTCGTGATCGTCCCGGGGTGAGCAGTGCGATCGTCGGTGCCCGCGATCTGGCCCAGTTGATGGGTGCTCTGATGGCCGAGGAGCTCGAACTGCCGGCTGCCATCACGTCGGCCCTGGACGACGTCAGCGGTTGATCGCAGGTGCTGCTCGGCCTGGGGTGAGGTCAACCGAAGGTCGGGCAGGCTAACCTATGGTCGTGATCGTCAAACGCCTCGCCGCCGCGCTGCTGACGGCCGGACTGCTGGTGTCGTGTTCGGTGAACAACTCCGCGGCCCCGGACTCCGGCACGATCGGCCCCCGCACCGCCGTCGTCGACGACCCTGATCCGACGCCCATCGCTGTCGATCCGGTTGCCGAACTCCCGGTCACCGTCACCGGTTTCGACGGCGTGCCCGTCACCATTTCGGACAACAGCAGGATCGTGGCGGCCGACCAGTACGGCACCCTCGCCGAAACGGTGTTCGCGCTCGGACTCGGTGACAATCTCGTCGGGCGCGACACCTCGGCGTCGTTTCCCGCGGCAGCAGACGTACCCGACGTCACCCCTACCGGCCACTCGCTCAGTGCCGAAGGCATTCTCGCGCTGTCGCCGACGGTCGTCCTGACCGACACCAGTATCGGCCCGCGCGCTGTCCAGGATCAGATTCGGGCCGCGGGAATTCCGGTCGTCTACTTCGACCCCGCTCGAACTCTGGCCGGGGTAGCAGGACAGATCGACGCTGTCGCGGGGGCTCTCGGGGTTCCCGACGCCGGTTCCGCACTGGCGCAACGGGCAACCGAAGAGATTGCCGCCGCGACACAGAACGCGCCCCGATCCGACGAGCCGCTGAAGGTTGCGTTCTTGTACATGCGTGGACCGGCGATCAAGATGCTCGCCGGTCCGGGTTCCGGAGCGGACGCTCTCATCGAGGCGATCGGTGCTCGGGATGCAGGGGTCGAATCGGGTCTGACCGAACAGTTCGTCCCGGTGACCAGTGAGGCACTCATCGCTGCGGCACCCGACGTGATTCTCATGATGACCAAGGGGCTGCAATCGATCGGCGGGATCGACGGGCTCGAGCAGATACCCGGTATCGCGCAGACGCCCGCCGGCCAGCAGCGTCGGGTGGTCGACATGGACGACGGCACCGTTCTCAGTTTCGGTCCGAACACCGGAAAGGTGCTGGCTGCATTGTCGAAGGCCGTCTACGAACCTGCCTCATGAGCGACGTGTCGTCTGCACGGTCGCGATCGGGTACGACGCGAGTGGTCTCGACGTTCGTCGCGCTGGCGGTCGCGCTGATGGTCCTGGCCTTGGTGTCGGCGGTCGTCGGGCAGGTACCGACGACTCCGGCGGAAGTGTTGGGGAGTCTGACGCATCGGGTGGGCCTCGACATCGGCCCGATGCCCGCTCATCCCAGCGGCGAGGTGACCCTCTGGCAGGTCCGGTTTCCGCGGCTGACCCTCGCGATGCTCGTCGGCGCCTGTCTGGGATGCGCGGGTGCACTGCTCCAGGGTGTGTTCGCCAACCCTCTCGCCGAACCCGGTGTCGTCGGCGTGTCGTCGGGCGCGGCTGTCGGTGCGAGCTCGGTCTTCGTCCTGGGCGGCAGCTTTGCCGGGGTCTGGACCGTTGCGCTCGCAGCCTTCGTGGGCGGACTCGTCACCACGATTGCGGTCTACTTCCTGGCTCGCAATGCCGGCCGAACCGAGGTGGTGACCCTCATCCTCACCGGAGTCGCCGTCAATGCGTTCGCCGGCGGCGTGATCGCGTTCTTCACGTTCGTCGCCAGCCCGGCCGCTCGCGACCAGATCGTCTTCTGGCAGTTGGGATCCCTTGCCGGTGCCACGTGGCAGTCGGTCGCGGTGGTCGGTCCGCTGGCCTTGGTCGGGATCGGAGCGTCGTCGATGATCGCCCGCCGACTGGACCTGCTCGCACTCGGTGAGAACGTGGCGCGCCATCTCGGCGTGAACGTCGAGCGCCTGCGACAGTTCGCCATCGTGGTCGTCGCAGTGCTCGTCGCGTCCGGCGTGGCGTTCACCGGGATCATCCTGTTCGTGGGTCTGGTGGTGCCCCACGCCATGCGCATGGTGCTCGGTCCGGCGCACCGGGTACTCATCCCTGCCAGCGCACTCGCGGGAGGCGTGGTCCTCCTCGGGGCCGATCTCGTCACGCGGACGCTCGTGGCGAACGTCGACCTTCCGCTCGGGATGGTGACCTCGTTGGCGGGCGCACCGTTCTTCTTCTGGCTGCTGCGCCGCACCCGGGCTCGTCAGGGCGGCTGGGCATGATCGGGAAATTCGGTGGACACCGTTCCGACATTCCTGCCGACCCGACACCGGGTTCACGCACCCTGGTCGCCGTGGGGGTCGGCGCACACCGCGGTGACCGGGCCGTTCTGAACGACGTGTATCTCGAGGTCGTCGTCGGAGAGATTCTTGCTCTCGTGGGCCCGAACGGGGCGGGTAAGTCCACGTTGCTGTCGGTCCTGTCCGGAGACACCGAGCCCAGTTCCGGATCGGTACTGCTCGGCGAGAGAGCACTGTCCCGCTTCCGGCCGGTCGACCTCGCGCGACGACGCGCCGTGCTCCCGCAACAGCACGCGATCGGGTTCGCATTCACCGCCGAGCAGATCGTGCGGATGGGCCGAGCTCCGTGGACCGGAACGTCGGCGGTACGCGAGGACGACGCGCAGGTGGCCGCCGCCATGGCCGCCTGCGACGTGTCCGAATTCGCCGGACGTCCGTTCGGTTCCCTGTCCGGCGGCGAGCAGTCCCGAGTCGCGTTGGCCCGTGTCATGGCACAGCGCACCGCCACGATCATGCTCGACGAACCCACCGCGGCGCTCGATGTTGGACACCAGGAGTCGGTGATGTCCGTGGTGCGTTCACTGGCCACGTCCGGTCGTGCCGTGGTTGTCGTACTGCACGATCTGGGGCTTGCTGCGGCCTACGCCGATCGGGTCGCGATTCTCGACGCAGGCGAGCTGGTGGCTACGGGACCGCCCCGGGAGGTTCTCACCGCCGAGCGGCTCGGCCGGATCTACCGACACCCGGTCGATGTCTTCGACCACCCCGTCACCGGTGAGCAACTGGTGATCCCGAAGCGGGGTCAGGAGTGAAGCCTGCGGAACGACCAGGGTTCAGAAACCCTCGAGCGCAGAGTTGACGCGATTGAAGAAGGCCCGGACTGCCGTGTCTCGCAGTGACACATCCGACAGCTGCTGAGCGTGAGCGACTGCGTCACGAACCACCCCGATGATGCTGCGTTCGTCGGTCAGATCGATCTCGGTGACCGAGTGCTCGGCGACGGCGTCCACTTCGGTTCGATCCGGCACGGCCGACACGACATCGGCCCGATAGATCTTCACGTAGAGCGTGCTGCGCTGCACTCTGAACGCGAACGCGCGTCCGTCGTCTGTTCTGCCGAAGCCGTTGGCGTGCGTACCCGCATTCACTTCCTCCACCACGAAGTGCGTTCCTTCGGATCCCACATCCGCTCCCATGTCGTGCTCGTTCACGAATTCGATGCCGATCGAACACGCTACCGTCTCCGCGCCCCCGACGAACGGCACCGAGTCCCGGGCTGTCGATTTCGCCGAGGTCGACGCGCGCTGGTACAGATGTGGCAGCGCCTTACCAGGGGCAGTCACCACAGGAAGTAGGTTCGGTTCCATGCGAACACCGTCGGCACGTACGGCCAGGACGGCAGTGGCGTCCGCGCTCGCCGTCGTCACACTCGTCGGTTTGGGTGGCTGCTCGAGCGAGGACGAGAACGCCGACGAGATCTCCGTCGAGCCGCAGCCGCCTGCCTTGTCCCCCGCGACTGCAGTGGCTCCGGCCGGAGTCGTCCGCGCCTTCGCTCCAGTGGACGCACTGACTTTCGATTCTGCAACGCGCACTCTGGTTGCCCTGACCGACGCGTCGACCACCGTGAGCCTGGTGGACGGGGAGGCGTCGAGCGAGCCCCGCGTGGTGGATCTGGGCGGATCCGCTGCAGAGCTGGTCGCCGGACGCGACTCGAGTGTCTTGGTTCCGATGGACGGAGTTCTCTCGAGGATCACCGTGGCAGACGCTCAGCGCACCGATACTCCGGTCGAAGGCCGGACTCTGTCGGCTGCCGATCTACCCGACGGCACCACGGCGGTGGGTGACGCCACCGGGCGTATCCGCATTCTCGACGCCGCCGGACAGGTGACGAGCACGGTCTCAGGACCGGGCGTGACCTCGGCCGACGCGTTGGCCAGCACACCGGACGGTGTCTCGGTACTCGATCGCCGCCAGACCTCGATCACCGATCTGAACCTCGACGACGACACCCTCGGTGTGGCCCTGCGCGCCGGCGAAGGCGCCGCCGAGATGACCAGCGACGAGTACGGACGACTTCTGGTCACCGACTCGACCGGCACCGAGCTGCTGGTCTTCACCTCGCACGATCTGCTGATGCGGCAACGGTTTCCGGTCGGGTCCGCGCCCTGGGCGATCGCCTACGATGAACAATCCGGTATTGCATGGGTCACCTTGCCTGCTCGCAACGAGGTGGTCGGGTACACACTCGACACCGGAATTCCGGTCGAGGCGCAACGGTTGCCCACTGTGCGACAGCCGAACTCGGTTGCCGTCGACGCGGATACCGGCGATCTGTACGTGGGATCGGCGACCGGGGACGGGCTGCAGCGCATCCCCGCCGCGGGCCGTTGACCTGCTGAATCGGCAGGAGACGGTACCCGCAGGAACGACCCTCGAGAATGGTGGAGGCACGTGAACGCACACGAGAATTCGATGCCGGGCCGAGCGAAGATGCCCGTCGGGTGGGAGGTGTCCCCGTCCGACGACTGGGAGTACGTCCCTCTCCGGTTGCCACCGGACGTCACTCGCGTGACCGCATCGATGCGGCTCGCGATTCAGGCCGAATTCGGCGGCTGGGAGCTGTCTCGGGTACGTCTGTACACCGACGGAAGTCGCCGCGTGTTGCTCAAGCGCAAGAAAACCGCCCATCATGTGCCGGAGCCCGGAATCTGAACGGCTCGACGACAGCATCGATCGACCCCGAACAACGACCCTGAAGTACCGACCCTGAAGTACCGACCGGAAAGAAGACCGTGGGAGACCGTCTGTACCGCGTCCTGTTGCGCCTGATGTTCCTCGTATCACCGGAGAGGATTCATCACCTCGCGTTCGGTGTTCTCAGGGCTGTTGCGGCGCTTCCTCCGCTTCGCAAGCTGGCAAGTGCACTGTTCGTCGTCGACGATCCGCGGTTGCGTTCGACGGCATTCGGAATCGAATTTCCGGCACCCCTCGGGCTTGCGGCCGGGTTCGACAAGAATGCCGATGGCATCGATGCGTGGGCCCCGCTGGGGTTCGGGTTCGCCGAGATCGGCACCGTGACTGCGCAGGGGCAACCCGGCAACCCGACGCCTCGTCTGTTCCGGCTGCCTCTCGACCGCGCGATCATCAATCGGATGGGCTTCAACAACCACGGTGCGGAGTACGCGGCCGCGAAACTGCGGTCGCGCAGAACGCGGATTCCCATCGGTGCGAACATCGGCAAGACGAAGATCGTCGAGCCGGCGGATGCCGCCGCCGATTACACCACCAGCGCCCGCTTGCTAGGCCCTCTGGCAGATTTTGTCGTCGTCAATGTCAGCTCCCCCAACACGCCGGGTCTACGGGATCTGCAGGCCGTCGAGTCGTTGCGGCCGATTCTGGTTGCCGTGCAGTCGGTGGTGTCGGTACCGGTTCTAGTCAAGATTGCGCCGGACCTGTCCGACGAGGACATCGACGCCGTCGCTGATCTGGCTGTCGAACTGGGCCTCGACGGCATCGTGGCGACCAACACGACTGTCTCTCGCGAGGGACTCCGTACCGACGCCGAGGCGGTCGCGGCCATCGGTGCAGGCGGGCTGTCCGGTGCTCCACTGCAGGCTCGCTCGCTGGACGTCATCCGGCGCCTCTACCGCCGGGTCGGGACTCAGCTGACGCTGATCTCGGTGGGAGGAATCGAAACGGAAGAGCAGGCCTGGGAGCGCATCGTTGCCGGTGCGTCCCTGGTGCAGGGATACACCGGGTTCATCTACGGCGGACCGCTGTGGATCAGGAACATCAACCGTGGTCTGCTGTCCCGACTCGAGCAGCACGGATTCGCTCGTCTGGCCGACGCAGTGGGTTCGGAGAACAAAATGTGACAGCGTGCGCGTTGTGCGGAGCTCGCGCTCCGCACAACGCGCACGACGGGATCGCGATCAGGCCTCGTAGGTGCCCGTGATCACTGCACGTCCGATGGCGTGCGAGAACAGGTTGAACCCGAGGTACGCCGGGGTCGCCGTCTCGTCGACCTCGAGCCGATCGACGTCCACGGCGTGCACCGCGATGAAGTAGCGGTGTGGGCCGTGGCCTGCGGGCGGGGCAGCACCGATGTACCGGAACAGGCCCGCGTCGTTCTTCAGCGTCACGGCCGTACTGGGCACCCCGGTTCCACCGTCGTCGCCTGCTCCCGAGACCAGCGACGTCGTCTCGACCGGAATGTTCGCCACGGCCCAATGCCAGAACCCCGAGGCGGTCGGTGCGTCGGGATCGTAGACCGTCACCGCGAAGCTCTTGGTGCCCTCGGGAAATCCGGACCAGGACAGCTGCGGGGAGTTGTCGTGTCCACCGGCTCCCATGATTCCGCTGACCTGCTGGGCCTTCAGGGGCTTGCCGTCCTGCACATCCTCGGACGTCAACTCGAAGGACGGTAGGTCCGGAAGCGAGTCGTATGGGTTGTACGCCACGATGGTTCCTTTCGTATCAGCTGTGCATCAAGAAGTGCTCGAGCACCTGTGTGCCGAACTCCAACGACTCCACGGGTACTCGTTCGTCGATGCCGTGAAACAACGCCGCGAAATCGAGTTCGGGCGGAAGCTTGAGCGGAGCGAACCCGAAACAACGAATTCCGATGCGCGCGAACGCCTTTGCGTCGGTACCGCCGGACAACATGTACGGCACGGTGCGCCCGTTGGGGTCGTGCGCGAGGACGGCGTCGTTCATCGCGTCGACGAGATCCCCGTCGAACGTGGTCTCGTACGGTTCGAGCTTGGTGATCCACTCGCGTTCGACATTCGGGCCGATCAGTTCGTCGACCTCCTTCTCGAAGGCCGCCTGGCGGCCGGGCAACACGCGGCAATCCACCACGGCTGTCGCGGTCTGCGGGATCACGTTGGCCTTGTAGCCGGCCGAGAGCATCGTGGGGTTCGCCGTGTCACGCAGGGTCGCGCCGACGATGCGGGCGATGCTGCCGAGTTTGAGCAGCGTGCCGTCGATGTCCGGTGACGTCGGATCGAAGTCGAGTCCGGATTCCTCGGAGACCGCCTGCAAGAACTGCGATACCGACTCGGTGAGCACCAGGGGAAATGTGTGATTGCCCAGTTTCGCCACGGCCTCGGCCAGGTAGGTCACGGCGTTGTCGTCGTGCAGGAACGATCCGTGTCCGGCCCGCGCCTTCGCGGTCAGCCGCATCCACGCCAGACTCTTCTCGGCGGTTTCGACCATGTACAGCCGCTTCTCGGTGCCGTCCGGTCGAGCGACCGTCAGAGAGAACCCGCCGACTTCGCCGACTGCCTCCGTCACGCCCTCGAACAAATCCGGTCGGTTGTCGACCAGCCAGTGCGATCCGTACTTGCCGCCCGCCTCCTCGTCGGCGAGGAACGCGAACAGGATGTCGCGGGGCGGAACCGTGCCGTTCGACTTGAACTGGCGGGCCAGCGCCAGTGCCATCCCGACCATGTCCTTCATGTCCACGGCACCTCGACCCCAGACGTAGCCGTCTTCGACGGCTCCGGAGAACGGGTGCACACTCCAGTCGGCCGGCTCGGCCGGGACGACGTCGAGGTGTCCGTGTACGAGCAGAGCTCCACGGGACGAGTCGGCGCCGCGCAGCCAGGCGAAGACGTTGCCGCGTCCGGGGGCACCGGATTCGACGTACTCGGTCTCGTACCCCACCTCTTCGAGCTTGCTCGCCACCCATTCGGCGCATTCCTTCTCGCCGACCGTGGTGTCGAGTTCGCCGGTGTTCGAGGTGTCGAACCTGATCAGAGAGCTGACCAGCTCCACCACTTCGTCGAGAGCGACGGTGGGAGCGCGTTCTCCTCGGCTTCGGGCATTGCTCACTTCGGGATCGTTCGAATCGTTTGCCACATCGTCGTTCCTACCATCACCGAGGTGTCGGGGCACCACCGAAAACCGCTCGACGCATGAACTGACGTGGGGATTTGGGTTATCGGGAACCCGTCGGATAATCTTACGCAGCGCACAGCGACCAGCTGTGAGAGCAACAAGAGAATATGCGGCAACGGTCGCACATGTCCGAGTGGCGGAATGGCAGACGCGCTAGCTTGAGGTGCTAGTGTCCTATTAACGGACGTGGGGGTTCAAGTCCCCCCTCGGACACCGTCTGAATGTTGTTCACAGACAAAGATTTTCAAAGATCTGAGTTGAGACAGACGAAACTGACCCTGATTCTTCGGAATCGGGGTCTTTTTCGTTGTTCTCACGTCGACGGCTCGACCGGGCCGATGCTAGGAGACTGAAGATGGACTCGATCGACCCCACCGATCTCGACACGTGTCTGCGGGTGCTCGCACAAGCCGCCGAGCTGGACAAGAATCATCCGGATTCCATCGCCGTCCAGCGGGCGTCCGGTGCCATGTTCAAAGATCTCAAGCGTGCTCGACGCGTTGCCGCACGGAACGCCGTCAGCGCAGCCGACCGGGCCGTCGTGGCGGCCACGGCGACCGGATCCCCGGATCGTATCGACGACGAGACCGCAGGTCTGTCCCTCACCTCGCGCGCCGAGGGTGAGATCGCGGGCACCTTGATCAGGGCGCGCCCGTGCTACATCTGCAAGCAGCGCTACACCGATGTCGATTCGTTCTACCACCAGCTGTGTCCCGAGTGCGCGGCGCTCAACCGCGGCAAACGCAACGCACGAACCGACCTGTCCGGCCGGCGAGCACTGCTGACCGGCGGTCGGGCGAAGATCGGCATGTACATCGCCCTCCGGCTGCTCCGCGACGGCGCACACACGACGATCACCACGCGTTTTCCCAACGATGCCGTGCGCCGGTTCGCTGCGATGGACGACAGCGATCAGTGGTTGCACCGCCTGCGCGTCGTCGGTATCGATCTACGAGACCCCGCTCAGGTTGTGGCACTTGCCGATTCGGTCGCCGCCGAGGGACCGCTCGACATCCTGATCAACAACGCTGCGCAGACGGTCAAGCGCTCCCCCGGCTCGTACAGCGCGCTGGCCGACGCCGAAGCGGAACCGTTGCCCGCGGCACTGACCGACGGTGCCGGGCCGGAACGGATCACGTTCGGCAAGACCAGCGACGCCCACCCTGCGTCGTTGGCCAGCTCGTTGCCGGCCACGGCGATCGGCGGTCAGCAGGTCTCGGCGACTCTGAGCGCAGACGACGTTGCGTCTCTGGCGATGGTGGCGGGTTCGGTGACAGCGGAGCGCATCGAGAACGGACTGGCGATCGACGCGGGCGGCCTGGTGCCCGACCTCGCCGAGACCAACAGCTGGATTCACACCGTCGAGCAGGTCGATCCGGTCGAGTTGCTCGAAGTGCAGCTGTGCAATTCCGTGGCACCGTTCATCCTCGTCTCACGCCTGCGCGCGTCGATGGAGGCGTCGCAGGCTCGACGCAAGTACGTGGTCAACGTTTCTGCCATGGAGGGTCAGTTCGGTCGGGCATACAAGGGCCCGGGGCATCCGCACACCAACATGGCCAAGGCGGCACTGAACATGCTGACCCGCACCAGCGCCAAGGAGATGGTGGAGAGCGGCATCCTGATGACCGCCGTCGACACCGGATGGATCACCGACGAGCGCCCGCACCCCACCAAGATGCGGCTGGCCGACGAGGGCTTCCACGCGCCGCTGGATCTGGTCGACGGTGCTGCGCGGGTGTACGACCCCATCGTGCAGGGCGAACTCGGAATCGATCTGTACGGCTCGTTCCTCAAGGATTACCAGCCCTCGCCCTGGTGACGATCGGCCCCGGGGTCGTTCCTCCGGGCGATTCTGCACGTGGATGCCCCGGAGCAACCCCGGGCTGCGATACTCGGAAACGACGCCGTCTCGCGTGAGCGAACGGCACCGAGACACAGCGTTAGGCGGTCACCATGGGCGAGGATGTCGAACGCCGAAAGTTCACCAGACAGGACCGACACCAGTTTCGGCAGAAGGTTCAGGACTGTCTCGACGCGTTGGCCATCATGTTGGCCGACGAGACGTTCCAGGTCGGCGAACCCCAGATCGGCATGGAGATCGAGCTCAACCTCGTAGACGAGGACATGGCACCGTCGATGGCCAATGCCGAAGTACTCGACGCCATCGCCGATCCTGATTATCAGACCGAGCTGGGCCAGTTCAACATCGAGATCAACGTCGATCCTCGACCGCTGCGGGGCTCGTCGATCGCCGAGTTGGAGACGGATCTGCGGCGATCGCTGAATGCTGCCGACGAGCGGGCCCGTGGCTCGGGTAGTCGACTTGCCATGATCGGCATGCTCCCGACTCTGACGAAGGAACACTTCGAGCATCGGTGGCTGTCGGCGAATCCGCGATACGACCTACTGAACCAGCAGATCTTCGCCGCCCGTGGTGAGGACATCGAACTGAAGATCGCGGGCGTGCGTCTGCCCGGGTCTGCGGCCGCCGAGAACCTCGATATCGTGACCGACACGATTCTGCCCGAGGCGGCCTGCACGTCCGTCCAACTGCATCTGCAAGTCGCCCCTGACGAGTTCGCGTCGTATTGGAATGCCGCACAGGCGTTGTCGGGTGTTCAGGTCGCGCTCGCCGCGAACTCGCCGTTCCTCGCCGGGCGTGCACTGTGGCACGAGACCCGCATACCGTTGTTCGAGCAGGCCACCGATACGAGGCCGCAGGAGCTCAAGAACCAGGGAGTTCGCCCGCGAGTGTGGTTCGGGGAGCGATGGATCACCTCGATCTTCGACCTGTTCGAGGAGAACTCGCGCTACTTCCCCGCCCTGCTCCCGGTGAGCAGCGAAGAGGACCCCAAAGCCGCTCTGGCCCGAGGTGACACACCGTCGCTGTCGGAACTGCGGATGCACAACGGAACCGTGTACCGGTGGAACCGGCCGATTTACGATCGGTCCGGCGACGGGCACCACATCCGGCTCGAGAACCGCGTTCTGCCTGCCGGACCGACAGTCGTCGACACCCTCGCCGATGCCGCGTTCTACTACGGCACCGTACGGGCTCTCGCGGATGCCGATCGGCCCCTGTGGTCGCAGATGTCGTTCGATGCCGCCGAGGAGAACGTGCACTCCGCGGCGCGCGGCGGGTTCGATTCGATGCTCTACTGGCCCGAGGTCGGCTGGGTGAGTCCGCAGGAGCTGGTACTGCGCCGATTGCTTCCGATGGCCGAGGCCGGTCTCGCCGCGTACGGCGTCGACTCTGCCGTACGTGACCGCTATCTCGGCATTATCGAAGCGCGGTGCCTGGCCAAGCAGTCGGGTTCGGGGTGGCAGCGAGCCGCCGTCGTCGCGCGCGAACGGGCCGGCGATACTCGGGAGCAGGCTCTCGCGGGGATGTTGGGAGATTACGTGGACAGGATGGACACGGGAGAACCCGTGCACACCTGGACCCACTAGCCGACGCTGCCGGCGGCGTTCGCGTTAGTGTCGTAACCATGACTACGTCCGACTCGGATTTCACCTCAGGCCCCGACCGCACCCACGACATCGTCGTCTACGGCGTCACCGGATTCGTAGGAAAGCTGACGGCGAAGTACCTCGCCGAACACGCGCCTGCCGACACCCGTATCGCGCTGGCAGGCAGGTCCACCGGACGCATCGAGGCAGCGCGAAAGGAACTGGGACCCACCGCCCAGAACTGGCCCGTCATCGAAGCCGACGCCGCCGACACCGCTGCGCTGCGATCCATGGTCGAATCGACCCGAGTCGTCATCACGACGGTCGGCCCGTATGCCAAGTACGGCATGCCACTGGCAACTGCGTGCGCCGAGGCCGGAACCGACTACGTCGACCTCACCGGCGAGGTGCTCTTCGCTCGCGAGAGCATCGACACCAACCACGAGATCGCACAACGTACCGGTGCCAGGATCGTCCACTCGTGCGGGTTCGACTCGGTTCCGTCCGACATCGGTGTCCACGCTCTGTACGAGGCCGTCACGGCCGACAATGCGGGCGAACTCACCGACACCACGCTCGTGGTCACCTCGATGTCGGGCGGGGTCAGTGGCGGTACCGTCGACTCGCTCCGTGGTCAGATCGAGGCCATGAAGAAGGACAAGCGGGCCAGACGCATCGCGGCCCGTCCGTATTCGCTGAGCCCCGATCGAAGCCTCGAGCCCCAGCTCGGCCGCCAACTCGATACCGTGCTCATCGACGGAAAGAAGATCGATCCGAGCCTGCGCGGGTGGAAGGCTCCGTTCGTGATGGCCTCGTACAACACACGAGTCGTGCGGCGTACCAATGCACTTCGAGACTGGGCCTACGGAAAGCAGTTCCGGTACAGCGAGGTGATGAGCGTCGGCTCGTCCGTCGTCAGCCCGGTGCTCGCCGGTGCACTGTCGGCAGGACTGTTCGTCGGAGTGTCGGCCATGACGGTACTGCCGGGCAAGGTGCTCGATCGCATCCTGCCCAAGCCCGGTAGCGGCCCCAGTGAAAAGGCCCGAGAGAAGGGCCATTTCACGGTCGATCTATACACCCTGACGACGTCCGGGGCGCGATACCGGGCCCGGGTCAAAGCGTCCGGCGACCCCGGCTACAAGGCGACGGCGGTCATGCTCGCCGAGTCCGCACTCGCGCTGGTTCTCGGTGGAGACGCACTGCCGAAAGCCAGCGGAGTTCTCACTCCCGCGACGGCCATGGGCGACGTTCTGGTGGACCGTCTGAATGCGGCCGGTATGGAGATCTGGGCCAAGCGGAACTGATTGCGGTGCAGGGAACGTCGGGCACGACTGGATATCTCGCATCGACACTTCCGGTCGCGGCGCTCGCCGCCGAGTCGGTCGGTGCCCTCGGCACCGCCGTCGCCCAGTTGCAAAGCGCGCTGGGATCGGTGACGACGGATTCCGAGACGGTGACGCCGACAGCGTCCATGGCGCGTATCACCGCGTCGTTCATGGGCGACACCGTGTTGCGGATCGACGGCGAGCCGGTGCAGGGTTTCGCCGATCTGTCCGGCTTCTTCCCGGTGTCCGACGGTTGGGTGAGAACCCACGCCAACTACCCACACCACCGAGAGGCATTGCTCGGTGTGGTGGGCCTCGGTGGCGCCGGCTCGGCGGAGTCGATCGACGTGTTCGGCGATCGACTCCGTGGAATGTCCGGGTTCGAGCTCGAAGAGCTGTGCGCGGCGTCGGGCGCTCTGGCCGTGCGGGTCCGCACGGAAGATCAATGGTCCGCTCACCCCGCTGGTATTGCCGCGAGCTCCGGTCCGGTCGTTACACGAAGTGCGGCCGATCCGGCTGCCCGAGTGCGCATTCCGTCGTTCCGGCTGCTTTCGTCGCTTTGGCCACACGGTGCCGAATACCCGTTGGCGGGTATCCGGGTGCTCGATCTGACGCGGGTGATTGCCGGTCCTGTCGCTACGCGCGCTCTCGCACTTCTCGGTGCCGACGTGCTCCGTGTCGATTCGCCCCGGCACCCGGAGTTGCCCTGGCAGCATCTGGAGAACGGCCAGGGCAAGCGGTCGGCCCTGCTGGACCTGGACACGGCGGAGGGACTCGATCGGATGCTCGGGCTCCTCGACTCGGCCGACGTGCTCGTCACCGGGTATCGGCCGGGGGCCCTCGATCGTTTCGGCCTCGAACACCGGGCGGACCTCGTCCACGGGCGCATCAGCGCATGGGGCACAGAGGGTCCCTGGTCGCGGCGGCGGGGCTTCGACAGCCTCGTTCAGGCTGCGAGCGGTATCTCTGTTCTGGAAGGCCGTGACGGTCGGCCCGGTCGGCTTCCGGCTCAGGCGCTCGATCATGCGAGCGGTTATCTGCTGGCTGCCGGAATCGTCTCGGAACTGGCGGCGCGCGTAGAAGGGTCGGGCGCTGCGGCACCGGTCGACGTAGCGCTCGCAGCAACGGCGGCGTGGCTGACCGGTCTTCCCGGGCGCGACCCCGAACACGGCCCCGCCGCGCTACCGCCACCCGAGTGCGTGGTCACGCACGGCTCGGTGACGGCAGCGCGACCGGTGTTCGACTGCTACTCCGACTACGCGTACCCGGCTCACGTCTGGGGTAGCGACGAGGCCGGTTGGTTACCGCGCTGACCGGTCTGCGGAGCTACTCCCGGTCAGTGCAGAAGCCTCGGTGTACAGATCCTTGGCCTCCTCGGTCGAATCCACCTGGGGCGGAGAACCATCGAGCGGCTGAGTAGCCGACTCGCGGAGGAAACCGACGGCGATCAGACCGATGACGCCGCTGATGATCAGGTAGTAGGCCGGGATCATGGTGCTGCCGGTGGAACTGACCAGGGCCGAGGTGACCAGCGGTGTGGTGCCGCCGAAGATCGACACCGACAGGTTGAATCCGATCGACAGTGCGGCGTAGCGCACGCGCGTCGGGAACAGTGCAGGCAAGGTGGAGGCGCTGGGTGCGGCGAAGCACGCCAACACCACTCCCAGCAGCAGGCACGCAATCAGAGGCCCGATCCATCCGCTGCGCTGAATCAGCAGAAAGCACGGGATGGCCAGGACTATCTGTCCGATGGCACCGAACACGAACACCGGCTTGCGGCCGATTCGGTCGGTCAGCCGACCGACGGCCACGATGATGGACACGACCACGACCATCGCGGACAGGACCAACAGATCGGCGCTGAGCTGGCTGCGACCGACGACCTCGGTGAAGTACGTGGGCAGGTACGAGGTCACCATGTAGTTGGTGACGTTGTACAGCAACACGATTCCCATGCAGATGAGCAGTGCTTTCCAATGGACCGTGAAGATCTTTCCGATCGAGCTGCGTCCGGTCTCCTGCGCCTTGACCTTGGAGTCGTGCTCGTCGAGTTGCTTGCGGAACGCGGGGGTGTCCTCGAGCTTGAGGCGCAGGTACAAACCGATGATGCCCATCGGTCCGGCAATGAAGAACGGTATGCGCCAGCCCCATTCGATCATGGTGGCGTCGCCCAGTACCGCATTGAGAATCGTCACCAATCCGGACCCCATCGCGTATCCGACGAAAGTGCCGAAGTCGGGCCAACTGCCGAGAAAACCACGTCTTTTGTCGGGTGAGTATTCGGCGATGAAGGTCGTGGCACCGCCGTATTCACCACCGGTCGAGAATCCCTGAACCAGGCGGGCGACGAGCAGCAGGATGGGAGCCCAGATTCCGATCGAGTCGTAGCTGGGAATCAGGCCGACGGCCAACGTACCGATCGACATCATGATCATGGTGGCGGCCAGGACCTTCTGGCGTCCGATGCGGTCGCCGAGAGGGCCGAAGAAGAGTCCACCGAGTGGCCGTACTACGAACGCGGCCGCGAACGTGGCGAAGGTCGACAGCAACTGGACTGCGGGTGACGCGTCCGGGTAGAACACCTTGCCCAGTGTCGCGGCCAGATAGCCGTACACACCGAAGTCGAACCATTCCATCGTGTTGCCCAGTGCCGCTGCAGACACGGCCCGCTTGAGCATGGGCTGGTCCACGACTGTGATGCTCTCTTCCGACATCGCCGGCTTGCGACGCATACGTTTGAAGAATGCGTCACGCCGCAGACGCTGTACGTGGCGCTGGCCCCATTTCGGGATCTGGGGTGACGACTCGGGCGATTCTGGACCTTGCGCAACCGTCATTGCAGCAACGTTAGCGAGCGCAATGACCAGCAGACAAACGCCGAAACGGACATCGGCACGCACGAGCGTATATTCCCCCAGGTAGAGGACGGTCGATCGAATCTTGGCCACTACCTTGACAATTGGCGCATTGATCGCAATACGGACAGGTCTCCTCGGCGTGCGTGACGACGGTGGACGGCGGCCTGGCACGATGGACCCATGCCCACCCATGACTACGCCCTGGCCGTGAGCTGGACCGGCAATCTCGGACACGGGACGGCGAATGCAGCCGCATACGACCGCGATCATTTGGTCACGGCACCCGGAAAACCCGATCTCTCGGCCAGTTCCGATCCGAGCTTTCGAGGCAATCCCGAGCGGTGGAATCCAGAGGAGCTACTCGTGGCGTCGCTGTCGAGCTGCCACATGCTGTGGTACCTCGGGTTGGCCGCCGCGTCGCACGTGACCGTCACCGACTACGTCGACTCCCCCACCGGGGTCATGACCGAGCAATCCGACGGCTCGGGGCAGTTCGTCGAGGTGACCCTGGCTCCGGTAGTGACGGTCGCCGAGTCCTCGATGGTGACCCGTGCGGAGGAACTGCACGCCGAGGCCGCAGCCAAGTGCTTCATCGCCCGATCGGTCAACTTCCCGGTCCGCCACAACCCGACGACTCGGGTGAACGCATGACCGTACCGATGATCGTCGACGTCGACACCGGGATCGACGACTCGCTCGCACTGCTCTACCTGTTGGCCACCGACGAGGCCGAGATCCTCGGCATAGCGTCCACCGCCGGTAACGTGCCGGTGAACCAGGTCGCCGCGAACAACCTGGCCTGGCTCGACCTGTGCCGCGCGGCCGATATCGAAGTGTCGCTCGGTGCGCAGGTGCCGTTGGTGGCACCTTTGATGACCACCGAGGACACTCACGGACCGCAGGGCATCGGATATGCGGAGCTGCCGGTGTCGAGTCGGGACCTGTCCGCACGCGATGCCACCACGATGTGGATCGAGTTGGTTCGCTCGCGACCGGGTGAGATCACCGGTCTCGTCACCGGTCCGCTGACCAATCTCGCGCTGGCGGTCCGCCGAGACCCCGAGTTGCCTCGGCTTTTGAAGCGATTGGTGCTGATGGGTGGTGCTTTTCAGCATCAGGGCAACACGACGCCGACGAGCGAGTGGAACATCGCGGTGGACCCCGAGGCTGCAGCGGAGGTCTTCGCCGCTTTCTCCGGACTACCCGAGGACCGGCGTCCGATCGTGTGCGCACTCGACATCACCGAGACCATCGAGATGACACCCGAGCACATTCGCCTTCTCGGTGAACGCGCCGGAAGCGTTCCGGCCGAGCTGATCTCGTCGACCGATGCGCCGGGGACGCGATCGACGGCCTCGAACCCGATCGTGCGCCATTTCTCGGACGCGGTCCGCTTCTACTTCGAATTCCATCGCGATCACGAGCAGGGCTTTCTGGCCCACATGCACGATCCGTTCGCCGCTGCAGTGGCGGTGCAACCGGATATCGCCACCTACCGGCACGCGACCGTGGACGTGGAGCTGGTCGGAACCCTCACTCGCGGAACGACGGTGGCGGATTGGCGCGGAATGTGGTGCAAGCCTCCGAACGCAGCCATCGCCACCCACGCCGATCCTCAGGCGTTCTTCGATCAGCTCGTCGAACGCGTCGGCGAGCTGGCGGCGACTCTGTACCCCGCCCAGTAGGGACAGCAGACGTCAGGAATCGAAGGCGTCGAGTAGTTCCTGAGCGGCCAATGCGGCCGTGAGCGACCCGTCGCGCACGCGAGATTCCACGTCGTCTCGAATTGCCTTCACCGACGGGCTCTGAGCCAACCGGCGCAGTAGCTGATCGTTGACCATCGTCCACGTCCAGTCCACCTGCTGCTTGCGACGCTTCTCGGCGAACTCGCCTGCGTCACGGAGCACCTGCTGGTGGCGGAGCACCGTGTTCCAGAACTCGTCGAGGCCGGTGCCTTCGATGGCGCTCATCGTCAACACCGGGGGCTTCCAGATCGCATCGTGCGGATAGATCAGCCGCAGCGCACCCGCCAACTCTCGCGCCGCGTTCTTCGCGTCGGTCGCGTGCTTGCCGTCGGCCTTGTTGACGGCCACCAGATCTGCGAGTTCGAGAACGCCCTTCTTGATGCCCTGCAACTGATCCCCGGTACGCGCAAGCGTGAGGAACGTGAAGCAGTCGACCATGTTCGCGACGGTCACCTCGGACTGGCCCACGCCCACGGTCTCGACCAGGATCACGTCGAACCCTGCGGCTTCGAGCAAGACGATGGTCTCTCGAGTCGCGCGGGCCACTCCGCCCAACGTTCCCGAGGTCGGCGACGGCCTGATGTATGCGTTCTCCTGCACCGCCAAGCGCGACATACGGGTCTTGTCACCCAGGATGGAACCACCGGTCCGCGTCGACGACGGATCGACGGCCAGCACCGCGACCCGGTGGCCCTGTTCGATCAACCGCATTCCGAGCGCATCGATGAACGTCGACTTCCCGACCCCCGGAACCCCGGTGATGCCCACCCGGTGCGATCCGCCGGCGTCGGGCAGTACCCGGAGGAGCAACTGCTGCGCCAAGTCGCGATGGTCCGCGCGGGTCGACTCGACCAACGTGATCGCCCGCGCGAGGCCGGATCGTTCGTTCGCTCGGACCGACTCGGCCACCGCATCGATGTCGATGACGCGGCCCTTGTTCGGAGAGTTCATATTCAGGCGTTGGCCTCGCGTGGTGCATGCCCGAGCGCAACGGACAGCTTCTCCACCAGGCCGATCGCCGCGTCGGCGATGACGGTGCCCGGAGGGAAGATCGCCGCGGCACCCGCCGCGTAGAGCTCGTCGAAATCGCCCGGGGGGATGACGCCACCGACGACGATCATGATGTCCTCGCGCCCGACGTCGGCCAAGGCCTGTCGCAAGGCAGGCACCAGCGTCAGATGGCCCGCCGCCAGCGACGACACTCCGACGACATGGACGTCGTTGTCCGCCGCCTGCCGGGCCACCTCCTCGGGCGTCTGGAACAACGGACCGACGTCGACGTCGAAGCCGATGTCGGCGAACGCCGTGGCAATGACCTTCTGGCCTCGGTCGTGTCCGTCCTGCCCCATCTTGCACACCAGAACACGAGGACGACGGCCCTCGTCCTCGGCGAACTGTTCGACCAACGCGGTGGCACGGGTGATGTTCTCGGATTTGCCTGCCTCGTCGCGGTACACACCACTGATTGTCCGGATTTCGGCCTGGTGGCGCCCGTAGACCTTCTCCAAGGCGTCGGAAATCTCACCGACGGTGGCCATCTTGCGGGCGGCATCGATGGCGAGAGCCAGTAGATTGTTCTCCATGCCCGGCTGATCCGACGCTGCGGCCCGAGTCAGGTTCGCCAATGCCGCCTCGACCTCGGCGGTGTCCCGCTCGGCACGAAGACGCTCGAGCTTCTCGATCTGTTCTTTTCTCACCTTCGAGTTCTCGACCTTGAGTACCTCGATGGTGTCGGGCTCGTCGGGCACGTACTTGTTGACGCCCACCAGCGGTTGGCGCCCGGAGTCGATGCGCGCCTGGGTACGAGCCGCCGCCTCCTCGATGCGCAACTTCGGAATGCCTTCGCCGATGGCCTGCGCCATGCCGCCCGCTTCCTCGACCTCCGCGATGTGTGCGCGAGCCCGATTCGCCAGCTGATGGGTGAGCCACTCGACGTAGTGCGACCCGCCCCACGGATCGATCGGCCGAACGGTGTTGGATTCCTGCGCGATGAGTAGCTGAGTGTTGCGGGCGATACGGGCCGAGAAGTCGGTCGGCAACGCCAGTGCCTCGTCGAGCGCGTTGGTGTGCAGGGACTGCGTATGGCCCTGGGTCGCGGCCATGGCTTCGACACAGGTGCGGGCGACGTTGTTGAACACGTCCTGTGCGGTCAGCGACCAACCCGACGTCTGCGAATGAGTGCGCAGGGAACGGGATTTGGCACTCTTGGGCTCGAATTGTTGGACGAGCTCGGCCCACAGAAGCCGCCCGGCGCGGAGCTTGGCAACCTCCATGAAGAAGTTCATTCCGATGGCCCAGAAGAACGACAACCGCGGCGCGAACGTATCGATGTCCATGCCGGCATCCAGGCCGGCTCGGATGTACTCGACACCGTCCGCGAGGGTGTAGGCGAGTTCGAGATCGGCTGTGGCACCGGCTTCTTGGATGTGGTAGCCGGAGATGGAGATCGAGTTGTACTTCGGCATCTTCTCGCTGGTGTACGCAAAGATATCCGAGATGATGCGCATCGACGGCTTCGGCGGATAGATGTAGGTGTTGCGCACCATGAACTCTTTGAGGATGTCGTTCTGGATGGTGCCGGCGAGTTTCTCCGGCCCGACGCCCTGCTCCTCCGCGGCGGCGACGTACAGCGCCAGAATCGGCAGCACCGCTCCGTTCATCGTCATCGACACCGAGACGCTACCGAGGTCGATACCGTCGAACAGCTGACGCATGTCGTAAATGGAATCGATTGCCACACCGGCCATTCCGACGTCACCCTGCACTCGCGGGTGATCGGAGTCGTAGCCCCGGTGCGTGGCCAGATCGAACGCCACCGACAGGCCTTTCTGCCCGGCCGCGAGGTTGCGGCGGTAGAAGGCGTTGGACTCGGCCGCGGTGGAGAATCCGGCGTACTGACGAATGGTCCACGGCTGGTTGACGTACATCGTGGGATACGGCCCGCGGAGGAACGGCGGGGCACCCGGATAGCTGTGCAACGGGTAGCCCTCGGCCTCGGCGGCGTCCCGGTCTGCCTCGGTGTACACCGGCTTGACGTCGATGCCCTCGGGAGTGGACCACACCACCTGCTCGGGGGTGTAGAAGTTCGCCTTGGCACCGTTCTTCACGTGTGTGGCCACGTCCTCCGCGGACGGCGGCGACGGCGTCGGCTCGTCGGGATCGACCAGCGGTACGTCGGCGAAACTGCCGATGGTGTGCGAGATTCGGTTCTCGTCGGTACTCACTTCGAGGCTCCCAGCGTGTCGAGAAGTTCGGTCAGCACGGCGACGGCGTCGACCTTGGCGGTCAGGAATCCGTCGGGACGGGACGGGCCGTCGACGCCGGCGAAGATCTTTTCCGGGCCGGCGAGCAAGACCCGCGAGACCCCAGCCGCACGCAGAGCATCCACGGCAGTAGCGGCTTCGTCGCCGTAGCGCTTGTCGGTTCCGCACACCACAGCGATCGAGGCTCCCGACGCTTCGACAGCACCGGCGACAGCGTCCACGCCCAGGGGGCCGGGGTTGACCGCTTCGATTCCCCCCGACGCCAACAGATTGGACGCGAAGGTCGTCCGGACGTTGTGCTCGGCGACGGTCCCCAACGGGACCAGTAGCACCTGGGGCCGCGAATCATGTTGGGCCAGATAAGAATCCGATCGATCTCGGAGCGACTCGAATGCCCGGCCGTACCGATACACGGGTGCCGAGCCGGCAGGCTGCGTCTGCTCGGGAGTCAGGGGGGCCTCGGCCAGATTGGGAAACTCGTTGACACCGGTCAGCGGAGTGATGCGATGCGCGATGTCGGAATCGCGCTCTGCACGGGTCTTCTCGATGTCGGCGACCAGCGAACCGTCCGCGGTTGCTGCAGCGAATCCGCCCGACGCTTCGATGGTCTGGAAGCAGTCCCACGCCGTCGCGGCAACCGCAGCCGTGAGTTCCTCGATGTACCACGAGCCCGAACCCGGATCCAGAACCCGACCCAGATGGGCTTCCTCCAGCAGGAGCAACTGAGTGTTTCGCGCGATACGGGCAGCGAACGTCTTGGACACTCCGGCGGCGCCACCGTTCAGTGCCGCGTCGAACGGCAGCACCGTCACCGAATCCGCACCACCCACTCCGGCGCCGAACGACGCAAGAGTGGTACGCAGCATGTTCACCCACGGATCGCGCTGCGACA
Source organism: Rhodococcus sp. NPDC080181 (assembly GCF_040702225.1). NCBI lineage: Bacteria > Bacillati > Actinomycetota > Actinomycetes > Mycobacteriales > Nocardiaceae > Rhodococcus > Rhodococcus sp. NPDC080181. The sequence goes on from NZ_JBFBKN010000005.1 coordinate 91,225, forward strand.
TCATCGCTTCCGACGTCACCGCATGCTGAGGAGCATCACCGGCGTCGGGCGCACCGCACACCTGCGCAATCCGTGCCCACAGAATGCGAGCAGCGCGAAACTTGGCAATGGTCTGGAACTGGTCGTCGGTTGCCGCGAATCGAAACTCGATCTGGCGCAAAGCATCCGAGACGGCCACACCGTTCTCGGTCATCGAACGGACGTACTCGAGTCCGGCCGCGATCGACGCACCCAGTTCCTGCGCATCCGACGCACCGAGATTGTGGAACACGGTGCCGTCGACGGTGATGGCACGCATCGACTCGGCGCGGTCGATGCACGCGCGAGCCAGTTCGAGTGCCTCGGCCATCGCTATGGATTCCGTGCCTGCCACTGCAGCAGTGAGAGTGTCCACTCCGAGCCTGACGTCGACGGCGGCGCGATCGTCGATCTCTGCCGCATCGAGAACGTCGAACAGTGCCGTCGCTGCCGCGCGAACATCCCTGCGGGCATCGATCGTCAACGGGGCCAGCTCGAGCAGCACACCACGGAGAGCCTCCGACAGATCCGACGGATCCAACCCACGCGACCCCACCGTCAACCAGAGCGCAGTGGTGCCGTTGGCGAGCGAATCGAGGATCTGACCGTTCAGCGCGGGCACACCGTCACGAACGTCGGAACCGTGACGCATGCACACCTTCCAGCCCGCGTTGACGTCCCGATGCGGATCACGCCCCCGCAGGTACGGAAACTGCCCCGGCAACGGACCCTCGGGGCGCTCGTCGAACGCGGTGTACAGCGGAGACACCGTGATTCCGTCGTACGTCGTGGAATCGAGAAGATGTTCGGGATCGGCAGGCAGATCGGCCACATCGACCCGGCGAGACTTGGCCAGGACCCCGGCCACCGCCTGCTGCCAGGCCGCGTGGGCACTGCGTGCGGCATCTTCGTGCGACGCGATGGACACGTGTGCTGCTCCCTCGGTTCGGCGGGCAGTCCTACACCCGACTTGAAGTGATGCTAACCCCACCTACATGCAGGCTATCGTGAGGATCACCTCACGTTCGGTGACCCACGCCGCAGGCTCCGCTCCCGCCCCTTTTCGGTCACTCCGCAGGCTCCGCTCCCGAACCGTTCTGTCATCTCACGCCGGTACTCTTGCCTCTCGTGACCCGGCACCTGCGCGACCTTCGTCTGATCGCGCTACTGGCGGTGATCGTCGTCCTGGCTGTCGTTGCGGTGTTCGCCCCGCATCCGAGCGTCGAGCAGATGCGCCAGTGGGGCACCTCGGTCGGTCCTGCGTTTCCGCTCGTGTTCTTCGCCGTCCATGCACTGGTGACCATTGCACCCATTCCCAGAACCCTGTTCACATTGAGCGCCGGAGTGCTGTTCGGGCCATTCACCGGTCTGGCGGTGACGATCGGTGCCTCTACGGTCAGCGCTGTCCTCGCCCTGCTGTTGGTTCGGGCGATCGGGCGAGAAGCCGTGGCGTCGCGGATGTCGCATTCGGCTCTCGACTCTGTCGACGAGAGCCTGCGCCGACGAGGGTGGCTCGCGGTCGGCTCTCTGCGATTGATCGCCCCGGTGCCTTTCTCTCTGGTGAACTACGCCTGCGGTGTGTCGGCGGTTCGACTCGTACCCTTCGCTCTGGCCACTGCCGCCGGCATGCTGCCCGGCACCCTCGGGATCGTGGTGATCGGTGGAGCAATCGGCGGGCAGACCCATCCCGCACTGCTGGTGCTGTCCGGGATCTGCATTGCGATCGGCGTGAGCGGGTTGTTCGTCGACTGGCGGTTGTCGCGGACTCGTGAGGCCGCGTCGGCACCGGAGAACAGGCGTCAGGGTGAGAACCTTGATTCGGGACAATCAAGCCTGGAAGCTTGACTTGATCCAATCAACGCTCTAGCCTTGTCGAATGTTCGTCATGACCGTCGACCAGCGTCGCAGCAGACGCGACATCGATCGCGTGCCCGATCTACTGGACCGCTATCGAGATTTCGATCTGATCCGCCCGTTCGAACGCACCGCAGGCGACGAGGTCCAGGCCGTCTGCGAGGACGCAGCAACCGTCGTCGCGATCGCCCTCGACCTGGTGGCGACGCCGCATTGGAGCGTGGGAATCGGCGTCGGTTCGGTCGAGCTTCCGTTACCCGACACGACGCGCGCCGGCCGGGGCCAGGCATTCGAGGCTGCCCGAGACGCCGTCACCAGAGCGAAGAACGCGCCTGCTGCGCTCGCCGTCACCGGACCCGAGCCGGAAGCGGCCGAGGACGCCGAAACCGCATCGACCTTGGTTGCCATACTCGTCGCTCGTCGCTCGGACCAGGGCCGAGAAGCGGTTGCGCTCATGGCAGAGGGAATGTCGCAGACCGACGCGGCCGAAAGGCTCGACATCAGCAAACAGGCTATGTCGCAACGACTTTCCGTCGCCGGCTGGCACGTCGAAAACGCCGGCCGCACCCTTGCCGCGAGGTTGTTGAACGCGGCGAACACGACAGGAAGCCACACGTCATGATCGTCGTCGCCCTCGTTCTACTGGCTCTGACGGCAGGTGTCGCCCTCGTCCCGGCCGGTGACCGCGTCAGGCTGTGGGTCCCCACCGCGGCTGCCTCGACTCTGCTCACCGCAGCCGCTGTGCTTGCCACGCTCGCCGGGCCGGCACACGGCGTCGGTCATGCAGTCGGAGTCGTCCTGAGCGTTGCCGTGGCCGCCGTCGGCGGCACCGCCGTGGTGCCGAGCGTCTTTCGCGTCGCCAGACGACAGAACGACTCGACCGACGACGAGCCGGTCGAGCCGCTGCGTGGAGGGTTGACGATAGGAATTCTCGAACGTGTTGCCGTTGCGGTATCCATTCTCACCGGCTGGCCCGAGGGAATCGCCATCGTACTGGCGGTCAAAGGACTTGCGCGCTACCCCGAACTGCGCGAATCCCACGCCTCCGAACAGTTCATCATCGGCACCTTCGCCAGCGTTCTGTGGGCACTGGCAGCAGCGGGCGTGGGATTCGCGATCAATTCGTGATCAGCGCGCTTCCGGTTCTGCCTCGGGAGATGCCGACAGGGCACCGATATCCAGACCCTTGGACAGCTCCGGAGATGCGGCCAACGACGTGTCCACCGGCTTACGGGCCACCGCCTCGGCGGCCTTGACGGCTTCGGCGACAGCCGGATCGGTCTTTGTCTCGAACCACTCCGCAACCTCGTCCGAGTCGTCCTCGGGCTTCGGCTCGTTGCCCGCGGACTCGTTGGGCTCGTATCGGAACACCCCGTCCTCGCCTGGGGCTCCGAGGGTCTTGGCGAACCCTTTGAGAGCGTCGCCGAAATCGCTCGGGATCATCCACACCTTGTTCGCGTCGCCCTGCGCCATCTGAGGCAACGTCTGCATGTACTGGTAGGCCAACAGTTCTGGAGTGGGCTTACCGGCCTTGATGGCACCGAAGACCTTCTCGATGGCCTTCGCCTGCCCCTGAGCCTCGAGGTACTTCGCGGCGCGATCACCCTGAGCCCGCAGAATTCTGGACTGACGCTCACCCTCGGCAGTGAGGATGGCCGCCTGCTTACCGCCCTCGGCTGCGAGGATTCGGCTCTGCTTGTCGCCCTCGGCTGTCTTGATCGCCGATTCACGGTGCCCCTCGGCCGTGAGAATGGTCGCGCGCTTCTCGCGGTCGGCCTTCATCTGCTTCTCCATCGATTCCTGAATCGAGGGTGGCGGATCGATGCTCTTGAGCTCGACGCGGGCGACTCGAAGACCCCACCGACCGGTGGCCTCGTCCAGCACCACTCGGAGCTGACCGTTGATCGAATCACGGGACGTCAGAGTCTCTTCCAACGTCATTCCGCCGACGACGTTACGCAGCGTGGTCGTGGTCAACTGCTCGACACCGACGATGTAGTTGTTGATCTCGTACACGGCCGACTGTGCATTGGTCACCTGAAAATAGACGACGGTGTCGATCGACACCGTCAGGTTGTCCTTGGTGATGACCGGCTGCGGCGGGAACGAGACGACCCGTTCTCGCAGATCGACTTTCGCACGGATGCGATCGACGAACGGGACGAGGAACGTGAGCTGACCGGACACGGTACGCGTGTACCGACCGAGTCTTTCGATCACTGCTGCCTCGGCTTGCGGGACGATCGAGATGGACTTGGCCATCAACACGGCGACGAACGCAACGATGACGGCCAGTGCTATGAGTGCTTCCACTGGCTTTACGGTCCCTTCCATACGACGGCGGTGGCACCGTCGATTTCCATCACGGTCACGGTGGTACCGGGGGCGTAGACCTCTGTCTCGTCCAACGGACGCGCGGTCCACACCTCGCCACCGAGTTTGATCTGGCCTTCGTGCGCAGTGACCTGTTCGAGCACGACTGCACTCTTACCGGTGAGAGCCGCAACCCCCATCGGGGTGTCCGGCGGATGTGCGAAGCGCCGCAACAAGATCGGACGCAGACCCAGAACCAACGCCAACGACAACACGCCGAAAACGATTGCGTCTGCCCATACCGGGAAGTCGGTCAACGCCGACACCCCGGCGGTACCGAGCGCACCGCCGGCGATCATCAGTAGGAAGAAGTCCCCCGTCAGTGCTTCGGCACCGGCAAGCACAACCGCCGCTATGAGCCACAAGATCGCTGCCACAAGCTCCATCCTGGCACGAATCGGACATCCGCCGACGGATCAGCTGGTCGTAACAGCTACTCGGTGACGAAATCGACCAACTGTTCGACGGCACCGATCAGTGGAGCCTCCAGATCTCGGAAGCTCGACACCGACGAGTACACCCGCCGCCATCCTTCTTGCGGAGTTCCCCAGCCCAGCTCTCGACAGATTCCGGTCTTCCAGTCCTGACCGCGCGGAATCTTCGGCCACGCCGCAATGCCGACCGCCGACGGCTTGACGGCCTCCCACACGTCGATGAACGGATGGCCGGTGACGAGAACGTGTTCGCCCAACGATCTGGTCATCTTCGATTCCTTGGACCCGGTCACCAGGTGGTCGACCAGGACCCCGACGCGACGGCCCGGGCCGGGGCCGAAATCGGCCAACCGCTCCCCCAGATTGTCCAGGCCCTCGAGATGTTCGACGACCACGCCCTCCACTCGAAGGTCGTGTCCCCACACGCTTTCCACCAGGGCCGCGTCGTGCACACCCTCGACCCAGATACGGCTGGCACGAGCCGTCCGGGCTCGCAGGCCCTCGACCTTGGTGGATCCGGACGCCGATCTGGTCGGTTTGGCCGCGGTCGCGGGCTTCGGGCGGACCAGCGTCACCCGGCGGCCGTCGATCAGAAATGCGGCCTCGCGCAGGGCGAACAGTCGCGTCGTTCGGGCGCCGTCCTCGAGTCGGACGAAATCTCCGTCGTATGTGCGCTCGAAGCCGACCACAGCACCGCAATAACCCGAACCTGCGTCCTCGACCACCATGCCGCGCTCGGCCGGCACCTCCGGTGCCGGAACCTTCCGCATGCGACTGTGCCCTTTGAGAATGTCTCCGCCGTACATGTCGTTCACGGCGACCAACGCTAGCGATACCGGCGTCCCGAGCACGGTTCGCCACGCCGACCTATGCTCGTGAGTCGTGTGTTCTCCGAGTGCAAGTCTTGCCCTGTGGGCCGGTTCCTGGCTGGCCGGTGCCGGTTCGCCGGACGACGTCATCGACGCGATGTCCGAGTGGGCACCGATGCATCTGGTCGGTGCCGGTGACAACGAAGCAGCAACGACGTACGGGCTGCGCTTTCCGGGCTACGCAGAGGGCATCGCCGGGGCGCTCGCCGCGGTCCGAACCGCCGCGAACGCAGGACCCTCACCCGCAGCCGGGGAGGAACGGATACGTCTGGTGCTGCCCGCAGCGGGTGCGGTGGCCGAACTGCCGGCCCGGACAGAATTCTCTCGTGCAGCGATCGGTGCCGAGCAGGCGGTGATGATCGGTACCCCGGGCTCCGCCGGAATCGGGGTGGTACCCGTCGTCGAGGGCCCCGACGTGCTGCGCTGGACCGTGTATTCGATCGACGTTCCCTCTCACGCCCACCGAGATCGAGGTCTCGGTGAGGCCGAGTACGAGATGCGCGAGGCCGTGCGCGGCGCGGCGGATGCACTCGCACAGATGCAATCGCTCCCCACCCGCACTCTCGAGGCCGACCCGCGCACTCGCATCGCCGAGCTGATCGCCGACGCTGCACGGCACCGCTATCCCCCCGAGATGTCCGAACGCGCCTTCCGAGTGCTCGAATCGGCCGATCGGGTCGCGGCCATCCTCACCGTCGCCGCCGGATCGGCTCCCTCGGAGGCACCGACTGCTGCCGCAGCGGCCGCCCGAGAAGAACTCGTCCGGCCGCTGTGGGCCGCCGTGCGCACGGCCCGGACCATCGCCGTGGCGACGAGCATCGGTGCCTCGATGCAGTCGGCCCGATGACCGACAGGACCGACACGTAGCGGTCCTGTCGGGGCTGGGCCGCGAGACAGGCAAGAGGCCACCCGTCAGGCAGGAGCCGCCAGTCAGGCAGGTGCCGTCGCAGTCCGCGATGGACGCGTCGGCTGCTCGCAACATCCGACGGCACATCGATTGCCGTCGAGGGTGGATCCGTAGCCGGGAACGCTGCCGAGTCCTCGGCACGTCCCGCCGACGCGATACTCGTCCACCAGCTCCCTGATCATCTTCGGGAATCGAGCATCGGAACCGGGCGTACCCGCGCGAGCGAACGCCATCCCGAGTTCACGGGCCTTCTCCTCGGCTTCGGTGTCGAGATCCCACACCACTTCGAGGTGGTCGGACACGAAACCGATCGGGCACACGATCACCGCGTCGACGGACTTCTCGGACAGTGCTTCGAGATGATCGCAGATGTCGGGGTCGAGCCACGGAACCTGCGGTGGTCCGGAACGAGACTGCCACACCAGATCGTATTCGGTGCTGCCGGATGCGGCCGCGACCAGACGCGACGCCTCCGCAACCTGCCGGCTGTACAGATGGCCACCATCCGCGGGTGGGCCTGCATTGGCGTCGGCTGCCGACGGAATGGAATGCGCAGTGAACACCAGCCGCGCTCCTGCCCGATGCTCCTCTGGCAGAGACCTGCGCGCGGCATCGACGGCCTCGGCGAACGCCTCGACCATCAACGGGTGGTCGTAGTACTGACGGATCTTGAGCAAATGCGGGGCGTCGTCCCCCACCGATGCACGGGCCCTGGCGATGTCCTCGTGGTACTGCCTGCACCCGGAATACCCGCCCCACGCGGAAGTCGGGAAGACGAGCGCGGAGCGGACGCCGTCCGCCTTCATCGTCGCAACGGTGTCCTCGACCATCGGATGCCAATTGCGATTACCGAAGTAGATCGGCAATTCGATTCCGGCCGAATCGAACTCGGCCTGCAGTGCGGCGATGATGTCGCGATTGAGTTCGTTGATCGGTGACACGCCACCGAAGTGCATGTAGTGCTCGACGACGGCGTCGAGACGCTCGGGCGGCACACCACGTCCGCGAGTGACGTTCTCGAGAAACGGGCGAACGTCGGCGGGCTTTTCCGGTCCGCCGAACGAGAGCACCAACAGTGCGTCGAAATCTCCAGGGGTGGTCATGAATCCATTGTGCCCCTGTCGCAGCAGGGCTGCGGCAGGGGCACAATCGGTCGACGAAACCTACGGTGAGCGAGCCCACGTCGGACTCCGCTCACCGACGTGTCACATGTTTTCGGGCAGGTACGTGTTGTGGCTCGCTCCGCCGTCGACGTACACGATCGACCCGGTGGTTCCGGGCAGCCAATCCGACAGCAACGCGACGATCGACTTGGCGACGACGGTCGGATCGTTGACGTCCCATCCAATGGGAGCGGCGCCGTCCCAGTACACGTTCAGCTGGTCCATCTTGGCCGCATCGCCGGTCGCGGTGCCCGCAATCGCCTTGGCGGCAAGAGTCCTGATCGGTCCTGCTGCAACGAGATTGGAGCGGATACGCTTGGCTGCGCCCACTTCCCGTGCCACGTAACGATTCACCGACTCGAGAGCAGCCTTGGCCACGCCCATCCAGTTGTAGTACGGCATCGACGTCCGCGGATCGAAGTCCATTCCGACGATCGAGCCACCCTCGTTCATGACCGGGAGCACGGCACGCGCGAGAGATGCGTAGCTCCACGCCGAGATCTCGAATGCCCTCGCCGCGTCGGGGCCGGGGCCGTCGAGGAACGGCTTGGCATCCGGGCCCATCAGGGTGCGAGGTGCGAATGCGATGGAGTGCAGAACTCCGTCGATACCCTCCGGCGCTACTTCACGAATTCGGTCCGCCAGCGCGGCGAGGTGCTCCTCGTTGGTGGCGTCGAGCTCGATCGCCGGGGGCACCTCCTTGGGCAGCCGCTGCGCGATGCGGTCGATGAGCCGCAGCCGATCGAACCCGGTGATGATCACCTTGGCACCCTGCTCCTGCGCCATGGCCGCGGCGTGGAACGCGATCGACGCGTCGGTGATGATGCCGGTGATGAGAATGGTCTTGCCTTCGAGCAATCCGCCCATAATGCTACGTCCTTAATTCGGAGGTGAGTATCTATCGAAATCGTTGTGCGAGAGGGTTTCTCAGTGCCCCATGCCCATGCCGCCGTCGACGGGAATGACAGCACCGGACACGTACGACGAGTCCGGACCCGCAAGGAAACTCACGACTGCTGCAACGTCCTCGGGCTGACCGAGACGCTGAAGTGGAATGTATTCCTTCGCCTTGCCGCGCAAGTCGTCCGACAACTCTGCGGTCATGTCGGTTTCGATGAATCCCGGTGAGACGACGTTCGCCGTGATGGACCGCGAACCCAACTCCCTCGTGATCGACCGGGCCATGCCGATGACTCCGGCCTTGGACGCCGCGTAATTGATCTGCCCCGGCCCGCCGGCCATCGCGACAACGGAACTGAGGAAGATCATCCGACCCCAGCGCGCGCGCAGCATGGCCCGGTTGGCGCGCTTGGCGACTCGGAAGGCTCCGGTCAGGTTCGCATCGATGACCCGCTGGAACTGCTCCTCGGTCATACGCATCAGCAGGGTGTCGTCGGTGATGCCCGCGTTGGCGACGAGTACCTCGACGGGTCCGTGCTTCTCCTCGACCTCCTTGAAGGCCGCGTCGACCGAATCGGAGTCGGTGACGTCGCAGACGACCCCGAGCAATCCGTCGGGTGCCCCGGATCCGCGGTGGGTGACGGCCACCTTGTGCCCGTCGGCACTGAGCCGTTGGGCGATGGCCAGACCGATACCCCGGTTACCTCCGGTGACGAGTACCGATCGCGCGATGAAGTCAGGTGTGGACATGCCTAGCAACCTATCTGTTCGTCCTGGAATGACAAAGCGAAACTTACTGGTGAGTAATAACAGCGATCACGGCAATCGTTGCCGCATCACCAACGCCGAACCGAGCCCGGCGGAGATGCACAGGACACCGAGGATCAACCAGGGTCGCGATGCGTCCCCGCGGGTGATCTCGAAGCCGATCTGCTCCTCCAGGGTGTCGTAGACGTCTCGGAGGCCCTCGAGCGAGGAAGCCGTGAAGAAACTCCCTCCGGACAGAGTCGCGATCTCGCGCAACGACGGGTCGTCGACCGGAACGGGCACGCGCTCGACCCCGCCTCCACCTTCGTCTTCGATCTCGACCGACCCGTAGCTGGTGCCGAACGAGATCGTCGAGATCGGCACTCCCTTGTCCTTGGCTGCGCGCGCTGCGGTGTAGCCGCCTCGTGGATCGTCGAGGTTCTGGGGAACGGTTTGCTTACCGTCGGAGAGCAGCACGATGCGGGCCGGCGGTGCCGCGTCGCCACCCCCGAGGATCGCGCCGAGAGTGTCGATCGACTGCAGCGAGGTGAAGATTGCTTCACCGGTGGCCGTACGCTCGCTGAGCTGCAGTTTGTCGATTGCCGACTTGGTGGCGTCGCGGTTGGCCGTGGGTGAGACCAATACCGAGGCAGTGCCGGCGAATGCGACGAGACCGAGGTTGATGCCGGGTGTGAGGCCATCGGCGAACGACTTCGCTGCTTCTTGGGCCGCAGCCAGCCGAGTGGGTTCGACGTCCGTCGCTTCCATGGACAGCGACACATCGATGACGAGCATGACCGTCGCGCGGTTGCGTGGAACACGTTGATCGGCAGTGGGGCCTGCCAACGCGACGGTCAGGAACATCAGCCCGACCAGTACCAGTGCGGTCGGGAGATGACGCAGACGATTGGGCCGGTTCGGCGCGACCGACTCGAGCAACTCCATGTTGGAGAAACGCAGCACGTGCTTCTGCTTGCGGCGTTGAATCCAGACGTACCCCGCCGTCAGGGCGAGGACGACGACGAGAAACGCAAGCCACCACGGCGCAGAGAAATCGGTGAGGCTCATCGCGAACCTGCCCTCGCGGTATTGGTGAAACCGGAGCCGATGGTGTGCCTGCGAGCAGTGACGAAGCGGACGACATCGGCGATCCAGTCACCGTCGGTGCGCAGAGTCAAACGCGGTGCCCCGCATCGGCGCAACGCTTTCTCCACGTCGTCGCGGTGTGCTGCGGCTGCTCGCGCGAAGTCGGCGCGGAGCCTGGGCGTCGCGGCGAACTCCCGAGTGCGGCCGGACTCCGGGTCGTGCAGAACCACGTCTCCCACATCCGGAAGTTCGAGGTCTCGCGGATCGAGTACCTCGACGGCCAGTACGTCGTGTCTGGCAGAGATCGCCCGCAGTGATCGCTCCCAGTCGATCGGGCCGAGGAAGTCGCTGATCACCACGGCCAGACCGCGACGGCGTTCGGGACGCCGCAGCGCCTCGACGGCATCGCGAAGATCTCCTCGGACGCCATCCGCGGCGGACGGTGTCGTAGCGATCGTCCGCAGCATCGACTGGCTGTGTACCCGCCCACCGCGCGCCGGGATTCGCGTCGTCGTCGCGCCGGTGGCCACGACAGCTCCGATGCGATTACCACCGCCGCCGGTCAGGTGGGTGATGGCAGCCGAGGCCGCGACCGCGAGATCGCGCTTCTCGCACCCCGCGGTTCCGAAGTCGAGGCTGGCCGACAGATCGACGACAAGCCACGTTTCCAGTTCGCGATCGGCCACCGACTGCCGCACGTGTGGGTGTGTCGTCCGGGCAGTGACCGACCAGTCCATCTGCCGAACGTCGTCACCGGGCTGATACTCGCGCGCGTCCCCCGGTTCGGATCCCGGGCCGGGTATCAGGCCGAGGTGGTCGCCGTGTAGAACGCCGTCGAGACGCCTCCGCACCGTTATCTCGAGCGTGCGCAGCGCAGCGGCCAACTTCGGATCACGCAGTTCGCCGGACCGAAACGACGGCGGACGTGAGACCGCACCTCGGCCGGCACTGTCGGCTGCGCTCACTGACCCGGCGAACCGGTCGACGATGCATCACCCGACGGCTTGTGCAGCGACGGAGCGGGTTCGCCGGCCGGACCGCCCGGTGGGCGCTGCTCGGGTCCGGGCTGGGGTGCCGAGCCGGGCCCTTGCCCGGGGAACTGCGGCTGACCCGGGTACTGCCCCTGGGTCGGGCTCTGTCCCTGCCCCGGATTCTGTCCCTGCCCCGGGTACTGCCCCTGGGCCGGATACGGTCCCTGAGCCGGATACTGCGGCCCCGCTCCCGGGAACTGCGGTGTGCCCTGTTGACCACCGAAGGGCTGACCGGGTGCGGTGCCGTTGTCCTGCGACATCGGAACCGCCTGCGGCGACACCTGCGGTAGTCCGACGGTCTGCAGAATGCGGGAGATCACGGTCTCGGGCGTCACTTCGTCGGCGAGGGCATCGTAGGAGAGCACCAGCCGATGCCGGAGCACGTCGGGAATCACCTCGAGCACGTCCTGAGGAACGACGTAGTCGCGGCCTCGCAGCAGGGCGAGGGCGCGGGACGCAGCGATGATGCCGAGGGTCGCACGCGGGGAGGCCCCGTATGCGATCCAGCTGCCGACATCGTCCAACCCGAACTGTTCGGGCGTGCGGGTGGCGGCGATGACCCGAACCACGTAGTCGACGAGCGCGTGGTGCACGAACACCGAACTGGCCAGGTTCTGCAGACGGACCAACTCGACAGGGTCGAGTATCTGCTTGGGCTCGGGGGCCTTGATCCCCATGCGGTAGACGATCTCGCGTTCTTCTTCCACCGTCGGATAGTCGACGACGATTTTGAACAGGAAGCGGTCGCGCTGGGCTTCCGGGAGCGGGTACACGCCTTCGTTCTCGATGGGGTTCTGCGTCGCCATCACCAGGAACGGATCGGGCATGGGGAACGTCCTGCCACCGATGGTCACGTGCCGCTCGGCCATGACTTCGAGCAGCGCCGACTGGACCTTCGCCGGTGCTCGGTTGATCTCGTCGGCAAGGACGAAGTTCGCGACGACCGGGCCGAGTTCGGTGTCGAACTCTTCGCGGCCCTGACGGTAGATGCGGGTTCCGACCAGGTCGGTGGGTACCAGGTCCGGGGTGAACTGGACGCGGGAGAACGAGCCACCGACAACGCGGGCGAACGTCTCCACTGCGAGGGTCTTCGCCACGCCGGGAACGCCTTCCAGCAGCACGTGCCCACGGGCCAACAAGCCGACCAGAATGCGCTCGACCAGACGATCCTGACCGACGATCACCCTTTTGACCTCGTACACGGCCTTCTCGAGAAGCCGAACGTCGTCGGCGAGATCGGGACTGTCCACCCGCTCCGGCTCCCCACCCTGCGGATTCGGACTCGAAGACCCGATCTGTGTCGGCTCCTCGTCGTTCGAAATCCGGCCGTCACGTGATGTCACCAAGAATTCACCGCTTTCAGTCGATCATCGTCGGGCACGTTCCATACCGCCGAGATCAACTATTCCAGGTGATGCTCGCGCGCGCCGAAACCCACCCCTGACCCGCGCGCCGGAGTGGAGCCTGCGGAACGACGCAGAAGTACCGAACAGCGACCTCGGGAGCGACAGCGAGCTCAGGACACCATGCGCACGGCGTACGGCGTCATACCGCTGTATCTGACGTCGGAGACCTTGACCACCGATCCGGATTGCGGAGCCTCGAGCATCTTCCCGTCGCCGAGGTAGAGCGCGACGTGCTGACTGGCGTTCGGTCCGTAGAAGATCATGTCGCCACGCTTCATCTGCGACGACGGAACCTGCTTGCCTGCCGTGTACTGGTAGCCGGTGTAGTGGGGCAGAGAGATGCCCAGACCTGCGAATGCGTAGATCATGAGGCCGGAGCAGTCGAAGCCGACCTTGTTGTAGTCGCCGTAACTGTCTGCGACTCCGCCGTCTCGGATTCCCTTGGTCGGCCCGTTCTCGTCGCCGCCGCCCCAGGAATACGGAACACCGAGCTGGCTCATCCCGCGGTCGATCGCCAATTCCACGGCAGCACTGCCCGTGACCGACGGTGTGGTCGAGGGCTTGGGCTTGCTGGGTGTGGGCTTGCTGGGTGTGGGCTGGGTCGGAGTCGTGGTTCCGCTCGAACTGTCGGAGTCGGTAAACGAACTCGAGTCGTCGTCGACATCGACGTGCGAGCGTTGGCCCTCGGCGATCGCAGCGGCTCGCTGTTGTGCGGCCAGGTTGGCCGACACCCGGGCCGCCGCCTGAACCGCGGCCTCGCGAGCGGCAGCTGCGGCTGCTGCTATTGCTGCGTCCTCTGCTGCCTTCTGCGCCTCCCAGTCGCTGTATGCGGCTCGTTGACCCTGGAGGCCGGCCACATTGCTGCGGGCTGCGTCGAGCTCGGTCTGAGCGGCGTCTCGCTGGGACTCGATGGCGGCTTTCTGATCGGCCTCGGCTTGCAACGCTGCCTGCGCTGCAGCGATGGCCTGCTCGGCCTCGGCTTTCTTCGATTCGGCTTCGGACGCTGCCGCGTCCGCCTGCTGCTTGGATTCGCGGGCGGCCGAGTCCCGGTTCGCCTGCTCGGTCCGGGCCCGCTGGAGGCTGTCGAGCACGGCATTCTGGCTGTTGGACAGCACCTTCAGGACCTGGGCGCGGTCGAGAACGTCGTCCGGTCCGCTCGAACCGAGGAACGACGCCATCGAGGCGACGCCCGAGCCCTGGGTGTAGCTCGATTTGGCGAATTCGTCGAACTTGCGCTGGGCTGCCTGAATCTGTGTGCCTGCATCGGCGAGCGCCTGCTGCGCTGCTCCCACGACTGCTGCGGCCACGTCAGCGGCGTCCCGGGCGTTCTGCAGGTCGACCAGGGCTTTGTTGACGCCTTCTCGCTTCACGGCAACCTCGTCGTCGAGCTGTGCGAGTTGCTGGTTGGCGGATGCGATCGCGTCGATCAGCTGTCCGACCTGCCCCAGGCGTGAGTCGACGGCGCTGCCGGCCGCGGCGATGTCGGTATCGGACGGGTTGGGCGGGGGTGGCGGTACCGCGGCGGCGACTCCGGGCATGGTCGCGGTCAGCGCGAGAACCAGACCGGCACCTGCCAGTACGAATCGGGTACGGACGAGCGCTCTGCGGCGCGTGCCGCGAACTGGACGTCGGCTCACAAATGTCTCCCTCGGGTCCGGCATTCACTCGGGTCCCGAGAGGACCGTCGTGCCGTCGAGGCGTTCCCCGTTCCCACCCCGATCGCAGGTGACGGTGAACATGTTCGCCGGGCGGGAAAGTGGCGCGCAGCGACACGACAGGTGCGAACCACGTCAGTCACACCCGAAGCAGTGGCCTCCCGAGTTCCCCACGGATGACACCTGCCTTCTGCGACACTCCTTCCCCAGCAGTGCCAATGGCACCGTACGACACTTCGCACACTAAAGAAACTCCAGTCACAAATGACACATTTGTAATTCCACCAGGCACAATGCCGTGAACTCGGTGTTTGCCCGAAACAATTTTTCGGACTTTTTCCGGACCGCCGTCCGGTGGCGCGATCACGCGTCGGTGTCGGTCGGTCGAATGACGAATGTGCGCGCTACGTCAGCGCTCGACGGGCTGCGCTTCGTGCGGGTCGGCAGTGGCCGACCGCGCGCGGTATCGCCGGACCTTCACAGCGGCTGTCAACGCGGCTACCGCGGCGACGATCACCACCAGCCCACCCGTCAGCAAGCCCCACGGAGTCTGGTCCTCGACGAGGGTGTCGACGAAGTTGTCGGCGGCGACGACGTGATTTCCGGTGTAGGTGCGATCCTGCCCGGCTTCGAGTGTCACTCGGCTGATCGAGTCGCTGAAGGTTCCGACCTGCCCCGGGCTCAGCACCAACACCGTTCCGCCCTCGCGGGCACCGACCGCAGTGGCGAGGTCGCGTAGCTGCGAATCGTGGCGCGGTTCGTCGGGGACGATCACGATGCTCAGATCGATTCCGTGGTCCTCGGCTCGGTTCACGGCGGCCGTCAGTCCGTCCTGCTCGCCCGCAGGAGCGCTGACTCCCGACTCGCGGACCGTGGCGACGATGCTGTCGACGTCCAGACCTGCCGGGATATCGGTGGCAAGTGGGGAAACAGCGTGGATCGGCTCAGTCATCTCTCGTCCAGTCGGTAGGAACCAGTCGCGTGGAACCCTACGTCACGGTGCCGTGGATTCTCGGGAGGCAGGTATGCCCGACGCGGCAACTGAGGCCGCCCTTCATTGCGTCGCACGAAGCACTACGTGAGGATTGTGACGTGGGTCGTTCTCTCGGTGTCCACCGCGAAACGGACCCGCACGTTTTCACAGGACAAGCGTACTGTTAGACTTCCATCGAGACACTGCCCGAGGGTCCGCAAGCAATCCGCACGCCGGATGCCATGCCGAGACACACGGTCAGCGCCTCGCTTCAACCGTCGACACAGCCCCGTCGGCGGTGTGCCTCATAGACGAGTGGAGCTGAAGTGACCGCAAGTAACAATTCATTCGGTGCAAAGGGCACCCTCGAAGTCGGAGAGAACTCGTACGAGATCTTTCGGCTGTCGGCCTTGCCCGGTGCCGAGAAACTGCCCTATGCACTGAAGGTCCTCGCGGAGAACCTCCTTCGCACCGAGGACGGTGCCAACATCACCGCCGACCATATTCGCTCGATCGCGTCGTGGGATCCCTCGGCCGACCCGAGTATCGAAATCCAGTTCACCCCTGCACGAGTCATCATGCAGGACTTCACCGGCGTTCCGTGTGTCGTGGACCTCGCCACCATGCGTGAGGCCGTGACCACCCTCGGCGGCGACCCCAACAAGGTCAACCCCCTCTCCCCCGCCGACATGGTCATCGACCACTCGGTCATCCTCGACGTGTTCGGCCGCGCCGATGCACTCGAGCGCAACGTCGACCTCGAGTACGAGCGCAACGGCGAGCGTTACCAGTTCCTGCGTTGGGGCCAGGGCGCCTTCGACGACTTCAAGGTCGTCCCGCCCGGCATGGGCATCGTGCACCAGGTCAACATCGAGTACCTCGCACCGACCGTCATGACCCGCAAGGGCCAGGCGTACCCCGACACCTGCGTCGGAACCGACTCGCACACGACGATGGTCAACGGCCTCGGCGTGCTCGGCTGGGGCGTCGGCGGAATCGAAGCCGAAGCTGCCATGCTCGGCCAGCCCGTGTCGATGCTGATCCCGCGTGTCGTCGGCTTCAAGCTCTCGGGCGAGATTCAGCCGGGCGTCACGGCCACCGACGTCGTTCTGACCGCCACCGAGATGCTGCGCAAGCACGGCGTCGTCGGAAAGTTCGTGGAGTTCTACGGCGAAGGTGTGGCCGAGGTTCCCCTCGCCAACCGCGCCACCCTCGGCAACATGAGCCCCGAATTCGGCTCCACCGCAGCCATTTTCCCGATCGACGAAGAGACGATCAACTACCTGCGCCTCACCGGCCGCAGCGACGAGCAGCTCGCTCTCGTCGAGGCGTACGCCAAGGAACAGGGCATGTGGCACGACCCGAAGAACGAAGCCGTGTACTCCGAGTACATCGAGCTCGACCTCAACACGGTCGTCCCGTCCATCGCAGGCCCGAAGCGCCCGCAGGACCGAATCCTGTTGTCGGAGTCCAAGGTTGCGTTCCGCAAGGACATCCACAACTACGTGGAGGAGAACCACCCGGCGCACGAGGGTGACAGCAAGCTGGACGAGGCCCTCAACGAGTCGTTCCCGGCCAGCGATCCCGCGTCGCTGAGCTTCGCGGAAGACGATGCAGTCGACGTGCGGTCCGCCGCATACGGCTCCGAAGGTCGCCCGAGCAAGCCGGTTCGTGTCATCACCGACGAAGCAGGCGAATTCGTTCTCGACCATGGCGCCGTCGTGGTGGCAGGTATCACCTCCTGCACCAACACCTCCAACCCGTCGGTCATGCTGGGCGCAGCACTGCTCGCTCGCAACGCCGTCGAAAAGGGTCTGTCCACCAAGCCGTGGGTCAAGACCAACATGGCACCCGGTTCGCAGGTCGTGACCGACTACTACGAGAAGGCCGGCCTGTGGCCGTACCTCGAGAAGCTCGGCTACTTCCTGGGTGGCTACGGCTGCACCACGTGCATCGGTAACACGGGCCCGTTGCTCGAGCCGATCTCGAAGGCGATCAACGACAACGATCTTTCGGTGACCGCTGTGCTGTCGGGCAACCGCAACTTCGAGGGTCGCATCTCCCCCGACGTCAAGATGAACTACCTGGCGTCTCCGCCGCTGGTCATCGCTTACGGCCTCGCGGGCACGATGGACTTCGACTTCGAGACCGACGCGCTCGGTAACGACCACGAGGGCAACCCGGTGTACCTCAAGGACATCTGGCCGTCGTCGCAGGAGATCGAGGACACGATCAAGTCCTCGATCAGCCGGGACATGTTCAGCAAGTCCTACGAGACGATCTTCGCCGGTGACAGCCGCTGGCAGAACCTGTCGACCCCCGAGGGCGACACGTTCGAGTGGGATCCCAACTCGACGTACGTGCGGAAGCCTCCGTACTTCGACGGCATGACGATGGACCCGGCTCCGGTCGAGGACATCAAGGGTGCCCGCGTGCTGGCCCTGCTCGGCGATTCGGTCACCACCGACCACATCAGCCCGGCAGGACCCATCAAGGCCGGTACGCCTGCCGCTCAGTACCTCGATTCGCACGGCGTGGAGCGCAAGGATTACAACTCGCTCGGATCGCGTCGCGGCAACCACGAGGTCATGATTCGCGGAACGTTCGCGAACATCCGTCTGAAGAACCAGCTGCTCGACGACGTCTCGGGTGGCTACACCCGCGACTTCACCCAGGACGGTGGCCCGCAGTCGTTCATCTACGATGCGTCGCAGAACTACCAGAAGGCCGGCATCCCGCTGGTCGTGCTGGGCGGCAAGGAGTACGGCTCCGGAAGCTCCCGTGACTGGGCGGCCAAGGGCACCTCGCTCCTGGGCGTCAAGGCGGTCATCACCGAGTCGTTCGAGCGCATCCACCGCTCCAACCTCATCGGCATGGGCGTCGTTCCGCTGCAGTTCCCGGCAGGCGAGAGCGCAGCGTCGCTCAAGCTCGACGGCACCGAGACGTTCGACATCATCGGCGTCGAGAAGCTGAACGAGGGCACCACCCCGAAGACGATGGCGGTGACCGCGACCAAGGAAGACGGAACCAAGGTCGAGTTCGACGCCGTGGTCCGTATCGATACCCCCGGTGAAGCGGACTACTACCGCAACGGCGGAATCCTGCAGTACGTCCTGCGCAACATGATCAGAGGCTAGTCACACGGCACTGTAGACAGACGCCACGCACAGCGATGGGCCCGGAACTCGATACGTGTTTCGGGCCCATCGCCGTATCGGTACGGGCCCCTTCATCGGAAAGTAGGAGTTTCACACGTGCCCAAGGTCAGTGAAGACCACCTGGCGGCCCGCCGCAGCGAAATTCTCGACGGCGCGCGTAAATGCTTCGGAGAGTTCGGCTACGAGGGCGCGACCGTGCGACGCCTCGAGGAGGCGACGGGCCTCTCCCGCGGAGCCATCTTCCACCACTTCAAGGACAAGGACGGTCTCTTCCTCGCGTTGGCGCAGGAGGACGCCCGGCGCAT
This sequence comes from Rhodococcus sp. NPDC080181, assembly GCF_040702225.1. NCBI lineage: Bacteria > Bacillati > Actinomycetota > Actinomycetes > Mycobacteriales > Nocardiaceae > Rhodococcus > Rhodococcus sp. NPDC080181. Next base: position 110,104 of record NZ_JBFBKN010000005.1, read on the forward strand.
GGCAGAAGTCGCTGCGACGCAGGGTCTGGTTCAGGTGATGCGAGACATGCTGGCTCAGCCGGAGCAGTTCGAGTGGCTCGGAACGCGGCTCGAGATCACCCGACGACTACGAACCGACGCCGACTTCCGAACCAGCTGGGCGGAGCGTTCGGCCGAACTGACCGATGCGACGCTCGGCCGACTCGAGCGCCAGAAGACGGCAGGAAAACTACGGGACGACGTGCCGAACGATGTTCTGGCCGACTACCTGGACCTCGTTCTCGACGGTCTGGTCGCCAGAATCGCGTCGGGCAACGGCGGGTCGAACCTGTCGGCCATTCTGGATCTGGTCGAAGAATCGGTGCGCAGGCGCGACCCTGGTCAGGCCAGCTGAATCAGTTCCAGGTAGTCCTGCGACCAGTGGTCCTCGGTGCCGTCGGGAAGGAGGATGACACGTTCTGGTGAGAGCGCCTCGGCGGCACCCGGATCGTGAGTCACCAGCACGACAGCACCTTTGTAACTGCGCAGTGCGTCGAGAACCTGCTCACGTGAGATCGGATCGAGGTTGTTGGTCGGTTCGTCGAGCAGCAGCACGTTCGCAGCCGAAGACACCAGTCCGGCCAGCGCCAGACGCGTCTTCTCACCGCCGGACAGTGTTCCTGCCGGCTGCTCGAGCTGGGGTCCGGTGAACATGAAGGCACCGAGTAGCGATCTGAGCTCCTGCTCGCCGGTGTCGGGTGCCGCATGCCGGATGTTCTCCCACACCGACGCCATGTCGTCGAGGGTGTCGTGCTCCTGGGCGAAGTAACCCACGCGCATGCCGTGGCCGGGTTCGATCTCTCCGGTGTCTGCCTTCTCGGTTCCGGCCAGAATGCGCAGCAGTGTCGTCTTACCGGCACCGTTGAGCCCGAGCACCACCACGCGGCTCCCCCGGTCGATCGCCAGATCGACGCCGGCAAAGATCTCCAGCGACCCGTACATCTTGGTCAGGTTCTTGGCCATCAACGGTGTCTTGCCGCAGGGAGCAGGCTCAGGGAAGCGAATGTGCGCAACCTTGTCCGATACGCGCTCCGCATCGAGGTTGGCCATCAGCTTGTCTGCGCGCTTCGCCATGTTCTGTGCCGCAACGGCTTTGGTTGCCTTGGCACCCATCTTGGCGGCCTGGACGCGCAGCGCACCCGCCTTCTTCTCCGCGTTCGCGCGTTCGCGACGGCGCCGTTGCTCGTCCGTGGCGCGTGCGTCGAGGTACTTCTTCCAGTTCATGTTGTAGATGTCGGCCTCACCGCGCACTGCATCGAGGAACCACACCCTGTTCACGACATCACCGAGCAGTTCGACATCGTGACTGATCACGATGAGTCCGCCCTCGTGGTTCTGCAGGAAACTGCGCAACCAGGTGATGGAATCGGCGTCGAGGTGGTTGGTGGGCTCGTCGAGCAGCAATGTGGTGTTCGAGCGTCCGCCACTGCCGTCGGACGCGGCGAACAGAATGCGAGCGAGTTCGACGCGTCGACGTTGACCGCCGGACAGGGTCCGCAGCGGTTGACCGAGGATGCGATCGGCCAAGCCGAGGCTGTTGCAGATGCGAGCCGCTTCGCTCTCGGCTTCGTAGCCGCCGAGGGACGCGAACCGCTCTTCCAGCTCGCCGTACTTACGGACGGCTTTGTCGAGCAATGTCTCGTCGGCAACCTCGGCCATCAGAGCCTGCTGCTTCTCCATACTGTGCAGGAGGGTGTCCAGCCCGCGGGCCGACAGCACCCGGTCCTTGGCCAGCACGTCCAGGTCGCCCTCTTTGGGATCCTGCGGGAGGTAGCCGAGATCTCCGGTGCGTACAACCTCGCCGGCATACGGTTCGCCCTCGCCCGCCAGGATGCGCAGCGTGGTGGTCTTTCCGGCACCGTTGCGGCCGACCAGCCCGATGCGGTCACCTGCCTGCACGCGGAGCGCGGGCCCCTCGGTGGACAGAAGGGTCCGCACACCGGCACGAACTTCGAGGTCGGTGGCGGTGATCACGCGTGAGCTCCTAGCGATTGCCGAACAAGATGAGTGCTCGTCGACCGACGAGCGAGCAATGAAAGCGCCGTAGGTCGGCACAGCAAACCCCCATTTTAGCTCAGCATTCACGTGCCTCCACCCAGGAACGCAGGTGACCCCGGTAACGTCTGAGCGATGACCGACGTCACCGAAACGGCCACTGCCCGCCCAGCCCTGCCCCTCGACCTCACCGGACGGACCGCACTGGTCACCGGGGGTAGTCGAGGCATCGGCCGCGCGATCGCCGCAGAACTGCTCGCGCGCGGTGCCAACGTGGCCATCACTGCGCGTAAGCGGGAACCGTTGCTGGCCGTCGCGGCGGAACTCGGCGACTCCGTACTCGCGCTGGACGGTAACGCGGGCGACCCGGAACACCGGCGCACCGCAGTGGACCGCACCGTCGAGACCTTCGGTTCGCTGGACATCCTGGTCAACAACACCGGTATCAACCCCGTCTACGGCTCGCTGATGGATGCCGACCTCGTCGGTGTCAGCAAGATCTTCGACACCAACGTCGTCGGCACGCTCGGCTTCGTGCAGAACGCGTTCCATGCGTGGATGGGAGAGCACGGCGGTGCGGTCGTCAACATCGCCAGCGTCGCAGGCATCCGCTCCACCGGAGTCATTGCCGCGTACGGCGCATCCAAAGCTGCGTTGATTCGGCTCACCGAGGAGCTGGCATGGCAGCTCGGTCCGAAGATCCGCGTCAACGCGGTGGCGCCGGGCGTGGTGAAGACCAAGTTCGCCGAGGCGTTGTTCGCCGGCGGTGAAGAAGCAGCAGCGGCCGGCTACCCGATGAAGCGACTCGGTACCCCCGAGGACGTGGCATCGCTCGTCGCGTTCCTGGTCTCGGACGCGTCCTCGTGGATCACCGGCGAGACGGTGCGCGTCGACGGTGGCCTGCTCGCCACCGGCGGAATGTGAGCAACCTGTCGGCCGACGTCGCCGTGGTCGGGCTGGGACCGGCGGGTCGCGCGATCGCCCACCGCTGCGCGGCCGCGGGTATGGACGTTCTCGCACTCGATCCGCACCCGTCCAGAACCTGGACGCCGACCTACTCGGCATGGGCGGACGAATTGCCGTCATGGCTCTCGGAGTCCGCAATCGCCTCGACTGCACACAGGCCCGCAGTGTGGACCGATCGGCATCGCGTCATCGACCGGACGTACTGCGTGCTCGACACCCATGCCCTGCAAGCCTCGCTGGCTCTCGACCTCGTACGAGTGCACGCGGGCACCGCAGTCGACGTCACCGGCACCCGCGTCACCACCGTCGACGGGACGGTCGTCACGGCTCGCCACGTCGTCGATGCGCGAGGAACGCTCGACTCGCGCGATCTGGCGCAACAAACCGCATACGGAATCGTCGTCGAGCGGGAACGCGCCGAGCCCATTCTGGAAGGCTCCGACGCCTGGTTCATGGATTGGCGTACCGACAACGGGGTACGACCCGGTGACGTTCCGAGTTTTCTCTATGCCGTCGCACTCGACGACCACCGCGTTCTGCTCGAAGAAACGTGCCTGGTCGGCAGGCCTGCCCTCCACCTCGATGTACTCCGGACTCGTCTGCATCATCGTCTCGCCCGACGCGATCTCGTGCCGACCGGGACCGAGGACATCGAGCGGGTGCGCTTTTCGGTCGAACCTCCGCCGCGCTCACGGCTGCACACCCCACGAAGCGGGCCCGTCTTGTTCGGGTCGCGGTCGAATCTGATGCATCCGGCGACGGGATACAGCGTCGCCGCGTCGTTGGCGTCTGCCGATCACCTGGTCGACGGACTTCGCACCGGCAAGCCGGGGAGCCGACGTGCACTCCACACCTGGACGGTGCAGAAGCTACGCAATCTGGGGCTGCGCACTGCGTTGAGCCTCGAGCCGGAGATGGTGCCGCAGTTCTTCGCCAGCTTCTTCTCGCTGCCGGTCGAACTCCAACGCTCGTACCTGTCCGGTCACGACGACGCCATGGGGACCATGACCGCAATGCTGAGAATGTTCCCTACGCTTCCGGTCTCGGCCAGGCTCGCCATCGCGCGCACCGTCGTCCACGCTCCGAGACGCGGCTGAGTTTCTCGGCAACGGTCGACACACAGGCGCCCGGTCGGCGATCATGAACACATGCGCAGCATTTGGAAAGGCTCGATCGCCTTCGGACTCGTCAACGTTCCGGTGAAGGTCTACTCGGCCACCGAGCAACACGACATCCGGTTTCATCAAGTGCACGCAAAGGACGGCGGACGAATCAAGTACGACCGCATCTGCCAGGAATGCGGAAAATCGGTCCAGTTCGCCGACATCGACAAGGCGTACGACTCGCCCGACGGCGAGCGCGTGATCCTCACCGACGACGACTTCGACAAACTCCCCGCTGCCGAGAAGCACGAGATCCCCGTTCTCGAATTCGTTCCGACCGAGCAGATCGATCCGATCCTCTACGACAAGAGTTACTTCCTGGAGCCCGACTCGTCGTCGCCCAAGGCGTACGTACTGCTGCGAGAGACGCTGGAAGAAACCGAACGCACCGCGCTCGTCCATTTCACGCTGCGACAGAAGACGCGGCTGGCCGCCTTGAGGGTCCGTGACAACGTGCTGGTCATCCAGACTCTGCTGTGGCCGGACGAGGTACGAGCCGCAGAATTCCCGTCGCTCGACGACGCCCCGTCGGCGCGCCCGCAAGAAGTAAAGATGGCGACGTCGCTCGTCGAGAGCATGTCCTCGGAATTCGATCCGACGGAGTACACCGACGACTACCAGATCGAACTGCGCAAACTGATCGACGAGACACTGGCGAACGGTGGCGAGAAGGTCATCCACACCGAGGCCGAATCACAGGACGACGGCGAGGACGCAGAGGTCGTGGATCTGGTCGCCGCCCTCCAGCGCAGCGTCGAGGCCGCGGGAAAGAACGCGAAGTCGGGGTCCGATTCGTCGACATCATCATCGTCGAAATCTTCGTCGTCGAAGACACCGGCCAAGAAGACCACCGCGCGAAAGACGCCGGCAAAGAAGGCTCCGGCCAAGAAGGCCGCAGCGAAGAAGGCTGCCCCGTCCACCGACGAGGCGAAGGGTGCGTGACGGGGCAGCCGGACCGGACCGTCAGACGGTGAAGCCGAGGGCCCGAAGCTGCTCGCGTCCGTCGTCGGTGATCTTGTCCGGTCCCCACGGCGGCATCCAGACCCAGTTGATCTTGAGGTCGGCGGCGAGCCCACTGCGCACGAGCGCACCACGGGCCTGATCCTCGATGACGTCCGTCAACGGGCAGGCCGCCGATGTCAGTGTCATGTCGACGGTGACGATGTCCTCGGCGTCGATCTTGATGTCGTAGACCAAACCGAGATCGACGACATTGATTCCCAGCTCGGGGTCGACGACGTCGCGCATCGCTTCTTCGAGGTCCTCGAGCACCTTGATCTCGTCGGCGGTGAGTTCCACCGGCGTCGTCGTCACAGCCGGTGTGGTCTCTGTTGCGTCGGTCATGATTGCTGTCCTCCGGAAAGTGCCGACTGGGCGGTCTCGCCCGTCGTAGCTGTCGTATCTGCGTCCACTACTTGAACAACCGCATCCTTGAAAGCCATCCAACCCAGCAAGGCGCATTTCACGCGAGCCGGATACTTGGCCACACCGGCGAACGCAATGCCGTCGCCGATGACGTCTTCGTCTCCCTCGACGGTACCTCTGCTGCCGACCATCTCGCTGAACGAATCCACGGTCTTCAGGGCGTCCTGAACTGACAAGCCGACCACCTGATCGGTCAGCACCGACGTGGCGGCTTGGCTGATCGAGCAACCCTGGCCGTCGTACGAGACGTCCGCAACGGTGCCGTTGTCGACGTGAACCCGCAGAGTGACCTCGTCGCCGCAGGTGGGATTGACGTGGTGCACCTCGGCACCGAACGGCTCGCGCAGTCCACGACCGTGCGGATGCTTGTAGTGATCGAGGATCACTTCCTGGTACATCTGTTCCATTCGCATCAGGCGTGTCCCTCCTCACCATTGCGGTCGGTGCCGAAGAACGATTGCGCGCGACGAATCGCGTTTGCGAGCACCTGCACTTCCTCGACCGTGTTGTACAACGCGAAAGACGCCCGCGCGGTCGCTGCCACTCCGAAGCGCCGATGCAGTGGCCACGCGCAATGATGACCGACGCGAATGGCGACGCCTTCGTCGTCGAGAATCTGCCCCAGGTCGTGTGCGTGGATACCGTCGACGACGAACGACACTGCCGAACCTCGATCGACGTTCTCCGTCGGGCCGATGACTCGAACGCCGTCGATCTTTGCGAACTCGGCGAGAGTGGCTGCGACCAAAGTCTTTTCGTGAGCTGCCACGGCGTCGATACCGATGTTGTCGAGGTACCGCACGGCGGCACCGAGCCCGATGACCTGCGACGTCATGGGCACACCGGCCTCGAAGCGTTGCGGCGGAGGCGCGAACGTCGTCTTCTCCATCGTGACCGTCTCGATCATCGATCCGCCGGTGATGAACGGCGGCATCGCATCGAGCAGCGCGGCCTTGCCGTACAACACTCCGACACCCGAGGGTCCCAGCATCTTGTGGCCGGAGAACGCTGCGTAGTCGACGTCGAGGTCGTGGAAATCGACCTTCATGTGGGGCACGGATTGGCACGCGTCGAGAACGACGAGCGCGCCGACAGCTCGGGCGCGACGCACCAACTCCTCGACGGGAGCGACGGCACCGGTCACGTTCGACTGGTGGGTGAACGCGACGACCTTCACCGCGGACGACAATTCCAGCGAGTCGAGGTCGATTCGACCGTCGTCGGTCACCCCGTACCACCGCAGAGTTGCGCCGGTACGGGCCGCAAGCTCTTGCCACGGAACGAGATTGGCGTGGTGTTCGAGTTCGGTGACGACGATCTCGTCACCGGGTCCGAGATGACGATCGAAGCGCTGATCGGCCAACACGTACGTCACGAGGTTGAGCGACTCGGTTGCGTTCTTGGTGAAGACGATCTCGTCGACGTCTGCACCGACGAACGCGGCGATATCCGCCCTGGCTCCCTCGTACGCGTCGGTGGCTTCCTCGGCCAGCTGATGCGCCCCGCGGTGCACCGCCGCGTTACAGGTGGTGAGGAACTCGCGTTCGGCGTCGAGTACCTGCACCGGCCGCTGCGAGGTTGCGCCGGAATCCAGATACACCAACGGCTTTCCGTCGCGGACGGTGCGCGAGAGGATAGGAAAATCGCGGCGAACGGTAGCGACATCGAACGATGTCGCTACCGCCACAGCTGCCGGTGCAGCCATACTCATGCTCCGGTGGTCGCGGCCTGCGTGTAGCCGGCGTAGCCGTTGGCCTCGAGCTCGTCGGCCAGCTCGGCGCCGCCGGACTTGACGATCTCACCGTTGACGAAGACGTGCACGAAGTCGGGCTTGATGTAGCGAAGAATACGGGTGTAGTGCGTGATCAGCAGCACTCCCCCGTCTTCACGCTCCTTGTACTTGTTCACGCCCTCGGACACCACGCGCAAAGCGTCGACGTCGAGGCCGGAATCGGTCTCGTCGAGGATGGCGATCTTCGGCTTGAGCAGTCCCAGCTGCAGGATCTCGTGACGCTTCTTCTCGCCGCCGGAGAAACCCTCGTTGACGTTGCGCTCGAGGAAGTTCGCCTCGATTTCGAGCTCGCTCATGGCGGTTTTGGCTTCCTTGACCCAGTGCCGCAGCTTGGGGGCTTCGCCGCGCACGGCGGTGGCGGCGGTGCGCAGGAAGTTCGACATCGACACTCCGGGCACCTCCACCGGGTACTGCATCGCCAGGAACAGACCTGCGCGGGCGCGCTCGTCGACGCTCATCTCGAGAACGTCTTCACCGTCGAGGGTGATGGTGCCGGAGGTGACGGTGTACTTCGGGTGGCCGGCAATGGCGTACGACAAGGTGGACTTGCCGGAGCCGTTGGGCCCCATGATCGCGTGCGTCTCGCCGGACTTCACGGTCAGGTCGACACCTTTGAGGATGTCGATCGGCTCGGCGGACGAGTCGGTGTTGGCGACGCTGACGTGCAGATCGCGGATTTCGAGTGTGGACATCAAAGTTCCTTTGTGCAGTCGAGAAAGGTTCGGTTGGGCCTACGCGCCGACGACGGCGAGCTCGGTCTCGATGGCAGCATCGAGACGCTCGCGTACGGCGGGGACCGGAATCTTGTCGATGATTTCGTGGAAGAAGCCGCGGACGACCAGTCGGCGGGCCACCTCCTCCGAGATGCCGCGAGCACGCAGGTAGAACAGCTGCTCGTCGTCGAATCGGCCGGTAGCACTGGCGTGCCCTGCTCCGACGATCTCGCCGGTTTCGATTTCCAGGTTCGGTACCGAATCGGCGCGAGCGCCGTCGGTGAGCACGAGATTTCGGTTCAGTTCGTACGTCTCGGTGCCCTCGGCCTCGGCGCGGATGAGAACGTCGCCGATCCATACGGTGTGTGCGTCGACGGTGCCGGGTCCGGTTTCACCCTGGAGCGCGCCCTTGTACATCACGTTCGACTTGCAATGCGGAGCCGAATGGTCGACGAGCAACCGCTGCTCGAGGTGCTGACCGGCGTCGGCGAAGTACACACCGAGCATGTTCGCGTCACCGCCGGGCGCGCTGTAGCGCACGGTCGGGCTGATGCGCACCAAGTCGCCGCCGAGGCTGACGTTGTAGTGGCGCAACACCGAGTCACGACCGAGCAGGGCGTGGTGGGCGGCCACGTGCACCGCGTCCGACTGCCAGTCCTGGATCAGCACGACGTGCAACTGCGAGCTGTCACCCAGCACGAACTCGACGTTCTCGGCGTACGTGCCGCTGCCGCGCTGATCGATCACCACGGTGGCGCGAGCGAACGTGCCGAGGCGAATCTGCACGTGTCCGTAGGCGACGTGGTCGACGCCCGGTCCGTCGATGGTGATCTCGATCGGCTCCGCTACCTCGACCTCGTTGGGAATGCTGACGATCGTGGCCTCGGTGAAGGCCGAATATGCCTGTGCAGCAATCCGATCGGCAGGCACGCCGGCCTTCCCGAGTCGATCGTCGTCGCGTCCCACGGTCTCCACGACCACCTGGTCCGCAGCCCCGACGGTGACCTGAGCGGTCCCGTCGGCGACTGCCGAACCGTCGTGCAGGCCGCGAAGGCGACGCAGCGGCGTGAAGCGCCACATTTCGTCGCGGCCCGACGGCACCTCGAACGCGTTCACGTCGTACGACGTGAATTGAGCGCCCTTGTTGGCGACGAGCTTCGACTTGTCTTCCTTGGCGGAATCGGGGTTCTCGGATGCCGGGTTTTCCGATGCCACGGCACCCATGACTCCGGTGAGGGGGTTGTTCACTTATCCGACCGACCCTTCCATCTGCAACTCGATGAGCCGGTTGAGCTCGAGCGCGTACTCCATCGGCAGTTCGCGAGCAATGGGCTCGACGAATCCGCGGACGACCATGGCCATCGCTTCGTCCTCGGTCATGCCGCGGCTCATCAGGTAGAACAACTGATCGTCGCTGACCTTCGAGACAGTGGCCTCGTGACCCATCGACACGTCGTCCTCACGGATGTCGACGTACGGGTAGGTGTCGGACCGACTGATCGTGTCGACCAGTAGGGCGTCGCACTTGACCGTCGAACGCGAGCCGTGCGCGCCCTTGTTGATCTGGATCAGACCGCGGTAGGACGTCCGTCCACCGCCACGGGCGACGGACTTGCTGACGATGTTCGACGACGTGTGCGGTGCCAGGTGCAGCATCTTGGAACCGGTGTCCTGGTGCTGATCGGGCCCTGCGAACGCGACCGAGAGAACCTCGCCCTTGGCGTATTCGCCGGTCATCCACACAGCCGGGTACTTCATGGTGACCTTGGAGCCGATGTTGCCGTCGACCCACTCCATCGTTGCGCCTGCTTCAGCCTTGGCGCGCTTGGTGACCAGGTTGTAGACGTTGTTCGACCAGTTCTGAATGGTCGTGTACCGGCAACGACCACCCTTCTTGACGATGATCTCGACCACGGCGGAGTGCAGCGAATCGGACTTGTAGATCGGCGCGGTGCAGCCCTCGACGTAGTGCACGTAGGCACCCTCGTCGACGATGATCAGCGTGCGCTCGAACTGGCCCATGTTCTCGGTGTTGATCCGGAAGTAGGCCTGCAGCGGGATGTCGACGTGCACGCCCGGCGGGATGTAGATGAACGATCCACCGGACCACACTGCGGTGTTCAACGCAGAGAACTTGTTGTCGCCCGCGGGGATGACGGTGCCGAAGTACTCGCGGAACAGCTCCGGCTGCTCCTTGAGTGCGGTGTCGGTGTCGAGGAACAACACACCCTGCGCCTCGAGGTCCTCACGGATCGAGTGGTAGACGACCTCGGACTCGTACTGAGCTGCGACACCGGAGACCAGGCGCTGCTTCTCGGCTTCGGGGATGCCGAGCTTGTCGTACGTGTTCTTGATGTCCTCGGGCAGATCGTCCCACGTAGCGGCCTGCTTCTCGCTGGACCGCACGAAGTACTTGATGTTGTCGAAGTCGATGCCGTCCAGGTCGGAACCCCAGTTGGGCATGGGCTTGCGGTCGAAGGTCTTGAGAGCCTTCAGACGGGCTTCGAGCATCCACTCGGGCTCGCTCTTCTTGGCCGAGATGTCACGGACGACAGCCTCGGACAAGCCGCGCTTGGCGCTCGCGCCGGCTACGTCGGAATCGGCCCAGCCGTATCCGTAGGTGCCGAGCGATGCGATGGTCTCGTCCTGAGTCAGCGGCGCGGCGGGTGTCACCTGGTCTGGTGTGACGGTCATGCGGGCTCCTTCCGGAGGCGTGTGCGTTCTCCGACACGGGGCTGCGTGTCGGACGTCATCTTGTGTGAACTATCTGTCGATACGTCGGTACCGGATCGACCGCTCCTCGATCGCGTCGAGGTGAGCGGTACGTGTGTGGTGCAAGCGCAGTTGCCGTTCGCAATGGTGGCAAGACGCTGCACATGCGTGCCGAGGATCTCGGCGAACGCTGCTTGTTCGGCCTCGCACAGCTCGGGAAACTCTGCTGCGACGTGCGACACCGGGCAATGGTGTTGGCAGATCTGCACTCCGTTGCCGACTTGCCGCGTGGTGGCCGAGAATCCCGCCGCACTGAACGCGTCGGCAATTCTTCCCGCCGCCGTTTCCACGGCATGTGCGTCGGAACCGGTCGCGGGTTCGACGTCGGCAACGATGGTGTTGACGCGTTGCCGCGCGAACGTCTCGATGGCGTCGTTGCCACCGATCTTGCGCAGCTGCCGCATGGCGGCTCCGGCCAGATCGTCGTAGGTGTGGCCCAGCCGATTGCGGCCGGCTGCCGTGAGCTGAAAATGCTTGGCCGGTCGCCCGCGTCCACGCTGACGTGCTCCCGCCGGGGTGGTGATCCTGGCCTCGCCTGCATCGATGAGCGCATCGAGGTGGCGCCGGACACCGGCCGCGCTCAATCCCAGGCGAGTGCCGATATCGGACGCGGTGATGGGGCCTTCTTCGAGCAGTAGGGTGACCACTGCGCCCCGCGTCTGCCCCTCGGGGGCCGATGCCGGTCGCACCGACGACGCGCCTGCTCCGGCGGTCGATGGATCGACGCTTTCCGGACGCACGAGCGAGCTCTCGGTTGTTTTCACAACACCAGTGTGACGGAATTGTTTCACCTGGTCCAGCAAGGGTGCCCTATCCCTCAGGTGAATCCGAGCCGGGCGACGAAGGCCGCGGAGTCCGGAGGACCGGGTGAATCGCGCCATGGCACACAGCTACGCTCCCACTGTGCCATCGACCGAGAGTGAGCAGAGTTCCGAGAACTCGCCTTCCGCGACCGGTGCCAGCTCGTCCCCCGATCCCGAGAACCCCGAATCCACGCGCGGCACGCTGCTGCACAGGATGATTCTCACCCCTGCTCGGCGCGTGTTCGGCCTGGAACCGACCCCACCGGGTGCCGGTGTCGCCACGTTGCACGGCGACGAGCCGGAGGCACCCGGTCTCGATCCCGCCGAGACCGTTCAGCTACGCAACATTCGCCGTTTCGGAGCCGCGGGCGCGCTGCTGATGGCGATCGGCGCGCTCGGCGCGGGTGCGCAGCCGGTACTGCAGAACCCGATCGCGGGCGTCCGGTTACTGAGCCTGCCGTCGCGCATGGCCACGTCGGCTCTGACGGTGACCATGACGGGAACCGTCGTCGTGGTCCTCGCGTGGCTACTGCTCGGCAGGTTCGCGTTGGGGCGGACGCGATCGGGCGCGACTCCTCGCCGCCTGTCACGATCGCAGATGGACCGAACTCTGCTGCTGTGGATCCTGCCGCTGAGCGTCGCACCGCCTATGTTCTCGCGCGACGTCTACTCCTACCTGGCCCAGAGCGAGATCACGGCCCGCGGTCTCGACCCCTACGAGATCGGCCCCGTGGATGCACTGGGGGCCGACAACGTCCTGACCCGGACGGTGCCCAACATCTGGCGAGAGACTCCGGCACCCTACGGTCCGCTGTTCCTGTGGATGGGGCGCGGGATCACGTACTTGACCGGCGAGAACATCGTCGCCGGCATTTTCCTGCACCGACTGCTCGCCTTGGCGGGAGTCGCGCTGATCGTCTGGGCGCTGCCGCGTCTCGCACGCCGCTGCGGGGTCGCGTCGGTCACGGCACTGTGGCTCGGTGCCGCGAACCCGCTGTTGCTGTTCCACCTGGTCGCCGGAATTCACAACGAGGCCCTGATGATCGGGCTCATGCTCGCGGGTACCGAATTGGCGCTGCGCGCGATCGAGCGCCCGGGTGCGTTGCGCAGCACCGATATCGCGTTCCTCATCGGTGGAGCGGGTGTGATCGCACTCTCGTCGACGATCAAGATCCCGTCGCTGATAGCGCTGGGGTTCGTCGGAATGGCGCTGTCGAGACGGTGGGGCGGCACTCTGAGATCGGTCGTCTACGCTGCGCTGCTGCTCGGCACGATCGCCGTCGCCGTCCAAGTCGTCGTGAGCCTCGGCAGCGGACTCGGATTCGGATGGATCCACACTCTGGGTACCGCGGGGGTGGTGCGCAGCTGGATGTCGATTCCCACGATTCTCGGCTTGGCCACCGGATTCGTCGGCGTGCTGCTCGGCCTCGGCGATCACACCACCGCTGTGTTGAGTCTCACTCGGCCGATCGCAGCCGTCGTCGCCGGCGTCATCGTCATCCGCATGCTGGTCGCTGTTCTGAGGGGTCGACTGCACTCGGTGGGAGCGCTGGGGGTGGCGCTGGGAGCAGTGGTTCTGCTGTTCCCGGTAGTCCAGCCCTGGTACCTGCTGTGGGCGGTGATCCCGCTGGCAGCATGGGCCACCACTCCGTCCTTCCGGCGTCCCGCCATTGCCTTCTCGTCCTTGGTCAGCGTGATCCTCATGCCGAACGGCAGCGAATACCAGCCGTTCCAGATCGTGCAGGCCGCAGTGATGACCATCCTGACCATCGTCGTGTTGTATCTGCTGACACGGAACCGGCTGCCGTGGCCCACGCGCAGCGGACCACCGGCACCCGAGCGGCACACCGACGAATACGCTGAGTCCTCGTGATCTCCGGGACGTCGAATGCGGCGCAACCTGTCGTGCAGTTGACCGACGTGCGCAAGTCCTACGACGGCACCACCGCCGTCGACGGACTGAGCCTGAGCATCGGTGCGGGTGAAGTTCTCGCGCTGCTCGGCCCGAACGGTGCCGGAAAGACCACCACCGTCGAGATGTGCGAAGGCTTCGTCGTACCCGACAGCGGCACGGTCAGAATCCTCGGCCTCGACCCCATCGCCGAGTCCGCCCAGCTCCGACCCCGCATCGGCGTCATGCTGCAGGGCGGCGGTGCCTACCCGGGGTCCAAGGCGGGCGAAATGCTCGAGCTCGTCGCCTCGTACTCGGCCGACCCTCTCGACACGACGTGGCTGCTCGACTGTCTGGGCCTGACCTCGGCGGTCCGCACACCCTATCGACGGTTGTCCGGTGGCCAGCAGCAGCGACTGGCGTTGGCCTGTGCCATCGTCGGCCGCCCCGAGTTGGTGTTTCTCGACGAACCGACAGCCGGACTCGACGCCCAGGCCCGACTGCTGGTGTGGGAATTGATCGACGCACTTCGACGGGACGGCGTCGGCGTTCTACTGACCACACATCTGATGGACGAGGCCGAGCAGCTGGCGGATCGGTTGACGATCATCGACAACGGTCGCGTCGTCGCCTCCGGATCCCCGTCCGAGCTCACCAAGCAGGGAGCCGAGGGACAGTTGCGCTTCTCCGCTCCCCCCGGTCTCGATCTGTCCCTGCTCGACGCGGCCCTGCCCTCCGGTTACGTACCGTCGGAGACGTCACCGGGGTCGTACGTCGTCACCGGAGTGATCGAACCGCAGATCCTGGTGGTCGTCACCTCCTGGTGCGCACAGCAGAACGTGTTGGCGACGGAGTTGCAGGTCGATCAGCGGCGGCTCGAGGACGTCTTCCTCGAACTGACCGGCAGAGAATTGAGGATGTGACGGTGCGCAGAGAAGCCCGGCTCGCCGACAACCGTTTCGAGACAGGACTGTTCGCGCCGCGCCCACAGCCGGCGTCGGCCGCTCGGATGCTGTTCGCGCAGTCGCGTCTCGAGCTGAAGTTGTTGCTGCGCAACGGTGAGCAGCTGCTGCTGACGATGTTCATTCCGATCACGCTGTTGATCGGACTCACCCTGCTGCCGTTCGGTGAGCTCGGCGACGACCGCGTCGCGCGGGTCGTGCCGGCTGTGATGATGGTGGCCATCATGTCGACGGCATTCACCGGACAGGCGATTGCCGTCGGGTTCGATCGTCGCTACGGCGCCCTCAAGAGACTCGGTGCCACGCCACTCCCACGGTGGGGAATCATCGGCGGCAAGTCGGTAGCCGTCGTGATCGTGGTGATCATGCAGTCGGTTCTGCTGGGCTCGATCGGCGTCGCCCTCGGCTGGCGACCGAGTGCGGCAGGCCTGCTGCTCGGGGCGGTCGTCATCGCTTTGGGAACGGTGACGTTCGCCTCGATGGGGTTGCTGCTCGGCGGCACCCTGCGGGCGGAGATCGTGTTGGCATTGGCCAACGTCGCCTGGTTCGTGATGCTCGGGATCGGCAGCGCGGTGTTCGTCGACGACCAGATTCCGCAGGGCCTGCAGAACGTCGCACGGATAGTCCCGTCCGGCGCACTCGGCGAGGCGCTCAACCGCGGTGTGGCCTCGTCGTTCGACCTCTTCGGGGTCGCCGTGCTGCTCGTCTGGGCTGCGGTCTGCGGCACTCTCGCGGTCCGAACCTTCAAATTCACCTGAGCGAGGCTTTCCGCCGGTCGCTCTACCCAACGACGCTGTGTAGTTGATCGGCGTTTACCATCGTGGAGTGCCCTACCTCCTACGGAAGCTCTACGGCGTGTTCCTGCGCCTCGTGGCCTATCTGCCCCTGCCCTCGCTGCGGGTACAGCGGGTGCTGGCATTCATCGCCATCCTCACCCAGGGCGGCATAGCCGTCACCGGTGCGGTGGTTCGAGTGACCGGCTCCGGGCTCGGGTGCCCCACCTGGCCACAGTGCTTCCCCGGAAGCTTCACGCCGGTCGGAGTATCCGAGGTTCCGGTGCTGCATCAGGCCGTCGAGTTCGGTAATCGACTGCTCACCTTCGTGGTGGTCATCGCCGCTGCGGCCGTCGTTCTCGCTGTCACTCGCGCGGCCCGGCGGCGCGAGGTGTTGCTCTTCGCGTGGTTCATGCCGCTGGGAACCGTCGTGCAGGCCGTCATCGGTGGCTTCACCGTGTTGACCGGCCTGCTGTGGTGGACAGTGGCCATTCACCTCGTGGTGTCGATGGCAATGGTCTGGCTGGCTACCCTGCTGTTCGTCAAGGTGGGTGAAACCGACGCCGCGCCGAAGTCGTTGCCCACCGTCCCCGCCGCGCTACGCGGGCTCACTGCTCTGTCCGGCGTCGCGCTGACCGGCGTACTGATCGCCGGGACGATGGTGACCGGTGCCGGCCCGCACGCCGGCGACAAGAGCATCGACGAGCCGGTACCGCGCCTGGGCATCGAGATCGTCACGCTGGTGCACGCCCACTCGCAATTCCTGGTCGGGTATCTCGCGCTGCTCGTCGGGCTCGGTTTCGCCCTGTACGCGGTCGGAGCGCCGACTGCCGTCAAGCAGCGGCTGCACGTTCTGGTGGCGATCGTGCTGGCCCAGTCCCTGATCGGCCTGGTGCAGTACTTCACGGGCGTTCCCGCAGTACTCGTCGCGTTCCACGTTGCCGGTGCCGGTGCCTGCACGGCTGCCACGGCTGCGCTGTGGGCATCGTGCAGAACACGCGGTCCTGCGGTTGCCGATCGGGAAGCCGACGTGGACAGGGTCGCCGCAGCGTCCTGAGGCCCGGCAGTCTTCGGGTGTCGGCTCCTCAGCAGGCTCGACACGCGGGTGTCCAAGCACGGCAGTTTCGAATCATAGCGGAGGGGCAGCCGACCTCCCCCTCAGATGGCCGACTGCCCCTTCACTGACTTCGACGCATCGGACCGCGAGACGGTTCCCGTCGAGTCGAAAAAACTTTGCGGCTCTCGTCCTACCCGACGATGGCCTGGTTACGGGCCTTCGGGAACTTCTTCTGCCGAGCGACCCAGCCGGCCATCTTCTCGTAATGGCCCGGTGCCGGATTGACCGAACTGACCAGCTCGCGGTCCCACTCCGCCTCGGTCAGTTCGTCGAACCTGGCGACGATCGCGTGTGCGACCGCAGTGGACGGAACCACCTGATCTCCGAGCACTCCGTCTGCGCCGACCAGCGTGAGCCGGGTTCCGGCCCGACCGATGGGTTGGATCACCACACTTGCCGAGTTGCCGTGATCGGCGAGAAAAGCCTTCACAGCCGCGAGAGTTCCCTTCGGAACCTCGTTGGACGTGTCCTTCTCGTTGCCCGCACTGTCGATTTCGGTAGCCATGCAGACACGATACCGAGGTCGTCCACCGTGCCGGCATCGGCCCGCCGAATCGCTACTGATCGGTAACTTGTCGCACCGGTCGTGGAAGCGTGCCTCCGCCCTCGAACTCACATCGCTCCCGTGTAGAACAGGGATATGCGTGCCATTCGAGTAGACAACACCGGCGGACCCGAGGTCATGGTCGTCGTGGACGTGCCCATTCCCGAGCCCGGACCGGGGCAGGTTCTCGTGCGCGTCGACGCCATCGGGATCAACTACATCGACACCTACTTCCGCCGCGGCATGTATCCACGGTCCCTGCCCTACGTCCCCGGCGACGAGGGTTCCGGAGTTGTCCACGAGGCCGGCCCTGACGTCACCGCGTTCGCTCCTGGGGACCGCATCGCCTGGGCGGCCGCGCCGGGTAGCTATGCCGAGTTCGTCGTCGTGGACGCCTCGTCCGCCATATCCGTTCCCGACGGCGTTCCGGCCGATCAGGCGGCGTCGGCGCTGCTCCAGGGCATGACTGCGCACTACCTGATCGAGTCCACCTACCCGGCGCGCAGCGGCGACACGGTCCTCGTGCACGCGGGCGCGGGAGGCGTCGGACTACTGCTGACCGAGATGGCGGTCGGAAAGGGCGTACGGGTCATCACGACGGTGTCCACCGATGCCAAAGCAGAGCGGTCGGTCCAGGCCGGTGCCGCCCACGTACTGCGGTACGACGACGACATTGCGGCCCAGGTTCGCGAACTGACCGGCGGCGAGGGAGTCCATGCCGTCTACGACGGTGTCGGAGCCGACACGTTCGAGGCCAGTCTGGCGTCGCTGCGTATCAGAGGCACGCTGGCCCTGTTCGGTGCTGCGAGCGGCCCGGTACCGCCGTTCGACCCACAGCGGCTCAACGGGGCCGGATCGGTGTTTCTGACCAGGCCCACTCTGGCGCATCACATACGGGACCGAGCCGAGCTCGAATGGCGTGCGGGCGATGTGTTCGACGCGTTGGCGAGCGGCGCTCTGACGGTCGAGGTCGGCGCTCGCTACGCGCTCGAAGATGTCGCGCAGGCACACATGGACCTGGAAGGACGTAAGACGACCGGTTCGATCGTTCTCGTCCCCTGATCGGGTGCAGATGTGAGGAGGCGCTCGCTCAGGAGACCAGCTGGGCGAGCGTCTGCCAGCCGAGGACAGAGTCGACGGCGAGGCCGCAGAACACCAGCGCCAGGTATTCGTTGGACAGGATGAACAGCTTGAGAGGCTTGACCGGTGTTCCAGCCCGCACGCCTGCGTACAGGCGATGCGCCACGACGAGGAACCAAATTCCCGATGCCACCGCGATCACCGCGTAGACGACGCCGGAGCCCGGGGCCAGTGCCAACGTCGCAGCAACCGTGGCCCACGCGTAGAGCACGATGTGCTTGGTCACCTTGGTCTCCGACGCGACGGCAGGGAGCATCGGGACGTTGGCCGCCTGGTAGTCCTCCTTGTAGCGAAGCATCAAGGCCCAGGTGTGCGGCGGTGTCCACAGGAAGATGACGAGGAACATCACCAGCGCCTGCCAGCCGATCGTGCCGGTGACGGCGGACCAGCCGATCATGACCGGCATACAGCCGGCGGCACCGCCCCACACCACGTTCTGCGAAGTTCGGCGCTTGAGCACCAGGGTGTAGACGAAGATGTAGAAGCAGATCGTGACGACGGCCAGCACGCCGCTGAGGAGGTTGGTCGTCGCCCAGAGCCAGAAGAACGAGAACACCCCGAGGACGAGACCGAACACCAGTGCGTGCGACACAGGCATCGCGCCGCGGGCCAACGGCCGCTTCTCGGTGCGCTTCATCACCTTGTCGATGTCTGCGTCGACCACCATGTTCAAGGTGTTCGCGCTCGCCGCGGCCAGCATTCCACCGAACAGTGTGGTGAGAATCAGCCACGGGTCCACGTGACCGCGATCTGCCAGCAGCATCGCGGGAATGGTCGTGACGAGAAGTAGCTCGATGACCCGAGGCTTCGTCAGCGCGACATAGGCCAGGAAGAGAGCCCACGCTCTGCGCGGCGCCGACGCCGGCGCGGCGTATTCGGTGTCGCCCTGGTCGTCTGCTCCGAATCCGGGGCCGCCGGCGAAACCGTGTCCGCCCGGCTGCTGCCCAATTCGCACTGCGTCTCCTCGCACGACTGTCGTTCTCTGGCGCTCGGCCACTTGCCACGCGCCGTCGGGCACGCGGGTTCGTTCCTGGCGGCCGACCGATCCTGGGAGAACCGCCTCACGAGGACCTCGGCCACCGACGCGCACGCGGATGGTCCCGGTTCGGAAATTGCCCCCGGGAGCCGTCGAGCATGCGCCTACTACAGACGATGGTAGACGGCGGGGTTTGCACGTCCAATTCGCAGGGCACCCAAACCGAAGAACGATGCGGCGACGCCACACACGTTCGTGCTCCGACGGGGGAAGGCACGACAGTAGCGTCGGTCGGAACTAGGCTGGTGGGGGACGTCCTTCGGCATCGACTACGTTCGCGCCTCACGCAGGCGCTGTGCAGTTACCGCCGAGCGACGAATCCTCGGAGCCACAACTCGAACGAATGTCAGGAGATTTCTGCTCGTGTCGATCACAGACGATATTGACGTCCTCACCACGGCGCACCACCCCAGCGACTGGACGGACCTGGACACCCGGGCGGTCGACACCGTTCGTGTCCTGGCAGCGGACGCAGTGCAGAAGGTCGGCAACGGCCACCCCGGAACCGCGATGAGCTTGGCTCCCCTCGCGTACACCCTCTTCCAGCGCACCATGCGCCACGACCCCACCGACACCCACTGGATCGGCCGCGACCGGTTCGTACTGTCGTGCGGTCACTCGAGCCTCACCCTGTACTTGCAGCTCTACTTGGGCGGTTTCGGTCTCGAGCTCGCAGACATCGAAGCACTGCGGACCTACAAGTCCAAGACCCCGGGGCACCCCGAGTTCCGCCACACCGACGGCGTCGAGATCACCACCGGCCCACTCGGCCAGGGACTGGCATCCGCTGTGGGAATGGCAATGGCATCGCGCCGTGAACGCGGACTGTTCGATCCCGAACCTGCGCTCGGCGAGAGCCCGTTCGATCACTTCATCTACGTGATCGCCTCCGACGGCGACATCGAAGAGGGCGTCACGTCCGAGGCGTCGTCGCTCGCTGGCACCCAGCAGCTCGGCAACCTGATCCTGTTCTACGACGACAACAAGATCTCGATCGAGCACTCGACCGACATCGCCTTGTCCGAGAACACCGCGGCTCGGTACGAGGCCTACGGGTGGCACGTACAGGTCGTCGAGGGCGGCGAGAACGTCACCGCGATCGAGGAGGCCATCGAGGCCGCCAAGGCCGTCACCGACAAGCCGTCGATCATCGTGCTGCGGACCATCATCGGGTTCCCGGCTCCGACGATGATGAACACCGGTGCCGTCCACGGTGCCGCGCTGGGCGACGACGAGGTCGCGAAGGTCAAGCAGGCCCTGGACTTCGACCCGGCCAAGACGTTCGAGGTCAGCGACGAGGTCATCGGCCACACTCGCAAGCTCCAGGAACGCGGCCGCGCCGCACACACCGAGTGGATGACGCAGTTCGAGGCCTGGGCAGCCCGTGAGCCCGAGCGCAAGCAGTTGCTCGACCGTCTTCAGCAGGGCACGCTGCCCGAGAACTGGACCGACGTGCTGCCCACGTGGGAGCCCGGCAGCAAGGCCGTCGCCACGCGTGCGGCGTCGGGCGAGGTCCTCAACGCCGTCGGACCCGTTCTTCCGGAACTGTGGGGCGGCTCGGCCGACCTCGCCGGCAGCAACAACACCACGATCAAGGGTGCGAAGTCCTTCGGCCCCACGTCGATCTCCACCGACGACTGGGACGCCGAGCCCTACGGCCGCACGCTGCACTTCGGTATCCGCGAGCACGCCATGGGTGCGATCCTGTCGGGCATCGTCATGCACGGTCCGACCCGCGCGTACGGCGGAACGTTCATGCAGTTCAGCGACTACATGCGGCCGTCGGTTCGCCTGGCGTCGCTGATGGACATCGATCCCATCTACGTATGGACCCACGACTCCATCGGCCTCGGCGAGGACGGCCCGACGCACCAGCCGGTCGAGCACCTCGCGGCCCTGCGTGCGATTCCCAACCTGTCTGTCGTACGCCCCGGTGACGCCAACGAGACGGCATACGCCTGGCAGTCGGTGCTCGCCAGGTCGAGCAGCAGCGGGCCCGTCGGCCTGGCGCTGACGCGTCAGGGCATCCCGATCCTGGAAGGCACCAGCTTCGAGGGCGTCTCGAAGGGTGGCTACATCCTCTCCGAGTCGTCGAAGGCCAGCCCCGACGTCGTCCTGATCGGCACCGGTTCCGAACTGCAGTACGCAGTGGAGGCCCAGAAGCTGCTCGAGGCGCAGGGCATCGCGGCACGCGTGGTGTCGATGCCGTGTGTCGAGTGGTTCGAGAGCCAGGACCAGAACTACCGCGACCAGGTCATTCCGCCCACCGTCAAGGCGCGGGTGTCCATCGAGGCCGGCATCGCGATGCCGTGGTGGAAGATCGTCGGCGGTTTCGGCGAGATCATCTCGCTCGAGCACTACGGCGAATCTGCCGATGCGGCAACACTTTTCCGCGAGTTCGGCTTCACGGCCGACGCCGTCGTCGCGGCCGCGCAGCGCTCCATCACCAACGTGAAGGGATAACTCATGACCCAGAACAAAAACCTTGCCGAGCTGTCCGCCGCCGGAATTTCGGTCTGGCTGGACGACCTGTCTCGCGACCGCATTCGGTCGGGCAACCTCAAGGACCTGATCGACACCAAGAGCGTCGTCGGCGTGACGACCAACCCGTCGATCTTCCAGGCCGCATTGAGCAAGGGTGATGCTTACGACGAGCAGGTCACCAAGCTCGCCGGCGAAGGTGCCGATGTCGAGACCACGATTCGCACCGTCACCACCGACGACGTCCGTGAGGCGTGCGACATCCTGGTACCGCAGTACGAGGCCAGCGCGGGCGTCGACGGACGCGTGTCGATCGAGGTCGACCCCCGCATGGCGCACGACGCGGACAAGACGTACGAGCAGGCCGTCGAACTCTGGAAGATCGTCGACCGTCCGAATCTCCTCATCAAGATTCCGGCAACGGAAGAAGGCATCCCCGCCATTGCCAAGGTGATCGGTGAGGGAATCAGCGTCAACGTGACCCTGATCTTCTCCGTCGAGCGCTACGAGCTGGTCATGAACGCGTACCTCGAGGGTCTCGAGGCCGCCCGCGCCGCCGGTCACGACCTCGACAAGATCCATTCCGTGGCGTCGTTCTTCGTGTCCCGCGTGGACAGCGAGATCGACTCCCGCCTGGACGCCATCGGCACCCCCGACGCCGAGGCCCTCAAGGGCAAGGCCGCGCTGGCCAATGCGCGCCTCGCGTACGTGGCGTACCAGCAGGTCTTCGAGGTGGCTCCTCGGTTCCGCGAACTCGCGGGCAACGGTGCACGTCCGCAGCGGCCACTGTGGGCTTCGACGGGCGTCAAGTCCGACGCCTACCCGGACACCATGTACGTCACCGAGCTCGTCTCTCCGAACACCGTGAACACGATGCCGGAGAAGACCATGGACGCGGTCGCAGACCACGGCGAGATCGTCGGCGACACCGTCTCGGGTAAGGGACCGGAGTCGCAGGAGATCTTCGACCGCATCTCCGCCCTGGGAATCGACCTCACCGACGTCTTCCTGACGTTGGAGAACGAGGGCGTCCAGAAGTTCGAGGCTGCGTGGAACGAGCTGCTCGAAGCTACCGAGGAGCAGCTCCGCCAAGCAGGTCAGAAGAGCTGACCTGTGCCCACCGCAGACACAGAAAACCTGAATTCCGCGGACTGGCGTAATCCACTTCGCGACGCGCGAGACAAGCGGCTCCCCCGCATCGCCGGGCCGTGCAGCATGGTCATCTTCGGGGTGACCGGTGACCTCGCGCGTAAGAAGCTCATGCCTGCGGTGTACGACCTGGCGAACCGGGGGCTCCTACCCCCCGGTTTCGCCCTGGTCGGCTTCGCTCGCCGTGAGTGGCAGAACCAGGATTTCGAGAAGATCGTGCACGACTCGGTACGCGATCATGCTCGAACTCCGTTCAGCGAAGAGGTGTGGAACACCCTTGCCGAGGGCTTCCGGTTCGTTCAGGGTTCGTTCGACGACGATGCCGCGTTCGACGAGTTGTCGCGGACTCTCACCGAGCTCGACACCACCCGCGGCACCGGCGGAAACCATGCCTTCTACCTCTCGATCCCACCCGGCGCGTTCCCTGTTGTACTGCAACAACTTTCACGCTCCGGACTGGCCCAGGCGCAGGACGGCAACTGGCGACGCGTCGTCATCGAGAAGCCGTTCGGTCACGATTTGCAGAGCGCCAAGGAGCTCAACGCGATCGTGAACCGAGTGTTCCCCGAGGACACCGTCTTTCGGATCGATCACTACCTGGGCAAGGAGACGGTGCAGAACATTCTCGCGCTGCGCTTCGCCAACCAGTTGTTCGATCCGATCTGGAACGCGCACTATGTGGACCACGTGCAGATCACGATGGCCGAGGACATCGGATTGGGTGGCCGCGCAGGCTATTACGACGGAATCGGGGCAGCCCGCGACGTCATTCAGAACCATCTCCTCCAGTTGCTCGCGATCACTGCGATGGAGGAGCCGGTGAGTTTCAACCCCACCGAGCTGCAGTCCGAGAAGATCAAGGTGCTCTCGGCGACCAAGCTCGCCGAGCCGCTCGATCGCACGTCCGCCCGCGGGCAGTACTCCGCCGGGTGGCAGGGCAGCCAGAAAGTGAAGGGGCTCAAGGAGGAAGAGGGGTTCGACTCCGAGTCGAACACCGAAACCTACGCCGCCATCACCCTCGAGGTCGACACTCGGCGCTGGGGTGGAGTTCCGTTCTATCTGCGTACGGGAAAGGCGTTGGGCCGCAGAGTCACCGAGATCGCAATGGTGTTCAAGCGTGCCCCCCATCTGCCGTTCGACGCCACCATGACCGAGGAACTGGGGCAGAACGCACTGGTCATTCGAGTCCAGCCGGACGAGGGCGTCACGATGCGCTTCGGTTCCAAAGTTCCCGGGTCCAGCATGCAGGTGCGCGACGTCAGCATGGACTTCAGCTACGGCCAGGCGTTCACCGAGTCATCTCCCGAGGCGTACGAGCGACTGATACTCGACGTACTCCTGGGTGAGCCCTCACTGTTCCCGGTCAACGCCGAAGTGGAACTGTCGTGGAAGATTCTCGACCCGATTCTCGAGTACTGGGCCTCGGGCGGCACCGCCGAACCGTACGAGGCCGGCACCTGGGGTCCGTCCTCGGGTGACGAGATGATGCACCGCACCGGACGCGAATGGAGAAGGCCTTGATTGTCGACATTCCCGCCACCACGACGGCCGAGGTCGGCAAGAAGCTCGTCGAGGTTCGTGAAGCAGGTGGCGCGGTCACCATCGGCCGTGTACTGACCTTGATCGTCGCAAGCCGTGATGCGAGCAAGGCCGAACGGGCGATCGATGCCGCCAACGAGGCGAGCCGGGAACATCCCTGTCGCGTCATCGTCCTCATCCACGGTGATCGGTCCGCCGAGTCGAGTCTCGACGCCCAGATCCGCGTCGGTGGAGACGCCGGCGCGTCCGAGGTCGTCGTACTACGACTGAACGGCGAGCTCGCCGATCACGAACACAGCGTCGTCATTCCGTTCCTGCTGCCCGATACGCCGATCGTCGCCTGGTGGCCGGACGAGGCACCGACGGTACCGGCGAAGGATCCACTGGGCCGGTTGGCGATCAGGCGGATCACCGACGCCACCAATTCGTCGGATACCACCGCAGCGATCAAGGGACGGCTGAGCAGCTACACCGAGGGTGATACGGATCTGTCGTGGAGCCGAATCACCTACTGGCGCGGCCTGCTGGCGACTGCCCTCGATCAGGCACCGTTCGAGGCCGTCACCTCGGCCACCGTGTCGGGACTGGCAGAGGAGCCGGCACTCGACATTCTGGCCGGCTGGTTGGCGGCGAAGCTCGACGTGCCGGTCTACCGGCGAGCCGGCGAGCTCAAGGTCGAGCTGACCAGGGAGAACAGCAGTATTTCGCTGACCCGTCCGCAGACCGGAAAAACCGCCACACTGCGGCGTACCGGTCAGCCCGACGCTCAGGTTGCTCTGGCACGTCGCAACACCCGCGAGTGCCTGGCCGAGGAACTGCGGCGGCTCGACACGGACGAAATCTACGAACTCGCCCTCCACGGTCTGTCGAAAGTGAGCTATGAGTAATCAGTCGGTCCTCCGATACCTCGACGCACAAGGGCTGGTCGATGCCGCCCGCACTCGCTTCGTCGACGTTGTCGTCGCGGCGCAGGCCGAGCGCGGTGTCGCGTCGGTGGTGTTGACCGGAGGCGGGACGGGAATCGCCCTCCTCGAGGCACTGCGCGCGGATTCCGGTGCCATCGACTGGTCACGGGTGGACATCTACTTCGGTGACGAGCGTTTTCTCCCCTCGGGAGATCCCGAGCGCAACGAGGTCCAGGCATCGGACGCGCTGCTGAAGCACGTGGACGTGCACCCGGATCGACTGTTCACGATGGCGACGTCGGACGGCGCCTACGGCTCCGACCCGGAAACGGCTGCGGCGGCGTACGCACAGACGCTGCACTCACGGGCCGACGACGGTCAATGCCCCGACTTCGACATCCACCTGTTGGGCATGGGCGGCGAGGGCCACATCAACTCGCTCTTCCCGCACACCGACGCGGTGCGCGAGCAGCATCGCTTCGTCGTGGCCGTCGAGGACTCCCCCAAGCCGCCACCGGTACGCATCACACTCACCCTGCCCGCCATCCGGAGGGCGAAGCACGTGTGGTTGCTGGTGTCCGGTGCAGCGAAGGCCGAGGCCGTTGCCGCCGCCGTCGGCGGAGCAGCGTCCGACGACTGGCCGTCGGCCGGTGCCATCGGCGCGGAATCGACGGTCTGGTTCGTCGACGAGGCCGCGGCCTCACAGCTGGACCGGTGATCGGCTCGAGCCACAGCTGACAGCAGACGTACTGCGGCGTCGATTCAGGAGATTCACTCCCCTGAATCGACGCCGTAGTCGTTCGAACCGACGCCGTCTGAAGCACTGCCGTCCGAACCACGCATGGACTCGCCGTCGTCACCGAGTCCGCCTCGGAAGTCCGCATACCGCGATCGAGCGATCACCCGATACGCCGTCCCGTCCCGCCACGCGTCGAGAGTGTTTCTGCACGTCCTCATACCCGGTTGGACGCAGACTGTCGGCCACCGGTTCCGCGGCAGCGCAGCGAGACGTACGGTGCTAGCCGCTGTTGCGTAGTGCCGTAGCCAGGCCGTTCATCGTCAGCAGGATTCCCCGTTTGACCCGTTCGTCGTCGTCGCCGTTGCGGTATCGACGCAACATCTCGACCTGCATCTGGTTGAGAGGTTCCAGGTACGGGAACCGGTTGTGTACCGATCGCTCCAGCGCCGGGTTGTCCTCCAGCAATCGACTGTGACCGGTGATCTTCAGATACATCCGAACGGTGGTGGCGTGTTCGGCCTCGATCATGCCGAAGATGCGTGCACGGAGGTCGGCGTCGGGAACGAGTTCGGCATACCGAGCGGCGATGCCCAGATCGGACTTGGCCATGACCTGCGCCAGGTTGGACAGCACAGTGCGGAAGAACGGCCACTTCCGATACAGATCCGCAAGCACCTCCAGCTTGGAGTCGTCGTCACCGACCCACTCCTCGAAGGCCGATCCGGTGCCGTACCAGCCGGGCAGCATGACGCGGCACTGACTCCACGACATCACCCATGGGATAGCACGCAGGTCGTACACGGAATTCGTCGGCTTGCGCGACGCCGGACGCGACCCGATGTTCAGCTCGCCGACCTCGGCAACGGGCGTGGACGTGCGAAAGTACTCGACGAACCCGGGCTCCTCGTGCACCAGCCGGCCGTACGCCGCCCGAGCCTTGGCCGCGAGGTCGTCCAGAACGTCGTAGGCGGCCTCGGCGCCGTCACCCAATCCTTCGAGGTCGAGCAGCGTCGATTCGAGCGTGCCCGCGACCAACGATTCGAGGTTGCGCCGCGCCATCGACGGTTCGGCGTACTTCGCTGCAATGATCTCGCCCTGCTCGGTGAGACGAAGCGATCCCTGCACCACGCCGGGCGGTTGCGCCAGAATCGCGTCGTAACTGGGGCCACCGCCGCGCCCGACCGTGCCACCGCGACCGTGAAAGAGCCGCAACCGAATTCCTGACTTACGGGACGCTTCGAGCAGGTCGAGTTCGGCACGGTACAGCGCCCAGTTGGCCGCGAGATAGCCACCGTCCTTGTTCGAGTCCGAGTACCCGAGCATGACCTCCTGGTTCATACCTCGACCGGCCACGAGAGCGCGATAGATCGGAACGTCGAAAGTGGCGAGCAGCGTCGCGGCACCCTGCTGCAGGTCCTCGATCGTCTCGAAGAGCGGCACGACACCCACCGTCGACCTGGGTGCCGAACCGTCGACGCCGGGATCGAAGATCCCCGCCTCCTTGAGCAGCAGGGCCGCCTCGAGCATGTCACTGACGGACTGACACATGCTGATGATGTAGTTCTGAACGGTGTCCGGGCCCAGGTGGTCGATGGCCTCCTTGGCCGCCTTGACGATGCCCAGTTCCTTCGCAGCGAGGTCGCTGAGTTGCGCGGTGGGCCCGATCAGGGGACGCCGAGTGGCGAGTTCGTGGGACAGCACCGACACGCGCTCGTCCTCACCGAGCGACCGATAGTCCTGATGAACCCCGGCCCAGGCCAACAGCTCCGCGACCACTTCCTCGTGGGTCTCGGAGTTCTGACGCATGTCCAACGCCTGGAGATGAAATCCGAACGTCTCGACCGATTGCCGGAGTCGAAGCAGTCGATCGTCGGCGATCAGACCGTCTCCGTCGGCCCGGAGCGCGCGGTCGAGAGTGTCGAGATCGTCGAGGACTTCCTGCGGGCTCGCATACTGGTTGGCACCGAGATCGATTCCGGACACCGGAACCGCATCGAGAACCGCCCGTGCCGTTGCTGTCAGACGGGCCCGGATACCGACAACGGCAACACGGTACGGTTCGTCGGCCCGGCGATCGTCCGGTTCCGCCGACGCCTCGGCCAGAGCTTCCAGTTCCTCGGTGACCGCGACCAGCCGCGCGGACATCGACAACTCTTTCTCCAGCGCAACCAGTTCGTCGAGGTAATGCTCGAACGCCACGAAACCGGCCTGATGGGTGGCCGTGTGCACCACGTCGCCGGTCACGTTGGGGTTACCGTCGCGGTCTCCACCGATCCACGACCCCGGCCGGAGTATCGGCCGCGGCAGCAGGTCGTCCTCCGGCCATCGCGCTCGCAGCGCCGCGCGGACATCGGCATTGAGGGCGGGCATGACATCGAACAGCGAGGACTCGAAGTAGCGGAGACCCACTTCGATCTCGTCTTGGATGCGCAATCGCGACAGCCGAATCAGGGCGGTTTCCCACAGCGTCAGCACCTGCCGGCGAATCTGCACGTCGATCGCGGCCAATTCCTTGGCGGCTCCGGCGGCTTTGCCCTCCGGGGCAGCCGACGCGACCTCGCGCCGACGCATCAGTGCGGTGATCTTCGATTGGACGTCGAACACCGTTCGACGACGTGTTTCGGTGGGGTGCGCGGTGATGACCGGTGCCACCAACGCGTCGGTCAGCGCGGCGGCAACCTGCTCGCGCGACGGAGCGGCGGCGTCGATCTTCGACCACGTTGCGTCCAGGCTGCTGTCCTGCGGCGGGTCTCCGTTGTCCAGATGAATGGCTCTCCGGCGCTCACGGTGGAGATCCTCGGCCAGGTTCGCCAGCAACGAGAAGTGGCTGAACGCGCGGATCAACGGAACAGCTTGCGCCACTTCGACATCGGTATACCGGCCGACAGAGTCGTCGCGTTCGATCTCCGAGCGGCGCACCGCGAAGGATTCCACTCGCGCGGACTCGATGAGCTCGAAGACCTCGTCACCCTCGTGTTCGCGAATGATCTCACCGAGGATGCCGCCGAGATAGCGGATGTCCTCCCGTAGTGGCTCGGTCAACTCTCGCCCGCGAGCTGTCGGTGTGACGAATGCCGGGGAACCGACTGACTCGTAAGAGGATTCGCTCATCCCCCCAGTATCGTCGCTCGGCCGTCAACTCGCACTCGGAGCCGGGACGGATCAGGTGTACTTGATCTCGAGACCGATCCCGAGGATCGCGATGAGCCAGATGAGGCCGGTGAAGACAGTGAGGCGGTCGAGGTTCTTCTCGACGACCGTGGAGCCGGACAGGCTGGACTGCACGCCGCCACCGAACAAGCTGGACAGACCGCCACCCTTGCCGCGATGCAGCAGGATCAGCAAGATCAGCGCCAGGCTGGTGATGACCAGCAGAATATCCAGAAACAGATCCATGTCCACCTCAAACTCGATTCGATGCCCTCAGCAGCCTACCTGGCCCCACGAACGACTTCGGACACCCCGCCGAAGCGAGGTGTCCGAAACCAGTTCTGCGCAGCGGTGACGATGGCCGATCAGGGCAACGGTCCGCCTGCGGCAATCGCCGACAATGTGGCGAACTCGTCCGCCTTGAGCGAAGCGCCACCGACCAGCGCGCCGTCGACGTCGGGCTGACCGACGATCTCGCCGACGTTCTTGGCGTTGACCGAACCGCCGTACAGCACGCGGACGCCCGCGGCGACCTCGGCCGACGCCAATTCCTTCAATTCCTCCCGAATGGCACCGCACACTTCCTGAGCGTCCGACGCCGAGGCCACGCGTCCCGTGCCGATGGCCCATACCGGCTCGTAGGCGATGACGACCTTGGCGATGTCGTCGGCCGAGAGGCCGTCGAGCGAACCGCGGAGCTGAGCCACGTTGTAGGCCACGTGCTCACCGGCCTCACGAATGTTCAGACCCTCGCCGATGCACACGATCGGTGTGAGCCCGTTCTTCAAGGCAGCCTTCGTCTTCGCCAGCACGACGGCGTCGTCCTCGCTGTGCAACGTGCGTCGCTCGGAGTGGCCGACCACGACGAAGGTGCATCCCAGCTTGGCCAGCATCGACCCGCTGATCTCGCCCGTGAATGCGCCGCTGTCCTCGGCGGAGACGTCCTGCGCACCGTAGGTGAGCAGGAGCTTGTCGCCTTCGATGAGCGTCTGGACGCTGCGGATGTCGGTGAACGGCGGAATGACCGTGACGTCCACCTTGTCGAAGTACTTCTCGGGCAGCGAGAAGGCGATCTTCTGCACCAGCGAGATGGCCTCGAGGTGGTTGAGGTTCATCTTCCAGTTGCCCGCGATGAGCGGCTTACGTGCCATGCGTTACGCCTCCAGGACGGATAGACCGGGCAGCTGCTTGCCCTCGAGGTATTCGAGGGATGCACCGCCACCGGTGGAGATGTGCGAGAAGCCGTCGTCGGGCAGCCCGAGGGTGCGTACCGCAGCCGCGGAATCACCACCACCGACCACGCTGAACGCGCCCTTCTCGGTGGCTCCGATGATCGCCTCTGCGATGCCCTTGGTACCGGCCGAGAACTGGTCGAACTCGAAGACGCCTGCAGGTCCGTTCCAGAAGATCGTCTTCGCATTGGACAGCACGACGGCGAAACGACTGACCGAGTCCGGTCCGATGTCCAGACCCATCCAGCCGTCCGGAATTTCGGATGCCTTGACGGTCTTGGACTCGGCGTCGGCCGCGAACTTGTCTCCGACGACGATGTCGACAGGAAGATGGATCACGTCGCCGAAGCGCTCGAGCAGGTCCTTGCAGACCCCGATCTGATCCTCCTGCAACAGCGAGTTACCGACCGAATAACCCTGGGCGGCAAGAAAAGTGAACGCCATGCCGCCGCCGATGACGAGGGTGTCGACCTTGGGAGCCAACGCCTCGATCACGCCGAGCTTGTCCGAGACCTTGGAGCCGCCGAGCACCACCGCGTACGGACGAGCCGCATCCTCGGTCAGCTTGGCCAACACCTCGACCTCGGCCGCGACGAGTGTGCCCGCGTAGTGCGGAAGCAGCTGCGCCACGTCGTAGACCGACGCCTGCTTGCGGTGCACGACGCCGAATCCGTCGGAGACGAATGCCGCATCGTCGCCGGCCAGAGCAACGAGCTCACGAGCCAGTGCGGCTCGCTCGGACTCGTCCTTGCTGGTCTCACGCGGATCGAAGCGGATGTTCTCGAGCAGCAGTACGTCGCCGTCGGTCAGGCCCTCGGCGCGTGCCTCGGCGTCCTGACCCACAACGTCTCCCGCGAGCTGGACGTGCCGGCCGAGCAGTTCGCCGAGCTTGGCAGCGACCGGAGCCAGACTGTACTTCGCATCGGGCTTGCCGTCGGGGCGACCGAGGTGAGCGGTGACGATGACCTTCGCACCGGCCTCGACCAGTGCACGAAGGGTCGGAATCGACGCCTGGATGCGGCCGGGGTCGGTGATCGTGCCGTCCTCGAGCGGGACGTTGAAGTCCGATCGCACGAGGACGCCACGTCCTTCGACACCGGCATCGAGCAGATCCTGCAGTGTCTTGACAGCCATCGGTGTCAGAGGGACTTGCCGACGAGACCGATGAGGTCGGCGAGGCGGTTGGAGTAGCCCCACTCGTTGTCGTACCAGGAGACGATCTTCACCTGGTCGTCGATGACCTTGGTCAGCGGCGCGTCGAAGATCGACGAGTGCGGGTCGGTGACGATGTCCGAGGACACGATGGGATCGGTGTTGTACTTCAGGATGCCCTTCAGCGGGCCCTCCGCGGCAGCCTTCATCGCGGCGTTGATGTCCTCGGCGCTGGCCTTCTTCTTCAGCAGAGCGGTCAGGTCGGTGACAGAGCCGGTGGGGATCGGCACCCGAAGTGCGTAGCCGTCGAGCTTGCCGAGCAGCTGCGGGAGAACCAGGCCGATGGCCTTGGCTGCACCGGTACCGGTGGGGACGACATTCAGAGCTGCGGCACGTGCACGACGCAGATCGCTGTGCGGGCCGTCCTGCAGGTTCTGATCCTGCGTGTACGCGTGAATGGTCGTCATGAGACCCGAGACAATGCCGAACTCGTCGTCGAGAACCTTGGCGATGGGGCCGAGGCAGTTGGTGGTGCACGACGCGTTGGAGATGATGTTCTGGCTGCCGTCGTACTTGTCGTCGTTGACGCCCATGACGATGGTGATGTCCTCGCCCTTGGCGGGCGCGGAGATGATGACCTTCTTGGCACCGGCGTCGATGTGACCCTGAGCCTTCGCAGCGTCGGTGAAGATGCCGGTGGACTCGACGACGACGTCGACACCCAGTTCACCCCACGGAAGTGCGGACGGTCCCTCACGCAGCGACAGAGCCTTGATCTTCTGGCCGCCGACGACGATGGTGTCTTCGCCTTCGAGCGAGACGTCGTGCGGCAAGCGGCCCAGGATCGAGTCGTACTTGAGCAGGTGTGCGAGCGATGCGTTGTCGGTCAGGTCGTTGACAGCAACGATTTCGATGTCGGTGGTACCGAGCGCCTTCTGCGCGTCGACAGCCCTGAAGAAGTTACGCCCGATGCGGCCGAAGCCGTTGACGCCTACCCGGATCGTCACTGTTCGCTCCTAAAAGTTGTGAAAACAGATGTCTGGTCGTGCCTGCATGCGGGGTGCCACACGCGGTTCCTACCCTAGTGTGCGCTCCGGCGGAGCGCGCGCATCACTCGATCGAGGCGCTCTACGCCTCGTCGAGCAGCTCTGCGGTGACCGCCGACTCGGTGTCGGGTATCCCGGTCTCCTTCGCTTTCCGATCGGCCATGGACAGCAGACGCCGGATCCGACCGGCCACCGCATCCTTGGTCATCGGCGGGTCGGCCAACTGACCGAGTTCCTCCAGTGAGGCCTGGCGGTGCTGAACCCGAAGCGAACCTGCCGCAGCGAGATGATCGGGTACGTCGTCGCCGAGAATGTGCAGAGCCCGCTCGACGCGAGCGGCGGCCGCAACCGCGGCCCGAGCGGACCGGCGCAGGTTGGCGTCGTCGAAGTTGGCCAGACGGTTGGCGGTGGCCCGCACCTCGCGGCGCATCCGGCGCTCCTCCCACACCAACCGGGTGTCCTGAGCGCCCATGCGCGTGAGCAACGCTCCGATTGCTTCGCCGTCTCGTACGACGACTCGATCGGTGCCGCGCACCTCACGTGCCTTGGCTGCCACTCCGAGGCGCCGAGCGGCACCGACGAGGGCGAGCGCTGCTTCGGGCCCGGGGCAGCTGATCTCGAGCGCGGACGACCGGCCCGGCTCGGTGAGCGAGCCGTGGGCGAGAAACGCGCCGCGCCACGCGGCCTCGGAGTCGCCGACCGTGCCGCCCACGACCTGAGCGGGCAGGCCACGCACGGGACGTCCACGGAGGTCGAGCAGCCCGGTCTGGCGGGCCAGAGCCTCACCGTCCTTGGCCACGCGCACCACGTACCGAGACGTCTTGCGCAGGCCTCCGGCACTGAGCATGTGGACATCCGAGGAGTAGCCGTACAGCTCGAAGATCTCGCGTCGCAGCCGCCGTGCGATGGAGCCGAGATCCACCTCGGCCTCCACCACCACTCGACCCGCGACGATGTGCAACCCGCCGGCGAAACGCAGCAGGGCGGACACCTCGGCCTTGCGGCAGCTGACCTGACTGACGGTGAGCCTGCTCAGCTCGTCCTTGACCTCCGCTGTCATGGCCACGAAGTGATCCCCTCTCTGCGCGCCGCTGTCGGTACCGAGCCGTCGGTGGACGACACGATGGCTCCGAGAGCAGCAGCCAGCTTTCCGTAATGATGTGCGTGAGTGCCGGTTTC
Source organism: Rhodococcus sp. NPDC080181 (assembly GCF_040702225.1). NCBI lineage: Bacteria > Bacillati > Actinomycetota > Actinomycetes > Mycobacteriales > Nocardiaceae > Rhodococcus > Rhodococcus sp. NPDC080181. The sequence goes on from NZ_JBFBKN010000005.1 coordinate 143,786, forward strand.
GGCAACGTCGACGTAGACGACCCCAGCGCCGAGCCGGGCCGCGGCGCGCGCCACGTGCTCGCGGTTGCTGCCCTCCGGGACCGAGGCAGAATCGACCAACACGTGGTCGATTCCCAAATCAGGTGCGTGTTGGGAGAGTACGTGGACATGTCGCTCGGCGGAGAATCCGGTGGTCTCCCCCAGCTCCGGTGCCAGGTTGAGGACCAGTACCTTGGGCGCGCTCGTGCGCGCCAGTGAAGCGAGCTGATCCGGCACCAGAACATGGGGAATGACACTCGAGAACCACGATCCGGGACCGAGCACGACCAGGTCCGCCGCGGCGATGGCGGCCAGCGCCGCCGGCGTCGCAGGCGGATCCGTTGGCAACAGACGCACGCGTCGAACCTTGCCGGGCGTCGTGGCGACGGCGACCTGACCGCGAATGACGCGACTCACGCGTGGGTCGTCCTCGAGGCCGGACACATCGGCTTCGATGTCGAGCGCAATCGGTGACATCGGCAGCACTCGTCCGTCGATACCGAGCATGTGCACCATCTCGTCGAGGGCAGCTATCGGGTCGCCGAGTACTTCGGTGAGCCCGGCGAGCACCAGATTGCCCACCGAGTGGCCGGCCAAGGCACCGGTGCCCCCGAATCGGTGCTGAATGACGTCGGTCCACAGCTGGGTCCTGGCGTCCGAGCGCGCCAGGGCAGCCAGCGCCATCCGGAGATCGCCGGGCGGGATGACGCCGAGTTCTGCCCGCAGACGACCCGAGGACCCGCCGTCGTCGGCGACCGTCACGACTGCAGTGACATCGCTGCTGAGCAGCCGAGCTGCCGACAGCGTCGCGTACAAACCATGGCCGCCGCCCAGAGCGACGATCTTGGGACCCGATCCCGATACCGGACGGTGCGGAGTATCGCTCATTCGCGGCCCAGATCACGGTGCAGGACGCGGACCGATACGTCCCCCTGTTCGGCGAGAATACCGGCCAGGGCCTCCGTCATCGCGACGCTTCGGTGTTTTCCTCCGGTGCAGCCCACGGCCACCGTCATGTATCGCTTGCCTTCCCGCACGTATCCCTCGATGGTCAGATTCAACAGGTGCGTGTACGTCTGCAGGTAGTCGTGCGCCCCGTTCTGTCCGAGGACGTAGTCGCGCACATCCGCGTCCTGACCGGTGTGTTCGCGCAGTTCGGGCACCCAGTGCGGATTGGGCAGAAAACGCACGTCGCAGACCAGGTCGGCATCCATCGGTAAGCCGTACTTGAAGCCGAAGGATTGGACCGTCACGCCGACGCCGACAGTGTCGGAGGCCCCGAAGACCGTTTCGATCTTGCGCCGAAGCTGGTGCACCGACAACGAGGTCGTGTCGACGGTCAGGTCGGCGGCCGCCTTGACCTGCGCGAGCCGTAGTCGCTCGGCCGTGATCCCCTCGGTCAGAGTTCCGTCCTGGCCGTCGTTCTGCAACGGGTGACTGCGCCGATTCGATTCGAACCGCTGGACCAGCACGGCATCGGACGCATCCAGGAACAGCACGCGATTGCGCACACCCTTGGAGTCGAGTTCCTTGACCACCCAGCCCAGATCGCCGGTGAACAGGCGGCTGCGCACGTCCATCACCAAGGCGAGACGCTCGATACGGGGCTGCGACTCCAGCCCGAGATCGACCATCTTGGAAATGAGCTCGGGCGGCAGGTTGTCGGCCACGTACCAACCCAGATCTTCGAGAATCTTGGCGGCCGTGCGCAACCCGGCGCCGGACACGCCCGTGACCAACGCCACTTCGATGCCGTCGTGCGGCGAATCTGCCCGCTCGTCGGGGTTTCCGGGGTGCGGCTCGGACGGAGGGTGTGCCTGTGTCTGTTGTTCGCTCACTACGAAGCCTGTCCCGCCGATTCCACACGCGGTTCGATCGCATGGTCGGCCGTGTTCTCGCCCGGTGTCGTTGCCGTTGCGCTGCCATCATCGCCTACATCGGCCCCGCTCGGGTCGGAACCCAATGCGGCCAGCACCGACTTGGCGGTAGTGGTGCCGATTCCGGGGACCTCGACGATTTCTTCGACCGTTGCCTTCTTGAGATTGGCCACCGATCCGAAGTGCGCCACCAGCGCGGTTCTCCTCGACTCGCCGAGCCCGCGCACCGAGTCGAGGGCCGACGCAGTCATACGGCGCGATCGCTTGCTCCGATGGAAGGTGATGGCAAATCGGTGCGCCTCGTCGCGCACTCGCTGCAGGAGGTACAGAGATTCGCTCGTACGCGGCAGGATCACCGGATCCTCCTCCCCCGGTACCCACACTTCTTCCAGTCGTTTGGCGAGCCCGACGACGGCGACGTCGGTGACACCGAGTTCGTCCAGCACTGCTGCGGCAGCTGCGACCTGCGGTGCACCGCCGTCGACGACGAACAGGTTGGGCGGATAAGCGAACCTGCGTGGCCTCCCGGTTTGGGGATCGAGCGCGGCTTCGGGAGCAAGATCGCCACCGCTCCCGACAGCATTGGCTCCGTCTGCGGAATGACGGAGGAAACGACGGCGGGTCACTTCGGCGATGCTGGCGACGTCGTCGGAGTGCCCGTCGCCCGCCGCTTCCTTGATCGCGTAGTGGCGGTAGTCGCTCTTGCGAGGCAATCCGTCCTCGAACACGACCAGTGACGCGACCACATCGGTGCCCTGTACGTGCGAGATATCGATGCATTCGATTCTCAGCGGCGCCGAATCGAGGTCGAGCGCCTCCTGAATACCTTGCAGCGCAGCAGATCTCGATGTGAAATCACCCGCACGCTTCAGCTTGTGCTGCTGCAGAGCCTCTTTGGCGTTGCGTTCGACGGTCTCGGCCAGTGCCTTCTTGTCGCCGCGCTGCGGAACCCGCAACGTGACGTTGGATCCACGCAACTCGCTGAGCCACACCTGCACTTCGTCGGCGTTGTCCGGTAGCACCGGCACCAGAACCTCGCGAGGAACGGCGTTGGACCCGCCGTCGTCGGTGCCCGGGGTCTGCGCGGACAACGCCGCCTGTTCGCCGTAGAACTGGGTGAGAAACTGTTCGACGAGGGCGGGGAGGTCGGCCTCGTCCTGCCGCTCGATCACCTCACCCGCCTTCTCGACCACCCACCCGCGCTGTCCCCGTACACGGCCACCGCGGACGTGGAAGACCTGAACGGCGGCTTCGAGGGCGTCGGTGGCGAACGCGACCAGATCTGCGTCGGTACCGTCACCGAGCACCACGGCCTGCTTCTCCAACGCCCGACGCAGCGCGCCCACGTCGTCACGTAACCGTGCTGCGGTCTCGAAGTCGAGATCCTCCGAGGCCGCCTGCATCTTCTTCTCGAGCTGCCGCACGAGTTTGTCGGTCTTGCCGGCCAGGAAGTCGCAGAAGTCCTCGACGGTACTGCGGTGTTCCTCGGCGCTGACGCGTCCCACGCACGGTGCCGAGCACTTGTCGATGTACCCGAGCAGGCAGGGGCGACCGATCTGGTTGTGCCGCTTGAAGACTCCGGTCGAGCACGTTCGTGCCGGGAACACGCGCAGCAGCAGGTCGAGCGTCTCGCGAATGGCCCACGCATGAGCGTAGGGACCGAAGTAGCGCACGCCCTTACGGCGGGGTCCGCGGTACACGAACAGGCGTGGGAATTCCTCGTTCATCGTCACCGCGAGCATCGGGTAGCTCTTGTCGTCGCGGTAGCGGACATTGAACCGTGGATCGAATTCCTTGATCCAGTTGTACTCGAGCTGCAGTGCCTCGACTTCGGTGGTGACCACCGTCCACTCCACGGACGCCGCGGTGGTGACCATCTGCCGGGTCCTCGGATGCAGCGAGGCCACGTCGGCGAAGTAGGAATTGAGGCGACTGCGCAGGCTCTTGGCCTTGCCTACGTAGACGACGCGACCGTGCGGATCGCGGAATTTGTACACGCCCGGTTCCACCGGGATGGTTCCGGTGGCCGGACGATAGGTAGCGGGGTCGGACACGCCTTCCACGTTAGCGGTCGGGTCCGACGTTCTCCGCATCTCCAGCTCAGCAGCGGTGCCCGAGAGCGTGCGGCAGAGAGTCAGTCCTGATCGACGCGAGCGGGCGCGTACTCGCGCTCGAGCGCACGGAACTTTCGGACGGCCGCGACGGCGTGCTCACGATCGTTGGACTGGATGGCCATCACATTGATGAACTCGTCGTCGGGGATGTCGACCCTGGCCCACATCGCCCCGTCGGGAAATGACAGGCCGCGCACGAGGTCCCACTCGATCATCCGCTCCGAGAACACGTTTCGGACCGCCACACCTGCCGGACCGACGCGAATGCGCGGGCGGGTGAGCAGCAGAGCCAGGCCAGCCAGCAACACGCCTATTCCCGCCATCGCCAGCTGATCGGCGGTCCTGAAGTAGACCCCGGTCGGCGACACCCGAAGCAGCACCGCGACAGTCGAGTGAGCGACGACGAGCAACACCGCGGCAGCGATCGCGTACCGGGCCGACTTACGGGACTTCACTTCCATGTCCCATTCGGACGGGGATTCGTCGCGCGTCATTGGAAGTCCTGATTCGTCCACGGCTGCCGGAGGTGCTTGAGGGTCAGGGCCGTGTCGATGGCGGCCGCGGTGGCCTGCCCACCCTTGTCCTCGAACGAGTCGGGCAGACCGGCGCGATCGAGCGCCTGCTGCTCGTCGTTGGTGGTGAGCACCCCGTTGGTGACCGGAGTGCCCTCGTCGAGCGATACCCGTGTCAGGCCGGCTGTGACGGCATCGCAGACGTACTCGAAGTGCGGTGTGCCGCCGCGGATGACCACGCCGAGAGCGACGACGGCATCGTGGGTGCGAGCCAGGGCCTGGGCGACTACGGGTAGTTCGATGGCTCCGGCGACGCGTATGACCGTGACGTCGCGTACCCCGGCGGACTCGGCTTTGCGGAGCGCACCGGCGAGCAGCGCCTCGGAGACCGTCCGATGCCACTGACCGGCCACGACAGCCAACTTCAGATCACTCGCGCCTGCCAGCTGAAGGGTGGGTTCGCCGTCGCCGCTCATGGGTTGACCCCGTTCTCGCGGGCAGGAGTGGAGCCTGCGGAATGACCGTTTTCGCCAGTGGGGTCATTTTGCTCGAAGTCGTCCAGGCCGACCAGGTCGTGGCCCATGCGGTCGCGTTTGGTGCGCAGGTAGGTCAGGTTCTCGGCGTTGGCGCGCAACGGCATCGGCACCCGCTCGGTGACGTGCAGGCCGTAGCCGTCGAGCCCGACTCGTTTGGCCGGATTGTTGGTGAGCAGGCGCATGGACGAGACCCCGAGGTCGACGAGGATCTGGGCGCCGATTCCGTAGTCGCGGGAGTCTGCGGGCAGACCGAGCTGCAGATTGGCGTCGACGGTGTCCGAGCCTGCGTCCTGGAGTTGGTAGGCCTGGAGTTTGTGCAGCAGGCCGATTCCGCGTCCTTCGTGTCCTCGCATGTACAGCACGATTCCGCGATCCTCGGCCGCCACCATTTCGAGGGCGGCGTCGAGCTGAGGGCCGCAGTCGCAGCGCAACGATCCGAAGACGTCGCCGGTGAGGCATTCGGAGTGCACCCGGACCAGCACGTCGCTGCCGTCGGCGTCGGGGCCGGAGATGTCGCCGCGCACCAGCGCGACGTGCTCGACCTCGTCGTAGATGCTCTGGTAACCGACGGCCCGGAAGGTGCCGTGGCTGGTGGGGATTCGCGCGTCGGCGACGCGGACGACGTGCTTCTCGTGCTTACGACGCCACGCGATCAGGTCGGCGATCGAGATCAGTGCGAGGTCGTGTTCGTCGGCGAACACCCGCAGCTCGTCGGTCTGCGCCATCGCTCCCTCGTCCTTCTGGCTGACGATCTCGCAGATGACTCCGGCGGGGCGGAGGTCGGCCATGCGGGCGAGGTCCACGGCCGCCTCGGTGTGGCCGGGGCGGCGCAGTACGCCGCCTTCCTTGGCGCGCAACGGGACGACATGGCCGGGGCGGGTGAAGTCGTTCGCTCCGGTGTCGGGGTCCGCGAGCAGGCGCATCGTGGCTGCTCGGTCGGAGGCGGAGATACCGGTTCCGATACCTTCTCGCGCGTCGACGGTGACGGTGTACGCCGTTCCGTGTTTGTCCTGGTTGGTGGCGAACATCGGCGGCAGGCCGAGTCGGTCGCAATCCTCACCGGACAACGGGACACAGAGGTAGCCCGAGGTATAGCGGACCATGAAGGCAACCAGTTCCGGGGTGGCCTTCTCGGCGGCGAAGATGAGGTCGCCTTCGTTCTCGCGGTCCTCGTCGTCGACGACCACCACTGCTTTGCCCGCAGCGATGTCCGCAACTGCGCGCTCGATACTGTCGAACCTGGTCACGAAAGTGCGCTCCATAGGTCTCGGGCCTGGCTCAGCGCCCTGGAAATGTCTCCGATGCACCGTTACCTGCGTGCACTTCAACAGTACTTACTGTGCGTCGATCGCCTGCAGCCGCTCCACGTACTTGGCGATGACGTCGACTTCGAGGTTGACCGGTGAACCCACCTCGGCCGTGCCGAGTGTGGTCAGGTCGAGGGTGGTGGGGATCAGCGAGATCTCGAACCAGTGCCCGCCGTCGTCGACTCCGAGCCCGGACACGGTGAGCGAGACACCGTCGACCGTGATGGATCCTTTCTCGACGACGTAGCGCGCTACCGACGTGGGCATGGTGATGCGCACGACGGTCCAGTTCTCGGACGGGCTGCGTCCGGCTACCGTGCCGGTTCCGTCGACGTGTCCTTGGACGAGGTGCCCGCCGAGCCTGCTACCGAGTGCCGCTGCGCGTTCGAGGTTGACGCGACTGCCGACATCCAGAGCGCCGAGGCTCGATCGGTTCAACGTCTCCTGCATGACGTCGGCGGTGAATCCGCCGTCGGGAAGTACTTCGACGACGGTCAGACACACTCCGTTCACCGCGATGGAATCCCCGTGGCCGGCATCGGAGGTCACCACCGGGCCCCGGACGGTGAAGCGAGCGGCGTCGGGCAGTTCGTCCTTGGCCACGATCTCGCCCAGCTCTTCGACGATTCCGGTGAACATCTACTTCGCTCCTTCGGGCACGACACTCAGAAGAACGTCGTTGCCGATCATGGTGACTGTCTCCGTGCGGAACCGAATTGCGTCGGCAATTGTTCCGATCCCCGCATTCTCCACCGCAGCCGGGCCGGTCCCCAACACCGCAGGTGCGATGTAGGCGACAACGCGGTCCACGAGACCGGCGGCGAGGAACGCGCCTGCCAGAGTCGGACCACCTTCTATCTGAATGTCGGTGTACTCGCTCAGCGCGTCGATCACCGCAGCCGGGTCGTGTGTGTCCAGAAACACCGTCGGTGCCTCCGGACCGCGGATCGCGGCGGTCGCCGGTGCGGGCCTCGATCCGACGACGACTCGAACCGGCTGATGCGATGCCAGGGTGCCGTCGGGGCGACGAGCAGTCAGCCGTGGATCGTCGGCCAGTACGGTTCCGGTTCCGACGACGATGGCGTCGAGCTTGGCCCGTTCGGCGTGCACGTGCGCCCGCGCCTCGGGTCCGGTGATCCACTGGCTCGTTCCGTCGGCGGCGGCGCTGCGTCCGTCGAGCGTCGCGGCGTATTTCCAAGTGACGTGCGGCCGTCCGGTGCGTTGTTTGTGCAGCCAGGCCCGCAGTGGCCCCTGCTGTACCTCGCGCGTCCCCACGCCCTGTTCGACGCGAATCCCGGCGTTCCGCAGTGTGTCTGCCCCGCCGGACGCGAGCGGGTTCGGATCCGCTATCGCGAACACGACCGACGCGACCCCGGCTGCGACGAGAGCCTGCGAGCACGGTCCGGTGCGGCCCGTGTGGTTGCACGGCTCGAGTGTCACCACCGCGGTGCCGCCGCGCGCACGGTCGCCGGCCTCGGTGAGTGCGACGATCTCGGCGTGGGGGCCGCCGGGTGGACGGGTGGAGCCGGAGCCCACCACGATGCCGCGGGCGTCGAGGATCACGGCACCGACCGCGGGGTTGGGGCTGCTGATGCCCCGAGCGGCCTCGGACGCGTCGACGGCCAGAGCCATCGCCTCGACGACCGACACGGCCGAGCCCGGGGCATCGGTCACGACAGGTGGTGCGATGCGCGGGCGGCCCGGCCGCGGAGATCACGCACTGCGGCGGCGGGATCGGCGGTGTTGTACACGGCCGAACCGGCCACGAAGCAATCGATGCCGGCCTCGGCGGCCTGCTCGATGGTGTCGGAGTTTATGCCGCCGTCGATCTCGACCACCAAGCGTAGATCTCCGGAATCGACAAGTGCCCGAACAGCTTTGGCTTTGGACAGTACTTCGGGCATGAACGACTGCCCTCCGAAACCGGGCTCCACACTCATCACCAGCAGAGTGTCGAAGTCGCGCAGAATCTCGAGGTAGGGCTCGATCGGGGTACCCGGCTTCACCGACAGGCCGGCTTTCGCACCGGCGGCCCTGATGTCGCGCGCCACGGCGCTGGGGTCATCCGTTGCTTCGGCGTGGAACGTGACGTTGTATGCCCCGGCCTCGGCATACGGCGGGGCCCAGCGCGCCGGATCCTCGATCATCAAGTGGCAATCGAGGGGAATGCTCGTTGCTTTGAGCAGACTCTCGACCACCGGTAGCCCGAGGGTGAGGTTGGGGACGAAGTGTGCGTCCATGACGTCGACGTGGAGCCAATCGGCCCCCGCGACGGCATCGGCTTCGGCGGCGAGGCGCGCGAAATCGGCGGACAGAATCGAGGGAGCGATCATCGGGGAAACCACGACTGGTGAGCCTAGTCGAGCCGGTATCGTGCCGACATGGCCACCATGGACTCCGCGAGCGCCGTCCTTGCCGAATTGCCCGAAGTCACCGAAAGCGTTCGGTACGGGAATCCCGCCTGGGGCATCGGCAAGCACGTGTTCGCGTGGGTACGACCGTTCAGCAAGGCCGACCTGAAACGATTCGGCGACGAGACCCCGCCCGCCGGACCGATCCTGGCCGTCAGGACTGCCGACCTGCACGAGAAGGAAGCCATCCTCGCCGCACATCCGCGCTCGTGCTTCACGATCCCGCACTTCGACGGGTTCTCTGCCGTTCTGATCGACGTCGACAACGCCGAGGACGACGAACTGCGCGAACTCCTCGTCGACGGGTGGCTGGTGTACGCACCCGCAGACGTGGCCGAGGCGTTCCTGGCCGGAGGGTGATCAGACCGGCTTGCGCAGCGCCGCCATGAACATCGCGTCGGTACCGTGCCGATGCGGCCACAGTTGCACCGACGGGCCGTCACCCAGTTGCGGTACTCCCGGCACGAGCACGCGGGTGTCGAGCTGTTCGACGCCGTACCGGCGTACGGCGTCTGCAACGACGGCCGCTGTTTCGGACAGATGCGGCGAGCACGTCGAGTACAGCACCACCCCGCCGGGCCGGACCAGATCGATCGCTGCCGCCAGCAATTCCTTCTGCAGGGTGACCAATGCCGCCACGTCGGACGGTTGGCGACGCCACCGCGCTTCGGGGCGACGACGCAGCGCTCCGAGACCGGTGCACGGCGCGTCGACGAGCACGCGGTCGTAACCCGCGTCGAGTCCGGACTCGCGGCCATCGACGGTGTGCACCGTCACCGGTAGGTCCTTGGTGGTCTTGGACACGAGGTCGGCGCGGTGCGGGGTCGGTTCGACGGCGTCGACCCGTGCGCCGTCGATCTCCGCCAGGGCACCGAGCAGGGCGGCCTTGCCGCCCGGACCGGCGCACAGGTCCAACCATCTGCCACCGTCGTCGCCGAGCAACGGTGCCAACGTCAGCGCGCGGCCGACGAGCTGACTGCCCTCGTCCTGGACTCCGGCCAGTCCGTCCCGGACGGCATCGAGCTTGCCGGGGTCGCCGCCGTCGAGGTGCACCGCGTACGGCGAATAGGGACCTTCCTCTCCCCCGGTGATCAGCGCCAGTTCTTCGGCGGAAATCTCTCCCGGTCGCGCGACGAGGTGGACCGAGGGACGCGCGTCGTCCGCCTCGAGCACCGCGGCGAGTTCCCCGGCATCGGCTCCGAGCGCATCGGCGAAGGCCTGCGCAATCCACTTGGGATGGGCGTATTCGAATGCCAGGTGACCGACCGGATCCGCCGTCGTCGCCGGTGCCAGCTCGTCGACCCACTGCGCTGCGGTTCGCTCGGACACTCGTCGCAGCACGGCGTTGACGAAACCTGCCTTGCCGGAACCGAATTCGGAGCGGGCGAGATCTACCGACGTGGCGACGGCTGCGTGCGGGGCAACCCGGGTGCGCAGCAGCTGATAGGCCCCGAGCCGAAGGATGTCGAGCAGTGGTCCGTCGATCTCTGCGGCAGGCCGCCCGGCCGCGTGTGCGATCACGGCGTCGAGCACACCCCGAGCGCGTGATGCGCCGTAGGCGAGTTCGGTGGCCAGCGCGGCATCGCGAGAATCCAACTTGCGCTCGCGGAGCAACCCGGGCAGCACCAGGTTCGCGTATGCATCGCGCTCCCGCACCGCTTTGAGCACGTCTCTCGCCGCACGCCGTGCCGGATCGATCGCGTCGACCGCACGGGGTCCGGTGCCCTGCGGCGGCCGGTTCCCTTTGGGCCCACGTGCCCCCGGTGACTTCTTGACGTACTTGCGGGGCTGGCTCGACTCGCGCTTACGAGGCCTGTCGGGCTCTGTCATCGTGCCACCGCCGTATCGTCCAGCCGAGCGCCGCGCGCCCAGTCGAGTGCCCTCATGACCTTCTTGCCCTGAGGTTGAATATCACCGAGAACGACTGCGCCGGTTCCGGTTCCGATGTGTACACCGGTCTTGCGTACGTCGATCGTTCCCGGCTCCAACGCGTCCGGCGACAGCTGAACAGGAGCGATCTTGACGCGGAGATCCCCGATGGTCGTCCACGCTCCCGGGGCCGGTGTGACGGATCTGATGTGTCGGTCGACGAATGCCGCGGATCGCGTCCAGTCGATGCGCGCGGCATCGACTGTCACTTTGCTCGCGTAGGACACACCGTCCTCGGATTGCGGTAGCGCTGCCGCCGTTCCGTCCTCGATCGCGTCCAACGTCGCGGCGAGCAAATGGGCTCCGCTCGACGCCAGACGCCCGAGCAGATCACCCGTGGTGTCGGAATCCCGAATCCGTTCGGTGGTGACACCGAGTACCGGACCGGTGTCCATCCCGACGTCGAGAAGGAACGTCGATGCGCCTGTGACGTCGTCGCCCGCGGCGATCGCGGCCTGTACCGGTGCCGCGCCACGCCACGCGGGCAACAGTGAGAAGTGCAGATTGATCCAGCCGTACCGAGGTATGTCGAGTACCTGTTGCGGCAACAACGCGCCGTACGCAACGACCGGGCACACGTCGGGGGCGAGGTCGGTCAGCGCCGCCACGAACTCCGGGTCCGACGGCCTCGCGGGAGTGAGTACCGGGATGCCGTGCTCGTCCGCCAACACTCCTACGGGCGAGCGCACGGTCTTGCGTCCACGGCCGGCTGCGGCGTCGGGCCGGGTGACCACGGCGATCACCTCGTGCCGTTCGGACTCCAACAGTCGCGCGAGTGACGGGACCGCGGGTTCCGGTGTTCCGGCGAAGACGACGCGCACTGAAGGCAACTCCCTGGGATGGACGAAACGATGTCGGTTGTCCATCCTAGGGAGTCACGACAGCGTGCGACGATTCCGCACCGACGATCACGTCGCGTCGGTGCTGTCGGAACTGTCGGAAGCGTCCTCCGCGAGGATGCGATACAGCGATCGGCGTGCCTCGATGAGCACCTCGGCTGCCTGGTCGACCTGACGCACGGTTCCGACTCCGGCCACCTGACCGGCCGCTCCCATCAATTGTCCGATCAGTGCCCGAAGATCACGTGCATCGATGCCGACGGAATCGGCTACGTCGTCCCAAGGACTGCCGAGATCTGCTCGATGGTCGTCGACATGACGCCTGCCCTCGGCCGTCAGTGCTGCCGTCTTGCGGCCGGCCACCTTGTCGATCAGCACCAAGCCCTCGTCTTCGAGCTGCGACAGAGCCGGGTATATCGATCCCGGACTCGGCTTCCAGGTTCCGTTGCTCTTCTCGGCGATCTGCTGGATGAGTTCGTAACCGTGCATCGGCCGGTCCTCGAGCAGCAGGAGGATCGCAGCGCGGACATCGCCACGTCGGCCCCGACCGCCTCGGCCCCGACCACGACCGAAGTCGGCATTCGGCCCGAAACCGCCGGCCCCGACACCACCGGGCCACATACCGTCACGCCCCCGCCCGACAGGACCTCCCCGACGTCTGCCGTGTTCTCCGTGACCTCTCCTTCCCCGACCTCTCTCGTGTCGTTCTCCGCCGTCTGGTTCTCCGTCTTCTGCCGGGCCGTGCTCATCGTCCTGCGCAACCCACATCTGGAACGGCGCGCCGCGTCGGCGCGGGTCTCCGTGCCGATTGCCTGCGAGTCCCATCCGGGGACCTCCGCGGCGTCCGAATTCGTGTGCAAAGTCTTCGAATGCGTAGTTCATCTCGTTCTCCTTCGTATCGATTGAACGAGTCGACGATATATCGGCAATACAACTTCGACAAGACCCTGAGGTTGCCTCTCTATCTGGACGACGGGAACGCAACAGGACAGAGAAAGCCCATCACCCGATCCGAATGGGATCGATCTGAATCCGTACGCCCGCGCCGAGCTTTTTGGCGCTTCGGGACGCCTGCGCAGTCGACAGCGCTCGCGCCAGCGCTGCTCCGGTGCTTCGCGGAACCCGGATCAGGAGCCGCTGCACGTCTCCGGACAACCCGTCCTCGCCGCTACCCGCAGGTGCGCGTTGACCGTCCGGGAGATCGACGGGACCCAGTACCTCGACCGTCTCGGGTAGATCTGCACTGTCGACCAACGCTGTTATCGCGTCAGTGGTCCCGTCGATCGCCGCCACGTGAACGGCCGGTGGAAACCGAACCTCGACTCGTTCGTCCAGCTGACTGCGCGCGTGCCACAGCGGATCCCAGCGCACCAGGGCCTGGACGGTGGGGATCTCGGACTCGGCCACCACGACCACACGTCCCCCAGCCGCCCCGGGCCGAACCATCGACGCAGCCGTCATCCAGCGGCGCAGTGTCTCTTCTGCCGCACGCAGATCCGCCCGGCCCAGCAGCGCCCAACCGTCGAGCAGCAGCGCGGCGCCGTATCCGCCGTCCACGGTCGGCTCGGCACCGACGGTCGACACCACGAGCGAACCACCGGGGCGCACGGTATCGAGGACGGTGGCCCCACCGGAGTTGTGTATCGGCACGCCAGGGAAGGCGCGGCCGAGCTCCTCGGCCGTGCGTCCCGCTCCGATCACCACGGCGCGCAGGTTGCGCGACCCGCAGACCGTGCAGCGGTGTGCGGCATCGGCGATTCCGCACCAGGAACACGTCGGGCTGCCCGCGCCGTCGCTGCCCGGAGCCGAGGGCAGGGCGAGCGGACCGTTGCAGCGTCGACACCGAGCCGGATGGCGGCACTTCGCACACGCCAGCGACGGAACATAACCGGCGCGTGGAACCTGAACCAGCACAGGGGTATCCGCTTTCAGCGCCGCACGTGCGGCCTCGAAAGCGATCGCCGGTAGCCGCGCGACCCGGGCTGCCGGATCCCGAGCGAGCGCGTGGTCCGAGTCGGCCAGCGCGACCACGTGAGGTTGCCGTTCACGCACCAGCTCACGTGGGGCGACCAGGTCGTGGGCCCAGCCGGAATCGACGAGAGCCTCGGCCTCGGCCGTCCGGGAATGTCCGCCGACGACGACCGCGGCTCCCGACACGTGCGCGCGGAGCAACGCCACCTCACGTGCATGCGGATACGGTGAGCGTGGTTCGGCGAAACTGTCGTCGCCGTCGTCCCAGATCGCGATCAGGCCGAGGTTCGACACGGGCGCGAACACCGCACTGCGTGTCCCTACCACGACAACGGGGCCCGACCTCAGACAGCGCAACCACTGCCGGTACCGCTTGGCCGGTCCCAAACCGGCCGACAGCGCCACCACACGGTCGGCCCCGACTGCCGCGGCGCATGCACCCTCCAGGCGATCGAGATCCCGTTGGTCGGGCACCACGACCACTGCGGACCGTCCGCTCCCCACGGTGACGGCAGCCAATTCGGCCAATCGAGCGGGCCACACCTCGCCGGGTAGGGCCTGCCACACCGCACGCGGAACACGGTGCTCGCCAAGGGCATCGAGGAAATTGGAGCCATGGGTATACGCCGCCCAGCCCGTGCGATCGACGACCGGCTCTGCTGCCTCGTCGACGACCGGAGGGGGCTCTGCCTCGACCCGTGCGTGGCGAGCCGGAACCGCCAGACGCAGCACATCCGCTCGCGTTCCTGCGTAGCGATCGGCCACCGCCGACACCAACTCGGCGATCTCGGGAGTCAGTACGCGCTCGGCGGACACGACCCGGTCCAGCCAGCCGAGACGACCGGGATGGTCGGTCTCGGCCAGCCTGGCGAGTACGAACCCGTCGACGAGCCGGCCGGCAAAACGAACGCGTACCCGCACACCGGGCTGGGCATCGTCGCTGACGTCCTCGGGAACGAGGTAATCGAACTCGCGGTCGAGGTGCGGCAGCGGAAGCATCGGAAGAATGCGCGCGATCGGCAGATCGGTTGCCGCTACCGGCGTCACACCAGCCACCGCACCTCCTTCTCGATCGTCACCCCACACTCGTCGTGGGAGCACCGAGCCGGTGCGAACAGGGTACGTGCGGCAGCATCGCTGCCGGAGTGGAGGGACCTACAGGCCTGCCGCATCCCGGAGCTTGTCGGCGCGATCGGTGGATTCCCACGGAAGATCGATGTCGGTACGTCCGAAGTGACCGTACGCGGCCGTCTGCGCGTAGATCGGGCGCAGCAGGTCGAGGTCGCGGATGATGGCACCGGGACGGAGGTCGAAGACCTCGCTGATCGCCGCCTGAATACGCGCGGGATCGGTCTTCTCGGTGCCGAACGTCTCGACGAACAGACCGACCGGTGCTGCCTTGCCGATCGCATAGGCCACCTGCACCTCGATGCGGTCGGCCAGACCGGCTGCGACCGCATTCTTGGCGACCCACCTCATTGCGTATGCGGCGCTGCGGTCGACCTTCGACGGGTCCTTGCCCGAGAATGCTCCGCCGCCGTGCCGAGCCATGCCGCCGTACGTGTCGACGATGATCTTTCGGCCGGTCAGACCGGCGTCTCCCATCGGACCACCCAGCACGAACTTTCCGGTGGGATTGACCAGCAACCGGACGTTCGAGGTGTCGAGAGTCGGTACGTCCAGCTCTGCGAGTACCGAGCCCAGGACCTTCTCGCGGATGTCGGGAGTGAGCAGGTTGTCGAGGTCGATGTCTGCTGCATGCTGCGTCGAGATCACGACGGTATCGAGACGAACGGCGTCGTCCCCGTCGTACTCGATGGTGACCTGAGTCTTGCCGTCCGGACGCAGATACGGCAGCACACCGCTCTTGCGAACCTCGGTCAGTCTCCGAGAAAGCCTGTGTGCCAACGCAATCGGCAGTGGCATGAGCTCGGGCGTATCGGTGTTGGCGTAGCCGAACATCAATCCTTGGTCGCCGGCACCCTGACGGTCGATCTCGTCGTCGGACAATCCTTCGACGCGGGCCTCGTGCGAATGGTCGACGCCCTGCGCGATCTCGGGTGACTGCGCGCCGATGGCGACGTTCACACCACAGGAGTTTCCGTCGAATCCCTTGGCGGACGAGTCGTATCCGATCTCGAGCACCTTCTCGCGCACGATCTTCGGGATGTCGGCGTAGGCGGTGGTGTTCACCTCACCTGCGACGTGGACCTGGCCCGTGGTGACGAGCGTCTCCACCGCCACTCGGGCTCGCGGATCCTCGGTGAGAAGAGCGTCGAGGATGGAATCGCTGATGGCGTCACAGATCTTGTCTGGATGACCTTCTGTAACGGACTCGCTGGTGAAAAGCCGACTACCGGACTTGCTCACGGACTTCCTCTCGACGCATGTTCTTGCCCGACCCGACGGCTGATGCCGGCCGAGCACTCCACGAAAATTGATGTTCCCTCGGTGTTATCGCCCCTGTGGGAGCCACGCAAACCTTTACGGCGCTGTCGCCCTGGTACCCAGAACGCTAGCTGCTACGACATCGATCGTGCACCCTCGACATCAGCGGGTGTCCGAAGTGGGCCGCGTATCGCGGGAGCGAAGCATCTGGGCGACCGAATCCAACACCCTGCTGGCGAGCAGAGCTTTCGAGCCCTCCCCCAGCGCGGCCTCGGAGCCGTCGGACCCCAACAACCAGCCGTCGTTGTGGTCGACCTCGAAGGCCTTGCCGTCACCCACCGCATTGACGACGAGCAGATCGCAGCCTTTGCGTTCGAGCTTGGCTCGCGCGTAGGTGAGCACGTCACCGTCGGCGTCGCCCGTCTCGGCGGCGAATCCGACGATCACCGTCGACGATCGGACGTCTCCGCTGTGCCGAGCCGACACGAGACCGGCGAGGATGTCGTCGTTGCGGACCAGAGGGATCGACGACGGTTCGTTCGAGCCCTTCTTGATCTTGCTGCTCGCGATGGACTCGGGTCTGAAGTCGGCGACCGCAGCCGCCATCACCACTGCGTCGACGTCGGTCGCATACGAGCGCACCGCGTCCTGCATATCGGACGCGGTCTTCACGTGGACCACATCGACCGCCGCGGGTGCCTCGAGGTCGCTGGTGTACCCGGCGATCAAGGTCACGTGGGCACCGCGCTGGGCTGCGACGCGAGCCAACGCGTACCCCTGCTTGCCGGAACTCCGATTCCCCAGAAAACGAACGGGATCGAGGGGTTCCCGCGTACCACCGGCCGAGATCAGAATTCGCCGTCCCTCGAGATCGCGCGGCATCGCGTCCGCACGTTCGGTCAGCAGCATGGCGAGAGCGAAAATCTCCTCGGGCTCGGGCAGTCGGCCCGAACCGGTGTCGCGTCCGGTCAACCGGCCGGACGCAGGCTCGATCACCTGGGTACCGCGCGATCGGAGCGTGGTGACGTTCGCGACGGTGGCCGGGTGTTCCCACATCTCCGTGTGCATGGCCGGGGCCAACACGACGGGGCACCGAGCGGTCAGCAACGTCGCGGTGAGCAGATCGTCCGCCCGCCCGCCCGCGATTCGAGCCATCAGGTCCGCGGTGGCCGGCGCGACGACGACGAGATCCGCTTCCTGCCCCAGCCGGACGTGCGGCACCTCGGGCACATCGGCGAACACGCCGGTGTGCACCGGCTGGCCGGACAATGCCTCGAATGTTGCGCGGCCGACGAATTCGAGCGCCGACGCAGTCGGAATCACTCGAACCTGATGGCCGTTCTCGGTGAATTTTCGAATGAGCGCACAACTCTTGTAGGCGGCGATACCGCCGCCTACTCCGACGACCACATGCACGTCAGGTGTCCCCTGTCGGGTTCTTATTCGCCTTCGGTGTGCTCGAGGAGGTCTGCGTGAATCTCGCGAAGCGCGATGGACAGCGGCTTTTCCTGCAGACCGGGCTCGACCAGCGGTCCCACGTATTCGAGGATTCCGTCACCGAGCTGGTTGTAGTAGTCGTTGATCTGGCGTGCACGCTTGGCTGCGTAGATGACGAGGGCGTACTTCGACGAGGTGCGCGCGAGCAATTCGTCGATGGGTGGATTGGTGATGCCGAGCGGCGTGTCGTAGGCCGGCAGAGCGCTGCGTCCGTCGAAGTCGGAAACGGCCGCTGAAGTGCTGCTCACTGATGATCTCCTGAAATTGCATCGTTGGTGCTACGAACTAGCTGGTCGGGGCCTCGTGCGCCGTGAATATGGTCAGCTGTTACCGACCGACGACCTACCGACCAACAAGGATACCAACTGTTCGCACGAATGGTCGACATCGGTATTGACAACGACCGTGTCGAACTCGTCCTGTGCCGCCAATTCCACCCTCGCCGTTTCCAGCCGCCGCTCGGTGGCGGCGCTCTCCTCCGTCGCTCGACCTACCAGACGAGAGACCAGGTCTTCCCACGTCGGCGGTGCCATGAACACCAGCAGGGCTTCCGGCTTGGACACCCGAACGGCACGCGCACCGGCCAGATCGAGCTCGAGCAGTACCGGACTGCCGGCTTCCAGAGCGGCGTCCACTGCGGCTGCAGGGGTTCCCGACCGCTGCAGGCCGCCGTGGATACTCGCCCACTCCAACAGCTCACCGTCGGCGATCATCCGGTCGAACTCCTCGGACGACACGAAGTGGTAGTCCTGACCATCCACCTCGCCGGGCCGCGGCGATCGCGTCGTGACCGACACACTGAAGACCAGCTCCGGTAGCGCCGCGCGCACGAGCCGAACGACACTGGACTTGCCGACGCCGGAAGGGCCGGACAGCACCACCAACCGGCCCCGCTTCTTCTCCGGCGCGGACGTCGCCGCAGTGTCACTCACCGTCGTCAGGCCTCGAAATCGAACTTCGTCAACAGCGCTTTGCGCTGCCGATCCCCGAGTCCGCGCAGTCGACGAGTGGGCGCGATCTCCAACTCCGTCATCAGCTCCGCGGCCTTGACCTTGCCCACCTTCGGCAACGCCTCGAGCAATGCGGATACCTTCATCTTGCCGAGAATCTCGTCCGTCTCGGCGTCCTTGAGAACCTGCTTGAGGTCGGTGCCGCCGCGCTTGAGGCGCTCCTTGAGCTCGGCGCGAGCCTTGCGGGCGATAGCTGCCTTCTCGAGGGCAGCAGCGCGCTGCTCGGGGGTCAACTGGGGAAGGGCCACTGTCGGTTCCTCCGTCTTCTCGTTTCGGGGCGAGCGACCGGTCCGATCAGGATCGGTACGCCGCTCATCGGTAGGTGCCTGCCGAGGACCATCCGTGCAGGGGTTCCCGGTCGATTCGCATTGTCGTCGGCAGCGTTAGCGACCGTACCGACGACGGGCGCTCACCGCTAACCCACCCCCACACGCTCGCCGACGCGACCATGGACTATGCGAGACCCGCTTCGATCTCGTCACGCAACTGCGTCGCCGCCGCACGCAACGCCGTCACCGACGGACCCGCCGCCAGCACACTCCGAGAGGAGTTCGGCAACAGCAGCTCTCGGCAATCACGGAAGATCTCTGCCAGATCGTTCACCGTGGCACCTTGGGCACCCAAGCCGGGCGCGAGCACCGGCCCGCGGTAGCCCGACAGATCGAGGCCGTGATCGCGGGTGGCGCCGACCACCAGGCCCACCGTGTCCGCATCGACACGGTTGCGCGCAGCCGCCGCGTCGACGATCGACTGCGCAACGGACCCACCCGTCGACATCGACGCGTGCTGCAGCGCGGAACCTTCCGGATTCGACGTCCGGGCAAGGACGAACACTCCGCGGTCGTTTGCGACAGCTCGGTCGATCGCCGCACCCAACGAGTCGAACCCCAGGTACGGCGACACCGTGACGGCATCGGACGACAACGGAGAACCCGGCTCCAGCCACGCCTGCGCGTACGCATCCATCGTCGTTCCGATATCGCCGCGCTTGGCATCGGCGATCACCAACGTGCCTGCGTCCCGCAACACCCCGACAGTGCGCTCGAGAACCGCATAGCCGGCTGAACCGTACGACTCGAAGAACGCCACCTGAGGCTTGACGACAGCCACCTCACCGACGAACGCCTCCACACACAGCTCGGCGAAGACCTCGAGACCGTCCGCCGAGCGCGGCAGGTCCCACGCCTCGAGCAGAGCCGGATGCGGATCGATGCCGACGCACAGCCGACCGCGCGCGGCGACCGCTGCCCGGAGCCGGTCCGACCAACTGTGGTGATGACTCACGGCAGAACCAGGCCTTCCTTCAGACCCGCATGCAGATCCTGCAGGGAACGAACACCGATTCCACCGGCGATGGCGGCCTCGATGCCCTGCACTGCGGCCGACGCACCCTGCACCGTGGTGATGCACGGAATGTTCTGCGCCACAGCGGCAGAACGGATTTCGTATCCGTCGACGCGGGGACCGGAGTTGCCGTACGGGGTATTGATGACCATCGCGATGTCGCCGGCCAGGATGCGGTCGACGATCGTCTGCTCACCCTCCGGGACATCCTCGCCCGACTGCTTGTACACCTGCTCGCACTTGATTCCGTTGCGCCGCAACACATCTGCGGTTCCTTCGGTGGCCAGGATGTCGAACCCGAGATCGGCGAGTCGTTTCACCGGGAAGATCAACGACCGCTTGTCCTTGTTCGCCACCGACACGAATACTGCACCGCCGGCGGGCAGCGAACCGTACGCGGCGGTCTGACTCTTGGCGAAGGCAGTGCCGAAATCGAAGTCGATACCCATCACCTCACCGGTGGACTTCATCTCCGGGCTGAGCAGTGTGTCGACGCCGGTTCCGTCCGCGCGGCGGAACCTGTTGAACGGCAACACCGCTTCCTTGACGGCGATAGGCGCACCCGCCGGGACGGTGCCACCGTCTCCGGTCTCCGGCAGGATTCCCGCAATCCGAAGTTCGGCGATGCTCTCCCCCAACATCACTCGGGCGCAGGCCTTCGCCAGCTGCACGGCCGTCGCCTTGGACACGAACGGCACCGTCCGGCTGGCCCGAGGGTTGGCCTCGAGGACGTACAGAATGTCGTCCTTGAGGGCGTACTGCACGTTCAGCAGGCCCTGGACACCGATTCCCTTCGCGAGGGCTTCGGTCGATCGACGCACGTTCTCCAAGTCGGTCTTGCCGAGCGTGATCGGCGGGAGCGCACATGCGGAGTCGCCGGAGTGGATGCCGGCCTCCTCGATGTGCTCCATGATGCCGCCGATGTACACCTCGGTGCCGTCGCACAGCGCGTCGACGTCGATCTCCACGGCATCTTCCAGGAACCGGTCGACCAGCACCGGTCGGTCGTCCGAGATCTCCGTCGCATTGGAGATGTAGGTCGCCAGGGATGCCTCGTCGTAGACGATCTCCATACCGCGTCCGCCCAGCACGTACGACGGGCGCACCAACACCGGGTAACCGATTCCTGCGGCGATCTCACGCGCCCCGTCGAACGTCGTCGCGGTGCCGTACTTGGCTGCCGGCAGTCCTGCCGCGTCCAGTACCTTGCCGAACTCTCCGCGGTCCTCGGCGAGGTCGATGGCCTCGGGAGAGGTTCCGACGATGGGTACGCCTGCGGCTTTCAGTCGCTTCGCCAGACCGAGCGGGGTCTGTCCGCCCAGCTGCACGATGACCCCGCGCACCGTTCCCGACGCCGCCTCGGCCCGGTACACCTCGAGCACGTCCTCGAACGTCAGCGGCTCGAAGTACAGGCGATCGGCGGTGTCGTAGTCGGTGGAGACTGTCTCGGGGTTGCAGTTGACCATGACCGTCTCGTAGCCGGCCTCGGACAGCGTCAGCGCCGCGTGCACACAGCTGTAGTCGAATTCGATGCCCTGACCGATGCGGTTGGGACCGGATCCGAGGATCAGGACCTTGGGCCGGTCCGGCTGCGGGGCAACCTCGGTCTCGGCTTCGGGGTCGAGCTCGTAGGTGCCGTAGTGGTACGGGGTCTTGGCCTCGAACTCCGCCGCACAGGTGTCGACAGTCTTGTAGACCGGGTGCACACCGAGCTCGTCGCGCAGCGCCCGCACTCCGTCCTCACCGTCGAGTTCGGGTCGCAGAGCGGCGATCTGGCGATCGGACAGACCGTGGTACTTGGCCTGACGCAGCAGCGCCTCGTCGAATTCGGCCGCCTCGCGAACCTGGACGCCGAGTTCGTGGATCTGCTGGAACTGGTCGAGGAACCACGGGTCGATCTTGGTCGCCTCGAACAGCTGCTCGAGGGTGGCACCGAGAGCGAATGCCTTCTCGATCCCGTACATCCGACCGTCCTGCGGTACGGACAGGTCCTTCAGCAACGCGTCCAGACTTTCTGCCTCGACCTCGGGGCCGGTCCAGTAGCCCGCGCGCTTGGTTTCGAGCGAGCGCATCACCTTGCCGAAGGCCTCGGTGAAGTTGCGGCCGATGGACATCGCCTCGCCGACGGACTTCATCGTCGTGGTCAGTGTGCCGTCGGCACCGGGGAACTTCTCGAACGCGAATCGCGGTGCCTTGACCACCACGTAGTCCAGCGTCGGCTCGAAGCAGGCCGGCGTCTCCTTGGTGATGTCGTTGACGATCTCGTCGAGGGTGTACCCGATGGCCAGCTTGGCGGCCATCTTGGCGATCGGGTAGCCCGTGGCCTTGGACGCCAGAGCCGACGAGCGTGACACTCGCGGGTTCATCTCGATGACGACGAGTCGGCCGTCGGCCGGATCCATGGCGAACTGGATGTTGCAGCCACCGGTGTCGACGCCCACCTCGCGCAGGATGTCGATGGAGAGGTCGCGCATCTTCTGGTACTCGCGGTCGGTCAGCGTCATCGCCGGCGCGACGGTGACCGAGTCACCGGTGTGCACGCCGACGGGATCCACGTTCTCGATGGAACAGACGATGACCACGTTGTCGCGGCCGTCACGCATGAGCTCGAGCTCGTATTCCTTCCAGCCGAGGATGGACTCCTCGATCAACACGTTGGCCGTCGGGGACGCCGCCAGGCCGCCTCCCGCGATCCGAGTCAGATCCTCGTTGTTGTAGGCCAATCCCGAACCGAGCCCACCCATCGTGAACGACGGCCGGACGACGACCGGGAAACCGAGCTCGGCGACGGTCTCGCGTACCTCGTCCATCGTGTAGCAGACGGCCGACTTGGCGGATTCTCCACCGACCTTGGCGACGATGTCCTTGAACTTCTGTCGGTCCTCGCCGCGCTGGATCGCGTCGAAGTCGGCCCCGATCAGTTCGACGCCGTACTTGGTGAGAATGCCCTGATCGTGCAGAGCGACAGCAGCATTGAGAGCCGTCTGTCCGCCCAGGGTCGCGAGTACGGCCTGGATGGGGTGGCCCTGCTCGGCCTCGCGAGCGAAGATCTTCTCGATGAACTCCGCGGTGATCGGCTCGACGTACGTCGCGTCGGCGAACTCCGGGTCGGTCATGATCGTGGCCGGGTTCGAGTTGACGAGGCTGACCCGTAGGCCTTCCTCACGAAGCACTCGACACGCCTGGGTGCCGGAGTAGTCGAACTCGCAGGCCTGGCCGATGACGATCGGGCCGGATCCGATGACCAGGACGTGGTTCAGGTCTGTGCGGCGTGGCATTACTTCTTCTCCTGAAGGACGCTGGTGAAACGGTCGAAGAGGTAGGCGGCGTCGTGCGGGCCGGCCGCGGCCTCGGGGTGGTACTGCACCGAGAAGGCGCTGCCGCCGATCAGCTCGACGCCCTCGACGGTGCCGTCGTTGGCGCAGGTGTGGCTGATTCGTGCTCGACCGAAGTCGGTGTCGAACTCCTCGCCGGCTTCACCTTCGAGTGCGAACCCGTGATTCTGCGCGGTGATCGCGATGCGACCGGTGGTGTGCTCGATGACCGGGATGTTCATGCCGCGGTGGCCGAACTTCATCTTGTACGTGCCGCGACCCAGTGCCCGCCCGAAGATCTGGTTGCCGAAGCAGATGCCGAACAGCGGCAGCTCTCGTTCGAGTACCTGCCTTGTCAGCGCGACACTCGTGTCTGCCGTGGCCGGGTCTCCCGGGCCGTTGGACAGGAACACACCGTCCGGGTTCAGTTCGAGAACCTGCTCGATGCTGGTGTTCGACGGCACCACGTGCACGCGGATACCGCGCTCGGCGAACATTCGTGGAGTGTTGGTCTTGATGCCGAGATCGACTGCCACGACGGTGAATCGAGCGTCGCCGGTCGGTTCGATGGTGTACCCGGCACCGGTGGTCACCTCGCCGGCGAGATCCGCGCCGAGCATGGACTGCTGACCGGTCACCTGCTCGAGCATCTCTTCAGAGGTGCCAAGGGCGTCGCCCGAGAACACTCCCGCCCGCATCGAACCGCGCGTACGCAGGTGCCGAACCAGGGCACGCGTGTCGATTCCGGCGATGCCGACGACGTTCTGCGCCTCGAGCTGGTCTTGCAGCGTTCCGGTCGAGCGCCAGCTCGACGTCCGGCGCGCTGGATCTCGAACGACGTAACCGGCGACCCAGATCTTGTTGGGATCCTGGGCACTGGCCGCCTCGCCGTCCTCCTGGTTCCAGCCGGTGTTACCGATCTGCGGAGCCGTGGCCACCACGATCTGGCGGTGGTAGCTCGGATCGGTCAGCGTCTCCTGGTATCCGGTCATACCGGTGCAGAAGACGGCTTCGCCGAGCGTGCGTCCCTGGGCCCCGAACGTGGTGCCGCGGAACGTCCGGCCGTCCTCCAGAACAAGAACTGCGCTGCTCACGCGGTTTCCTCCTTGGTTTCTCCGGTGAAACCCTCTGTCCACACCGGGTAGATCTGCTTGTCGTCGGCCCTGAAGCCGGTGTCTATCTCGGTCCCCGTCGGCAACTCCCATCGGATCACCAGGAGACCGTCCTTGGTCATGACCTTGCCCGCGAGTCCGCGCTCGGTACGGATCGCCCGGATCGATTCGTTCGGAATCCAGATGGGTGACTCGCCGTCCCGATCGAGGAGGATTCCCTTCTCGTGTCGTGACAGCTCGCCGGTGGCGCGGTGGCCGATGTCGCCCACGGCGATCCGGTCCTGCCAACTCGGCGCAATGGTGCTGCCGACGTAGAGCCCGGTGGCCGGCTGGATTCGGTTGGCACCCAGGTCGTCCGGCACGGCCGGGAACTCGCCGATGCGTCCTTCCTGACGCTTCTGACGCCCGCGCCAACCCCGGAAGATCAGCGCGATCATCAGCGCCCAGAACAGGATGAAGCCGATGACGATGAGAACTCTGTCCACGGCTCTACTCCCCTGCCCTGTTCGCCACGACTCCGTCGCGGACGGTGATACGTCCACGGAAGACGGTCGTGGTCACCTTGGACGAGAAGCTCATGTCCTCGAACGGTGTGTTGTGTGCGACGCTGGCGAGCTTCTTGCCCGACACCGTCCAGTCGGCCTTCGGATCGACCAGCGTCAGGTTGGCGATTTCGCCCACCTCGATCGGACGGCCCTGATCTGCCAGGCCGACGATCTCGGCCGGACGTTCGCTCATGACCCTCGCCACACCGCGCCAGTCCAGCAGACCCGGGTTCACCATCGTGTCGACGACGATCGACAGCGCGGTCTCCAGTCCGAGCATCCCGGGCCGCGCGATGGAGAACTCACAGCACTTGTCCTGCTCGGCATGCGGTGCGTGATCGGTTGCCACGCAATCGATCACGCCGTCGGCAAGACCCCTGCGCAACGCGTCCACGTCGGACTTCTCGCGCAACGGCGGGTTCACCTTGTTGACGGCGTCGTACGTCTCCAGACGCGAGTCGTCGAGGAGCAGGTGATGGGGCGTTACCTCGGCGGTGATCGAAATTCCCTGCCCCCGAGCCCATTTCAGCAACTCGACGGTGCCGGCAGTGGAGGCATGGCAGATGTGCACCCGCGCATTCGCGTCCCGAGCGAGCAGGGCATCGCGCGCGACGATCGATTCCTCGGCGGCACGGGGCCATCCGGTGAGACCGAGCCGGGCGGCGTTGGGACCCTCGTGAGCGACCGAACCGACGGTCAATCGCGGTTCTTCCGCATGCTGGGCGATCAACACTCCGAGCGAACTCGAGTACTCCAGTGCGCGACGCATGATCAAGGGATCGTCGACGCAGTGGCCGTCGTCGGAGAACATCTTGACCCGACCGACCCCGGCAGCCATCGTGGCCATCTCGGCCAGCTGCTTGCCTTCGAGCCCCACGGTGACGGCCCCGACGGGGTGCACGTCGACGAGCCCGACTTCCTGTCCGCGGCGCCACACATGGTCGGTCACGACGACCGAATCCGCGACCGGCGAGGTGTTGGCCATGGCGAACACGGCGGTGTACCCGCCCAGAGCGGCTGCGGCGGAGCCGGATTCGATGGTCTCGGTGTCTTCCCGACCGGGCTCCCGCAGATGGGTGTGCATGTCGACGAATCCGGGCAGCAGAACCTGGCCGCGCGCCTCGACCACGTCGGCACCGTCGGCGTCGACGTCAGGCCCGATCTCGACGATCTCCTCGCCAGTGATCAGGACGTTCGTTTCGGGGCCCTCGCCGTACAGCAGGACTCCACGCAGCAGTACCGACGGTGCCGGAGCGGTCATGATGCTCCCCCGTCCGAACCGACCAGCAATCGGAACAGGACTGCCATCCGCACGTGAACTCCATTCGTAACCTGTTGCAAGACTGCAGTTTTGGGTGAGTCAGCCACCGAGGACGCGATCTCCATACCGCGCAGCATCGGCCCCGGATGCAGCACCACGGCGTGCTCGGGCAGCAAGTCGAGTCGGCGCTGCGAAAGCCCGTACGTGATCGAGTACTCCCGCGCCGACGGAAAGAACCCGCCGTTCATCCGCTCGGCCTGCACCCGAAGCATCAACACCGCGTCCAACCCGGGTAGCTCGGCATCGATGTCGTGCGAGACCCGAACCGGCCAGCCCTCGACACCGACCGGCAGCAGAGTCGGTGGCGCTACCAGCACGACGTCGGCTCCGAGGGTGGACAGGAGAATCGCGTTCGATCGCGCTACCCGGCTGTGCAGAACATCGCCGACGATCGCGATCCGGCGACCGGAGATATCGCCCAGGCGTTGCCGAACCGTCAGGGCATCGAGTAGCGCCTGAGTGGGGTGTTCGTGGGTACCGTCGCCCGCATTGATGACCGCAGGACCGGCACCAGCGGAACGACCATCGAGACCAGCGCCTTGGTCGGCGGTCCACCGGGCGATCTGGTGCGCGGCACCGGACGCAGGGTGGCGGACGATGAGTGCGTCGGCACCGGCCGCACGCAGGGTCATCGCAGTGTCGCGGAGGGACTCCCCCTTGGATACCGACGAACTGCTGGCGCTGACGTTGATCACGTCGGCACTCATCCATTTGCCCGCGACCTCGAACGACACCCGTGTTCGGGTGGAGTTCTCGAAGAAGACGGTCATGATCGTCCGGCCGCGCAATGTCGGCAGCTTCTTGACCTCGCGACCGAGCAGTGCCTGCTCGAAACGTTCGGCCTCGTCGAGTAGTTCGGTGGCGGATTCTGCGGTGAGGTCGGCGACCGACAGCAGGTGTTTCATCGCGTCGATCCTCCCTCGGACAAGCTGACGCCATCCCGCCCGTCGTGCTCGGAGAGCAGCACCGAGACGTCCTCGGAGCGGGCCGTGGGCACGTTCTTGCCCACGTAATCCGCCCGGAGGGGAAGTTCGCGGTGGCCGCGATCGATCAGGACCGCGAGTTGGACGGCGCGAGGGCGTCCGACATCGCGCAGCGCGTCGAGCGCCGAGCGGACGGTACGGCCGGAAAACAGCACGTCGTCGACCAGAACGACCAGGGCATCGTCGACTCCGCCGGTCGGCACCGAGGTGCGTTCGAGTGGACGGTGCGGCTTGTTGCGCAGATCGTCGCGGTACAGGGTGATGTCGAGCGAGCCGAGCGGGGGCCGCACGCCGGAGAACGCCTCGATACGTTCGGCGAGACGCTCGGCCAGAGTGGTACCGCGAGTGGGAATGCCCAGCAGCACGACACGCGGCGAGTCGGGAGCGTCGAGCGCGGTCTTCTCGATGATCTGGTGAGCCATACGAGAGATGGTCCGACCTACATCGGCTGCGGACAGCAACTCGCGGACGGCAGAATCGGCGGATGAACTTTCGGGCGCAGGCAAACTACGACCTCCTTCTCCGCCTCTCTGGACGGATCGTTAAAGGATGTCTGGCACTAGAACTGCGTAAAGCCTAGCAACGCTCTGCGAACCGGACCCACCAGGCTCGCAGAGCGTTCGGTCACACTGCCGTGGACGGGTGTGTCACTGATCGGAGTCGACCGTCGCATCGTCCGGGCCTGCGGCCTGGGGACGCGACGACACAGCTGCCGCAGCGGCGCGAACCTGCGGTGCCACGAGCACGATCTGGCCGAGTACACCGTTGACGAAGCCCGGCGAATCGTCGGTGGACAGCTGCTTGGCCAGCTCGACGGCCTCGTCGACAGCAACGACCGGTGGGACGTCGGTGGCGTGGAAGAGCTCCCACACCGCGACCCGCAAGATCGCCCGATCGACTGCGGGCAGGCGGCCGATCGTCCAATCCTTGAGATGATCGGCGATCACGCCGTCCAGTCGGTCCAGGTTCTCTGCCACCCCCTCGACCAGCGTGGAGGTGTACTCACTGACCGGTGCGATCGTGTCGTCGCCGCGCGCGAGTTCGATCCGTTCGCTGGTCAGATTCACCGGGTCGACGTTGCGCGCTTCTGCCTCGAACAGGAAATCCACGGCACGCTTGCGGGCCTTGTGGCGCGCACCCAGCTTCTTCGCGCCGGGGACGCCGTTCTGCGAACCGGAGGATGTCGACTTCTTCGATGACACGTTAGGAGTTCACACGCCCGAGGTAGTTGCCGTCACGGGAATCGACCTTGAGCTTGTCGCCGGTGTTGATGAACAACGGCACCGAGATCTCGGCTCCGGTCTCGAGCGTGGCCGGCTTGGTGCCACCGGTCGAGCGGTCTCCCTGCAGGCCGGGGTCGGTGTGCTTGACCTCGAGCTCGACGGTGACGGGCAGCTCGACGTACAGCGGGACGCCCTCGTGCATCGCGACCTGGACGCGAAGGTTCTCGAGCAGGAATCGCGCGCCGTCGCCGACGGTCGCCTCACCGATGGAGAGCTGATCGTAGGTGTCGGCATCCATGAACACGTAGTCGCTACCGTCGTGGTAGAGGTACGTCATGTCGCGTCGGTCGACCGTTGCGGTCTCGACCTTCACACCGGCGTTGAACGTCTTGTCTACGACCTTGCCCGACAGCACGTTCTTGAGCTTGGTTCGCACGAACGCAGGCCCCTTACCGGGCTTGACGTGCTGAAATTCGATGATCGACCACAGCTGGTTCTCCAGGTTGAGAACCAGTCCGTTCTTGAAATCGCTGGTGGAAGCCACTTGCTTCGCGTCTCCTCAATCGTTTGTGCGCGTGACGCGCCGTCGGTCACGTGCGGGATTCGCTCCCGCCCGCGCGCTAGACGGACGTGAGTTCCTTGCTTGTCAGGGTGAGCAGTTCCGGACCCTCGTCGCGAACGACGAGTGTGTCCTCGATCCGAACGCCGCCGCGGCCGGAGAAGTAGACACCCGGTTCGACGGTGACCGCTGCACCGCTCAGCAGTGTACCGGTGCTCGACTTCGCGATTCCCGGCGCTTCGTGAATTTCGAGGCCGACTCCGTGACCGAGCCCGTGCAGGAAGTACTCGCCGTACCCTGCCTCCTCGATGACCGACCGCGATGCGGCGTCGACCGAAGCGGTCTCGATACCGGGTGCCAGCGCCTCGCGACCTGCGGCCTGCGACCGCTGCACCAGTTCGTACAGCTCGCGCTGCCACTGCGCCGGCTCGCCGATGACGAAGGTGCGCGTCATGTCCGAGTGGTACCCGGCCACCAGCGCGCCGAAGTCCAGCTTCACGAAGTCCCCCTCGGCCAGTACGGCGTCGGTCGGCCGGTGATGCGGCACCGCGGAGTTCGCCCCGGCGGCAACGATGGTCTCGAACGAGACGGCGTCGGCACCGTGATCGAGCATCAGCGATTCGAGCTCGCGAGCCACCTCACGCTCGGTCCGGCCCGCGCGAATCCCGCCGCCGCTCAGAAGCTCGGCGAGCGCGTCGTCGGCGGCGCGGCACGCGTCTCGAAGCACACCCACCTCGTACTCGTCCTTGACCATGCGCAGCGATTCCACGACTCCCGGCGCACGCACCAGTTCGAGGCCGCCGTCGAGCTCGGCCCACGCCCGATGGGCGTCGACCGTGACCACATGACTCTCGAAGCCGACACGGGTGCCGCGACCGGAAATACCGGAACCGAGCAGGTGCAGCGCCGACGGGCGGTCGATCTCTGCGCGCAGATCGGGAACCTGCTCGGCGACCTGGGTGACGTAGCGGCCGTCGGTGCAGATCACTGTTCGCTCGTCACCTCCGGTCGACACGAGCAGCGCGGCATTCGAGCCGGTGAAGCCGGTCAGGTAGCGCACATTGAGCAGGTCGGTGATCAGAATCGAGTCGAGGCCGTCCTGGGTCAACAGCTCTCGCAAGGCACCGCGGCGGGCGCCGAAATCAGCAGACATGTTCCCGACATTACTGGTCGGCCGTCAACGGATCGGGAGCCTCGGCTGCGCCGCCCCCACTGCGAACCTGTGGGCCCCGACACACAATCGGCCACGTGCGGATATGCTGTGCCGCATGACTGGGTGGGCAGTGCGTGGCATAGGTATGGCTTTGATCAACGTCGTCGCTCGACTGCTGCTGGGGGCAGCGGTGTCGATGTGGCCTCTGAGCGGTTCGGCGCTGCGATGGGTGGCGTATGCCCTCGTCGTGCTCGTCATCGCCGTCTGGGCCGGCATCGACGGGATCCGCGACCGACGCAGGAACCCCGACCCGGACAAGGGCGAGGACCTGACGATGGTCTGGCTGAAGGCTGCTGTGGTCGGCGGACTGCTCGCCGGATTGCTCAGTTGGATCATCGATTTCTTCGTCGACTTCAGCCTGGGTCAGAACGGACTGATCTTCGAGCTGACCTCGGGCGCAGCGTTCACGATCCTGACGGTGTTCGTCGTCGCGAGCATCGCGATGTTCGTCGGCAGGCAGATCGTCAACCGCGAGGCGAAGAAGAAGTTGGCCACCTCCGACGCCGAGCGAGCACACGAGCGCCAGCTGGTGAACGCGGGCTCGGCCGAGCAGGCGGACCGGGCGGGCACGCGGTCGCAGGCCGAACCGCAATGGGCACCCGAGCACGGCGAGGCCGACACCGAGGTGTTCTCGGCTGTCGACGCCGACGGCAAGCCCCGGATGGACAAGCGCGGCAACCGTCGCGGGAGCGCCGACGCCTCCTGATCCACGCGACACACGTCCAACGGGCGGTGGTCGATGCAGTGTTTGCATCGACCACCGCCCGTTGTGTGTTCGGAGTGTGTCCCAGGCCTACAACACCCGGATCTACAACATGATGGCGGAACCACCGGCCGCCGGAGCCTCGCGCCCCACAGCCGAGAAAGCCGCGACGAGCAGAGCCGGATCCGGGCCCTCGAGTCGACCGGGCTTGGCCAATCCGTCCAGGACGACGAATCGAAGCAAGCCTGCGCGGTTCTTCTTGTCCGTCTGCATTCCCTTGAGCAGATCCGCGAACGCGTGCTCGTCGTAGGTCACCGGCAGGCCGACCGATTCGAGAATCGCCCGATGGCGGTCCGCGGTCGCGTCGTCGAGCCGGCCCGCCAGACGACCGAGCTCGGCGGCAAACACGAGCCCGACCGACACCGCAGCTCCGTGCCGCCAGCGATACTGCTCGCGTCGCTCGATGGCGTGGGCGAGGGTGTGCCCGTAGTTCAGGATCTCCCGTAGATTCGATTCCCGCAGATCGGCGGCCACGACCCTGGCCTTGACTTCCACGGACCGTCTGATGAGCTCCGGCAGTACGTCGCCGGTCGGATCGAGCGCCGCAGCGGGGTCTGATTCGATGATGTCCAGAATCACCGGGTCGGCGATGAAGCCGGTCTTGATCACCTCGGCCAGGCCCGACACGATCTCGTTCTTCGGCACGGTCTCGAGTGTCGCGAGGTCGACCAGCACCGCGGCCGGTTCGTGGAACGAGCCGACCAGGTTCTTGCCGGCATCGGTGTTGATTCCGGTCTTTCCACCGACGGCGGCGTCGACCATGGCCAGCAGAGTCGTCGGAACGTGGACGATTCGAACGCCGCGCATCCACGTCGCCGCCACGAAACCGGCGAGATCGGTGGCCGCGCCGCCGCCGAGCGAGACGATGGCGTCACTTCTGGTCAGGCCGATGCGTCCCAGCACCTCCCAGCAGAATCCGGCGACCGCGAGGTCCTTGCCGTCCTCGGCGTCCGGAACTTCGATGCGGTGTGCATCGATCCCCTTGTCCGCCAATGCAGCTCGCACTGCTTCGGCCGTCTCGGCCAGGGGTGGCTGATGGAAGATCGCGACCGTCGCGGTTCCGGCGAGCTCGTCGACGAGGTCCGTCAACAGGCCTCGGCCGATGATCACCGGGTACGGGTTGGCACTCTCGACCTGGACGCGTACGGGCTCTGTCATCGAATCACCTTCATCTACTGGGGGTTTCGTCGTTCACTTCGCGAACGGGCACCGGTGCGAGAGCAGTGAGCTTGGCCACCAACTGATTCACGACTCGGGCCGGACTACGACTGTCCGTCCGCACTCGCACGGTGGCAACCGAGCGATAGAGGGGGCGGCGGTGACGCATCAATTCCTGGTACTTGGCGCGCGGGTCCGGGCCCGCGAGCAGTGGCCGAGACGTGTTGGCTCCAGTTCGCCGAAGCCCCTCCGACACACTGATTTCCAGATAGACCACAGTGTGCGCGGCGAGCAGCTTTCGGGTTGCAGCCGACAATACGGCTCCGCCGCCGAGGGAAAGAATGCCGTCGTGCGAGGCCAGGGCATCGGCGACGATCCGCTCTTCGATCTCGCGAAATGCAGGCTCACCGTCGTGCGAGAAGATATCGGCGATGGTTCGCCCGGCTTTTCGTTCGATGGCCACGTCGGTATCGAACAGATCCAGATTCAACGCCTGGGCCAGTCGCCGTCCGATGGTCGATTTTCCTGCACCCGGCGGTCCGACGAGGACCGCGTACGGGCTCATCGCGGAGGTCGGGCGGCGGTGCCCTTCACGTAGTGGTCGACGTTGCTCGTCGTCTCCGCCAGCGAATCCCCACCGAACTTCTCCAACGCTGCCTGCGCGAGTACAAGGGCAACCATCGTCTCCGCCACGACTCCGGCGGCCGGAACAGCGCACACGTCCGAGCGCTGGTGGATGGCAACCGCTTCGTCGCCGGTCGACATGTCCACCGTCGACAGCGCGCGGGGAACCGTGGAGATGGGCTTCATCGCGGCGCGCACCCGCAGAGCCTCACCGTTGGTCATTCCGCCTTCGATCCCGCCCGCGCGGTTCGTCGAGCGGAGAATTCCGTCGGGCCCTGGCTTGATCTCGTCGTGTGCGACACTGCCGCGTCGGCGCGCGGTCTCGAAACCGTCGCCCACCTCGACACCCTTGATCGCCTGGATGCCCATCAGCGCAGCCGCCAGTCTGGCGTCGAGCTTGCGTTCACCCGAGACGAACGAGCCGAGGCCGACCGGCAGTCCGTGCACGACGACCTCGACGATGCCGCCGAGGGTGTCGCCGTCTTTCTTGGCGGCTTCGATCTCGGCGATCATGGACTCCTCGGCGGCCTTGTCGAAGGCCCGCACCGGAGACTCGTCGATGGCATCGATGTCCGCGCCCGCGGGCGGCGGGCCGACGTAGGGATCCGAGGCACCGATGGAGATCACGTGCGAGACGACGTCGATGCCGAACGCCTGCTTCAGGAACAGCCGCGCGACCGTTCCGATCGCCACCCGCGCCGCGGTCTCACGCGCACTGGCACGCTCGAGCACCGGACGTGCGTCGTCGAAGCCGTACTTGAGCATCCCGGAGAAATCGGCATGCCCGGGTCGTGGTCGAGTCAGTGGAGAGTTACGGGCCAGATCGGCGAGGACGGCCTCGTCGACGGGGTCGGCCGACATCACCTGTTCCCACTTCGGCCATTCGGTGTTGCCGACCTCGATCGCCACCGGCCCGCCCATGGTCCGGCCGTGACGAACGCCGCCCGTGAGGGTCACCTTGTCCGCTTCGAACTTCATGCGGGCACCGCGGCCGTAACCGAGGCGACGGCGAGCGAGTTGGCGAGCAATGTCGTCCGAGGTCACCTCGACTCCCGCGACCATTCCTTCGAGGATGGCGACGAGAGCGGGTCCGTGGGATTCTCCGGCAGTTATCCAGCGCAGCACTCGAACATCTTTTCACGCCGTGGCCGCCGCAACTGCCAGCAGGGTGGCCGCGCACATCGACGGCCCGTGCGCGATGCGCGCCCGGGGGTATCCGCAGGCCGCCGCGATCGACCCCACCACGGCTGTGGCCACCGGCGCCGACAACGCCGCGACGGTCCACCCGGCTGTACCGCCCAGGCAAGCGATCGAACCCACCGACCAGGCGAGCTTGACGTCACCCGCGCCGAACGCCCTCGGCGCACCGAGATGAACCACGAGGTAGATGCCGAACAGCAGCCCGCCGCCCAGCAGCGCCTGAGCCGAACCCGTCGCCACCAGCACTGCCGGAACCACGACCGCACCGGGAACGGTCAACACGTTCGGCAGCCGGCGACACCCCAGGTCGACGGCGATCAGCGCTGCGAACCACCACGTCAGTACGCACCAGGTGATCAGCCCCCACGACGCGGCATGCGGGCTGTCCCAGAACCGCCACCACGCCCACCCGGATCCGAGGACACACAGCGCCGGTAGAAGACGCGGCTCCCATCGACGCAACGCGACGCGCAGCACCACACCGGCGACAGCACCGACCGTGACAGCAACACCCAGACTCCACATAACTCGAAGCGTCGCACCGAGACGAACCGAGTCGCGCGCACAATCCAGGTCACGAAAAGATCTGTGGACAACCGCCGCCCTGTGAACAACCGTCGCCCTGTGCACAGCCGATGATCGACGGGTGCCGACGGAGGTTGCCAGTCGGCCGACAAAAGAACGCGGCTACAGAACGACGCCGAGCGCCTCTCGCATGGCCGATCGTGGTGCCGGCATACCGGTGAATTGCTCTACCTGCCCGTAGGCCTGGTTGAGCAGCATCGACAGTCCGCTGATGACGGTTCCGCCGGCGTCGTCGACCGCAGCGGCGAGTGCGGTCGGCCAGGGGTCGTAGATCGCATCGAGTACGACGGGTGCCCGGCCGAGAGCGGCCGCGAAGGGGGCAACTCCGGCTGCGGGCACGGTGCTGACCAGCACGGCCGACGCCGCTGCGACGTCGGCGAGCCCGGGATCGCTGAACTGTGCGAAGTCGGCGCGGAGCCCGGCGGCCACCGCGCACTCGAGAGTGGCCGTCGCACGATCGGCCGATCGAGCAACCACCGTGACCGACGCGGCACCCAGTGTTGCCAGTGCCACGATCGCGGGTCTCGACGTGCCTCCTGCACCCACCACCGTCACGGCGGCACCGGTCAGATCGTCGATTCGAGCATCTCGCAGTGCGCCGACGACGCCGTCCACGTCCGTGCAGTCCGCCCGCCATCCCGACGTCGTCCGCAGCAGAGTGTTGGCCGACCCGGCCAGGACGGCGCGTTCGGTACGTTCCGACGCGTACGTCAGAGCGGCGACCTTGCCGGGCATTGTCACCGACACGCCGACCCAATCCGGCCCGAAACCGTCGACCAGTCCGGGAAGTTGCTCGGCCGTGCACTCGATTCGGTCGTAGGTCCACTCGTCGAGGCCGAGGGCGCGGTAGGCCGCCCGATGAAGCACCGGTGACTTCGAGTGCTCGATCGGGCTGCCGAGTACGGCGGCACGCATGTCAGCGGCCGCTGTCGAGGAATCCGGCTTCCACCTTGCCGATGTTGGCCAGGTGCTCGTCGTAACTACGGGTGAACAGCGTCTCCCCAGCCTGGTTGATGGTCACGAAGTACAGCCAGTCTCCGTCGGCCGGCATCTCGACGGCCTGTACCGCACCGATGCTCGGGGACGAGATCGGAGTGGCGGGCAGCCCTTCGCTGGCATAGGTGTTCCAGGGCGTCACCGTGGCGCGATCGGCGTCGGTGGTGGCCACCTCGGTGGTGTCGAGCGAGTAGTTCACCGTCGAGTCGAATTCGAGCTTCTGCGGCACCGCGAGACGGTTGAGGATCACCCTCGCCACTTTGCTGAAGTCCTGCGGCAGGGATTCACGCTCCACCAGCGAGGCCGCAACGAGTGTGTCGTACGGGGTAAGTCCGGAGTTGCTGCCCGCGGTGAGGATTCCGGTGTCCTCGTACCGGGTGGCGCTCTCGGACACCAGTTGTTTCAGGATGTCCGCAGGAGCGGCGCTGGG
The DNA here is from genome assembly GCF_040702225.1 of Rhodococcus sp. NPDC080181. Taxonomy (NCBI): domain Bacteria; kingdom Bacillati; phylum Actinomycetota; class Actinomycetes; order Mycobacteriales; family Nocardiaceae; genus Rhodococcus; species Rhodococcus sp. NPDC080181. The sequence continues at coordinate 179,565 of NZ_JBFBKN010000005.1, forward strand.
ATCGAAGTCCCACGTTCCGGCGGCGATCAGACCTTCGAGCTGGCGGTCTCGGTCCGGCACGCCCTCGACGCGGTCGGTTGCCCACTGCGGCACTCCCAGGGCCGCCGGATCGTCGACTGCTCCTGCTGCGTTGAGATCGTCGTAGCTGATGCACGTCGGACTGCCACTGCCGGTCCGATCCACACAGCTGGCCTCGGAGATCAGCGTGTAGATCCCCTTCTTGACCGAACCGGTGTTCACGTCTCTCGCGTCGTGCAGTTGACGCCCCTCCGAGATGACCATGTTTCCCACCCGCGAGGCAGGATCCACCAGCTCCTCGACCGCGCGGGAAGCCGGAACACCGCTGGTGAGCAGGTAAAAGCCCGGCTGGACCGACGTGATCGCATTGTTCTGCAGCGCAGCTTCGAGGAACGCTCCGGAACTCGCCACCACGCCCTTGTCCGCAGCCTCGGTACCGATTTGCTGGGCGGTGTCGTTGGGATGGACCTGAATCACAACTCCGTCACCGGACGAACCGGCCGCGAAGTCCTCGTTCGGTGTCGTTCGATTCCCGAACTTGTTCACTGCGAAGTACCCCCCTCCTGCCACGGCGACGACCAACAGCAGCCCGAGAACCAGGGCGACGACTCGGCCACGACGCTTCCGGCTGGACGCGGCGCGTTCCCTGCGACCGGCGGCGCGGCTCCGACCCACGGCCTGCGGCATCGCTCCGGCATCCGGGTCGACTGCCGGGCCACCGCCGGCCTCGCGGTCCGCACGACGGGTGCCCTGCGTATGCGGTTCACTGCGTTGCGGCGGCCGGGACCGATTCATACTCCGGTGGAACTCACTGCCCTCGTCCACGCGATACCCGATCGGATCGGTGTGGGCCTCGTCCGGGGCCACCCGCCGTCGACCCCGATCATCGGACCCATGGTTGCTCACTCGTCGACCTCCGTCGATCCTGAATTCGTCGTTGCTCGGTGCGCCGCGGCCCGTCGTTCGTCGAGCCAACCCTGCAGTATCGCTACCGCGGCGGCCTGGTCGATGACCGATCGCTGATCCTTCGCGCGCACACCACTCTCCCGTAAGGCACGCGACGCGCTCACCGTAGTCAGTCTCTCGTCGGCCATGCGAATCGGCACGCCGCCCAACCGCCTGTGCAGAGAACGGCCGAATCTCTCCGCCGCGTCGACTGCACTTCCACGTTCACCGCGCAACGTGCGAGGCAGTCCGATGACGACCTCGACGGCCTCGTACTCGGCAATGATCTCCGCCACCCGGACGACGTCCGGCGCATCGGGTCCCTTGACCTTGGACCGCGGCACCGTTTCGACGGGCGTCGCGAGGACGCCGTCGGGGTCGGACGACGCGATGCCGATGCGAACGCTCCCGACGTCGATGCCGATGCGTCTGCCGCGGCCCGGATCGTCGACGCCGGGTCGATCGGGGCCTCGCCCCTGAGTCGGCACGATCGTCAGTGGGTGGTGAGTTCGGTCAATCGCGCCCGAGCGGCGTCGATCCCTGCGGCGATGCCCGCGACATCCGAGCCCGATCCCTGGGCGAGTTCGGGCTTGCCACCACCTCGGCCACCGATGCTCGGACCGAACGACGCGACCAGCTCGCCGGCCGCGATTCCGGTCTCCTGGGCGGCCTTGTTCACCGAGACCACGAACGGGACCTTGCCGCCGACCGTGCCGAACAGCACGACGACGGCCGGATCGGTGCCGAGTCGGCCGCGGATGTCGGTGGCGAGCGTCCGCAGGTCGTTGCCGCCGACGCCGTCGGGTGCCTGCGCGACGACTGCTCGTACGTCACCGAACCGTTCGGCTTTGCCGACGTACTCTCCCGCCGAGGCCAGTACGGCCGCGGCTTTGACCGACTCCAGTTCCTTCTCGGCGACCCGAAGACGTTCGACCAGATTCTCGATGCGCGCCGGCACCTCCTCGGACGGGACCTTCAACGACGACGCGACGCCGGCCAACAGCGCGCGTTCCTTCGCCAGGTAGCGGTACGAGTCGAGGCCGACGAAGGCTTCGACGCGGCGTACTCCCGAGCCGACCGAGGATTCGCCGAGGATGGTGACCGGACCGATCTGCGACGAGTGTTGGACGTGAGTGCCACCGCACAGTTCCATCGAGAACGGCCCGCCGATCTCGACCACGCGGACCTCGTCGCCGTAGTTCTCGCCGAACAGCGCCATGGCCCCCATCTTCTTGGCGCTGTCGAGGTCGGTGACGAGGGTGTTGACCTCGTAGTCCGAGCCGACCGCATCGTTGGCGACATTCTCGATGTCGTCGCGCTGCGCCTCGGACAACGAGCCCTGCCAGGAGAAGTCGAATCGCAGGTACCCCGGCTTGTTCAGCGAGCCTGCCTGCGTCGCATTGGGTCCGAGCACCTGGCGCAGTGCGGCGTGCACCATGTGCGTGCCCGAGTGTCCTTGGGTGGCGCCCTTGCGCCAGGCGTGGTCGACGTCGACATGCACGGTGTCACCCTCGGTGATCTGGCCGGTATCGACCACGGACTTGTGGGTCCACACCTTCTTGGCGATCTTCTGCACATCGTTGACCTTGACGGTCAGGCCGGGTGCGGTGATGGTGCCGATATCGGCGATCTGACCACCGGATTCCGCGTACAGCGGGCTGCGGTCGAGGATGATCTCCACGCTCTCGCCGGCGACCGCGGTCGGAACCCGAACGCCGTTGGAGATCAACGCGAGAACCGTTGCCTCGGAACCGAGTTCGTCGAACCCGGTGAACTCGGTCGGCGAACCGTCGACGAAATCCTTGTAGACGGTGAGGTCGGCGTGTGCATGCTTGCGCGCGCGGGCGTCCTCTTTGGCGCGAGTGCGTTGCTCGGCCATCAACGAGCGGAATCCGTCTTCGTCCACGGACAGTCCGGCCTCGGCGGCCATTTCGAGCGTCAGGTCGATCGGGAACCCGTAGGTGTCGTGCAGCGCGAAGGCTTCGGCGCCGCCGATCTTTTTCGCGCCCGACGCCTTGACGGCCTCCGCGGCACCCTCGAACAGCCGCGAGCCCGACGTCAGGGTCTTGAGGAAGGCGGTCTCCTCCCCCACTGCGACGGTGAGGATGCGATCGAAGTCCGTGACCAGGTTGGGGTACGACTCGGCCATGGTGTCGCGGACGACGGTGATGAACTGCGCCATCGTCTCGTCGGGTGCGCCGAGGAGTCGCGCGGATCGGACGATGCGACGCAGCAGGCGCCGAAGCACGTAGCCGCGGCCGTCGTTGCCGGGATTGACTCCATCGGAGATCAGCAATGCAGCGGTGCGCGCGTGGTCGGCGATGACGCGGAAGCGGACGTCGTCGTCGTGGTTACTGCCGTAGGTCCGACCCGACAGCTCCTCTGCCTTGGCGATGACCGGCCGCACGAGATCGGTCTCGTACACGTTGTCGACGCCTTGGAGCAGGAATGCCACGCGCTCGACGCCCATGCCGGTGTCGATGTTCTTCTTCGGCAGTGGGCCGAGGATCTCGAAATCGTCCTTGCTGATGCCTTGGCCGCGTTCGTTCTGCATGAAGACGAGGTTCCAGATTTCGATGTACCGGTCCTCGTCGGCTTCGGGGCCGCCTTCGGCACCGAACTCGGGGCCTCGGTCGTAGTAGATCTCCGAGCAGGGTCCACAGGGTCCGGGGATTCCCATGGACCAGTAGTTGTCGGCCATTCCACGACGTTGGATGCGTTCGTCGGGCAGACCGGCGATCTCCTTCCACAGCTCGATCGCCTCGTCGTCGTCGAGGTAGGCCGTGGCCCAGATCCGCTCGGGATCGAACCCGTAGCCGCCGTCTTCGACGCTGTCGGTCAGCAGGGTCCAGGCATGCTTGATCGCGTCGCGCTTGAAGTAATCGCCGAACGAGAAGTTTCCGGCCATCTGGAAGAACGTGTTGTGCCGAGTGGTGATACCGACGTTCTCGATGTCGAGGGTGCGCACGCACTTCTGGACGCTCGTCGCCGTCTTGTACGGCGGCGTCTGCTGCCCGAGGAAGAACGGCACGAAGGGAACCATGCCCGCATTGACGAACAGCAGGTTCGGATCGTCGAGGATCAACGACGCACTGGGTACTTCGGTGTGTCCCGCCTTCACGAAATGGTCGAGGAAACGCCTGCGGATCTCATGGGTCTGCACTGATACAGGTTAGCGTCGTCAGACCCTGTGCCGATTCGAGGGCCTATCGGCCTCGGATGATGCGCCGCAGTTTCCCCACCCTGGTCGCGATTTCGCGCTCGGCACCGTGTTCGGTGGGCTCGTAGTAGTTCACGCCCACCAGTTCGTCGGGCGGATACTGCTGTCCCAGCACGCCACCCGGACTGCTGTGCGGGTATTTGTATCCGACCGCGTTGCCCAACCCCTGGGCACCCTTGTAGTGGCCGTCGCGTAGATGCGGAGGCACCGATCCGGACTTGCCTGCGGCGACGTCGGCCATGGCCGCTCCGAGGGCGCCGATCACGGCACCGGACTTGGGCGCTGTCGCCAGGTGAATGGTTGCCTGCGCCAGCGCCAGTCGCGCCTCCGGCATTCCGATCATCTGCACGGCACTCGCCGCGGCGGTGGCCGTCTGCAGTGCGGTGGGATCGGCCATCCCGATGTCCTCGCTCGCATGGACGACGAGCCGCCGCGCGATGAAGCGGGCGTCCTCCCCCGCGGTGATCATGCGTGCGAGGTAATGAAGTGCGGCATCGACGTCGGATCCCCTGATCGACTTGATGAACGCGCTGATGACGTCGTAGTGCTGGTCGCCGTCACGGTCGTAGCGCACCGCGGCCTTGTCGACACTGGCCTCGACCGTCGCGAGGTCCAGCATTCCGTCGGTTGCGGCACCCGCTGCCGCCTCGAGGGCCGTCAACGCTCGGCGGGCGTCACCGGCCGCGAGCCGCACCAGGTGGTCCATTGCGTCCTCGGCGATGGTCACCGCACCGTCCAGGCCTCGGGGATCGTTGGCCGCACGGGTCAGCAACAGTTCGATGTCCTCGGAGCGGAGCGGCTGCAATTGCAGCACCAGCGATCTCGACAGCAGTGGTGACACCACCGAGAAGGACGGATTCTCCGTCGTGGCGGCCACGAGCAACACGATTCGGTTCTCGACGGCGGCGAGCAGTGCGTCCTGCTGCGTCTTGGAGAAACGGTGGACCTCGTCGATGAACAACACGGTCTGCTCACCGGACAACAGCCGGCGGCGCGCGAGTTCGATGACGTTGCGCACTTCCTTGACCCCGGCCGACAGGGCGGACAACGCCTCGAACTTGCGACCGGTCGCCCCCGAGATCAACGACGCCAGCGTGGTTTTTCCTGTTCCGGGCGGGCCGTACAGCATCACCGAGGACGCTCCGGATCCCTCGACGAGACGACGCAACGGTGCGCCGGGTGCCAGCAGATGAGACTGTCCGACGACCTCGTCGAGCGTCGTCGGTCGCATGCGCACAGCGAGCGGTGCGTCGGGGCGCGTGTACGTGGAAGTCGGACGCGGCTGGTCGATCATCGGATCCGGTGCCGCGGGCGGATCGAACAATCCGTCGCCGTCCGACTCGTCGTCCGAGATGTCACTTCCGAAACCGCCGCTCACTGGTCGAACGCTACCGATTCGACGGTACGAAAGGCGAACGCGTTCGCGCTCAGCGGTCCCGCTTCGCGCGCAGAGCGGACACGACCGACTCGGCGCAGTCGGCGATATCGGGCTCTCCCGAACGCACTGCGCTGTCCTGGAGCACCGACCAACGCGAAATCAGCGCCTGCGACCGCGGTACCGACAGCTGGTGTGCGCGCGCCGCGGCAATTCGAGTGTGATCGTCGGGTAGGAACCAGTACGTGGTCAGCCACACCCAGATCAACCTCGCGTCGAGCAGCTTGGTAGCCAGCACGTGGTCGTCCGCCAGTGCAGGCCAGATGCCGACGACCTCCGAACGCCACGCGTCGATCATGGCCTGCTCGCGATCGTGCGAGAGCTCGAAACTGCACAGACACCCCGGGAACGACGCCAACGCGTACGTGATGTCGAGAGTGGCGTCTCGAAAACCGCCCCACTCGTAGTCGAGGAATCGAACGCCTTCGTCGTTGACGATGATGTTGTCGGGACACAGATCCGACGGGCTGAAGGCACGGAACGCTCCGTGTGCGAACAGCCGTCCGCTGCGCGAGACCCGTTCGAGAAGGACGTCCGGTGGTGCCCCTACTCCGAGCAATCCGGTCAACATGCCGGGTACCGCGGCGAGGGCATCGGGTATCTGCGCGGAAATCCCGTCTGCCGAGTCGGGCTGGCCGACCCGCCGAAGCAATGCTGCGAAATCGTCCTCGCGGCCGACGGTTGCCGCATGCATGCGCCCGAGCGCCTGAGCCATGGCCATCAAGGAGTTGGTGACCATCGATGCATCGGAACTGCGCAGCAGCGTGGGGATCGCACTGGCGTCACCGAGGTCGCTCAGAATCAACAGCCGAGCATCGAGATCGTAGGCGTGCAGCTCCGGCCCCGGCCTGCTGTCGGTGGCCAGGGCGTTCGCGAACTGGTACGACGCGGCCTCGCGCAGAAATGCACTCGACCCGGCGACATCGGTGAGCTCGGAATGCAGCTCCGATTCTCCGGGAAGATCGCGCACCTGCTTGACGACAAGGGTTCGCGGAAGCTGAAAAGGATTCTCGGACACCTTCACTCGCAACACGATGGCTTGGCCACTACCCCCGAGGTCGACGGGATCGATCAGCGTCACCGGTGCTCCGGTGCGCTTGGTCAGTAGTCGCTGGGCTGCTGCCACTACCTCGGATACAGGGTCTGCAAGTGTTGCGGTCATCGTTGTCCAAGCTACCTGTTCGCTACGTTGTACTGTGCCGTGTCGTCGGCTACGAAAGAGACACGATTGTCCGTTTTGCGGCTTTCGAGATCCCATTCGTAGACCCGACCAGCCGGCCGGTTACCCCGAAGCCACCAAAGTATGCAGCGCGAACTACATCGGTGCAACGTCGACCGAGACCGCGATCGTGCTCTTCTCGGCCTCGGTGTAGATGACCCCGCGCAGCGGCGGAACGTCGGCGTAGTCACGGCCCCAGGCGACCGTCGCATATCGCTCGTCGACCAGCTGATCATTGGTCGGATCGAAGGCCAGCCAGCGGTCGTCGGGCATCCACACCGCGGCCCACGCGTGGGTCGCATCGACACCGATCATGCGTTCCTTGCCCGGTGGCGGTTCCGTGGCGAGATAGCCCGACACGTACCGTGCCGCCAACCCCTGCGACCGCAGACAGGCGATGGCCAACCGAGCGAAGTCCTGACAGACCCCCGAACGTGCGGCGAGGACGTCGACCACGGTGGTCGATACCGTCGTGGACCCGGACAGATACCGAAAGTCGGTGAAGATTCGGTGCGTCAGATCGACGATGACGTCCGCGAGCGGACGCCCCGGCGTGAAACTGGGCGCGGCGTACGCTCGCACCTCGTCCGTGATCTCCGGCGTCGGCAGATCGAGGGCGAACTCCACCGCCGATGAACGTGCCGAGTCCGCTGCATCGGTCCTGGTGGGGTCGAACATGGCCATCCGGGCCGATTCCCACGGGGCAGTCGCAGGCCACGACGTGGTCTCGTCCACCGGCCGCGGGTACACCTCGACGAGCGAATCCGCCGTGACGACCAGCTTCTCGTGATCGTTGGTCACGTGGAAGTACACGTCTTCGTTGCCGTAGACATCGACGCCGAACGATTGATCGGTGGGTGGCGGCTCCACCGTGACCGACTTCTCGACGCAGTGCTGCCCGTCCATGTCCCGCGGCGCGAGAAATCCTCGCCCGTAGGACGACGTGACGCGATCGGAGTAGGTGTACGTGGTGATGTGCTTGATTCGGTACCGACGACTCGTCATCGTGCCCCGCTTCCGATCCGCGCACCGACGCTGCCCCACAGCGGCTGGGTACCGCCCGGCAGCGACATGTGCGTCGCGAGAACAACTCGGGACAGTTCTTCGAGCGAATCGTGAATACCGTCCACGAGCTCGATCAGTTCCACCCGCCGCCCGGTGGCGTCGACCGACTCCAGATCACCCGGGTCGACGCGCCGCAACCGAACCCGCATCTGCTCGACGAGCTGTTCGGGCCGCGAGCTACCGGACGCATCCGGTAGCGCACCGAGGTCGTCACGAAGGCGGTTGAGTTGGTACACCAGTGCGCGAGGGTTGCCGGCGTCGAACAGCAGCAGCTGCGCGACTGCAGCCGGCCGTGCACGACCACTGTTGCGTCGGCGATAGATCACCGAGGACTCTGCCGCAGACAGCACCGAATCGATGACCGCCTGTTCGGTGGACGGCGTCAGGGCGTGACTCAGTGTCGCTGACAGCAACACTGTCAGTTGCAATCCCCGCTCGATTCGCTTGCCCGCGTCCATCAGGTACCAACCGGCGTCCCGAACCATCGACTCCGACGCCAGTCCGGACAGCGCCAGCAGACCACGCAGCACGCTCGATTGCGATGCAGCCAGCTGGGCACCGTTGTTGACGGCCGACTCGCCCAACTCCTCGAGCGCGGTGTCGATGCGAGCGAGCACTGCCCAGGTGTCGTTCGAGAGTTGATCGCGCACCGCACGAGCTGCCTGTTGCATCCGGTCGACCGACTGCGCCAGTGAACCGAGGCGCTCCACCGAGAGCATCAGCGAGCGCATTTCGGCCATCGCATCGGCGCGGATCGTCTCGTCCAGGAATCCCGGTCCCGTGCGCGACACCTTCGTGACCGCTTCCAGCAGAATCGGCAGGCTGTCGCTGCCGTCGAGCCACGGCATCGAGCGATAGTCCTGATCCCGCTCCCGGGCGGCGATGAGCAGACGCGTCATGTCCTCCGCGCGTTCGCTGTACCGACCGAACCAGAAGAGATCACCCAGCACACGCGGGGAACTGACCACCTCGACGTTGGACGCGGCGTACTGCGGCAACTCCTCCACCGTGGCAGGCGGGGTGTGCGGAGCAGAATCGGCCGGAGTGACCCTCTCCACCGACTTGACCCACACGTCCTTGGACGCGACGGTGATCAGTGGTTCGGTGACCGGTGCCGTGATCATGACCTGACCGAGACCGCCTCGCATCGGGGTGTAGCCGACCCGCTGCGCGACGGTGAACAAGCGCATTCCGACCTGGGCGGGAGCAACCGCCAACTGCTCCCCCGACCCGCTGCCCCACGACGAACCCACCGGAGCCAGTGGGAACTCCGGCACTTCCTGACCGGTCCATTTCCACGGAGCTGCCTCGACCTCGTCCCACAGCGCCCGGGCCGCCTGCTCGGTGAGATCGTGACCCACGACCGCGCGTCGGGACACGGTGGATCTCAATACCAGCGATCGGAAGCGAGTTTGCATGTGCGAGAGTGCGATCGGATCACCACCCCAATAGGTGGGGACCGAATCGAGAGTCAGATCCTCATCCAGCAGAGCCCGGCTCAGCGCCGGCAGCAACGGTGTCAGTGCGGGATTCTCGAGGACTCCGCTACCGAGAGTGTTGACCACGCTCACCGCACCGCGCCGCAGGACCTCGACCAGACCGACCACACCCAGATGCGAATCCGGACGCAGATCGAGCGGGTCGACGAACTCGGCGTCGACGCGTCGTAACACCACGTCCACCCGTCGCAGTGTGCCGAGCGAACGCATCCACAAACAGCCGTCCCGCACCACCAGATCGGCGTTCTCGACGAGCGGGAAGCCCAGAACCGTTGCCAGATAAGCCTGATCGAACGCCGTCTCGGAATGCGACCCCGGCGTCAACACCACCACGACAGGATCCTCGGCGGACGCGGGTGCAGCGTCACGCAGCGCCAAGCGCATCGCCCGAGCGAACGTCGACAGCGGCCTCGGATTGCTCGCCTGGAACAGCTCCGGCATCGCCCGCGACATCACTCGCCGATCGGCCAGCGCATACCCCACCCCGGACGGTGCCTGAGTGCGATCCGCAACGACCGAGAACCGGCCGTCGGACCCGCGCGCGATGTCGGCTGCGTGCATGAACAACTGATGCGGACCCGGGACGGTGATGGCGTGCGCCGGTCGAAGATAGCCGGGGTTGCCGAAGATCAGCTCGGGCGGAATCAGACCGCGCCGGACTGTCTCCTGCGCACCGTAGATGTCGGTCAGGATGGCGTCGAGCAGTTGCGAACGTTGAACCAGCCCCGCTTCGAGCCGATCCCATTCGTCCGCTGCAACGACGTACGGGACGCTGTCCAATCCCCACCGCACGGAACTGGGCCCGGGCTCGTTGCCGCCCGTCGGAATCGGGTTGTACGTGATTCCGTGATCGTCGACCAGCCGGCTGACCCGGGACTGCAACGTCTGCATGGCACCCGGGCCGGCGTGGCGCATACCGTCGACCAACTCCGCCCAGTGCGGACGCACCGTGTCGTCGGCAGCGAGCATCTCGTCGAACAGATCTCTGCGACCCGTCACGGCCTCACGTCGACCGTGATATTCGAGCCACGGTGACACGAGGTCGGGTGACACGGGGTCGGGCGCACCGGCCGCCGTCTCGCTGCGGCCCGCCTCACTGTGAGCGGTATCCACGGGCACCATCGAGCCGTTGTTCCTTCCGTCGGTCGATCACACTCCGTCGCCGGATGAGGCGTGGTCGTTGCCGAATCCACCCGTTCCGCGTCGGACAGAAATCGCTACCGGTCGACTCGTTCTTTTCTTGCCCGCCTCAGGACGTGTGAACCCCGGTCCGGCGCAGGTCCAGCATGCCGGGCGCAGTCACGTCGATCGCTTGGCGAGCGTGCATCTCGAGCAATCTTGCTATGTCCACCTTGCCGGACGTGAACCCGCCCTCCTCGAAACGACCGTTGCGTCGCGCTTCCGCCTCCACCGAGTTGACCGGTGGACCGTCGTACGACCGTCCGCCGGGGTGCACCACGTGATACGAGCACCCGCCGACTGCGCGTCCGGTTTGCATCTCCACCAGATCGAATCGCAAGGGACTCTGCACCTCGATCGTGGGGTGCAGCGCGCTCGGCGGTTGCCAGGCGCGATAGCGAACTCCGGCGACCTGGACGTCCTGTCGCTCGGTGCGCAACATCGGTACCGGCACCCCGTTGCAGGTCAACAGGTAGCGGCCCACATCGGCACCGGCAACGCGAACCTGGATGCGCTCGACCGAGGAGTCCACGTAGCGCGCCGTGCCCGACGACGTCGACTCCTCCCCGAGCGTGTTCCACGGCTCGATTGCACCGCGCAGTTCGATCTCGGCATCGCCGACGACGGTGGTACCGATGCGCGGGAAACGAAACTCGGTGAACGGGTCCAGCCAGCTGGTATCGAATTCGATGCCGTGCTCGCGGAGGTCCTCGGCGACCCGGCCGATATCACCGATCACGAAGTGCGGCAACATGTATCGACCGTGCAGGTTGGCACCGTGCCGAATCAGTGGTGCTTCGAGCGGGGTATCCCAGAATCGCGAGACCATCGAGCGCACGAGTAAGGACTGCACCATCGCCATCTGATGATGCGGCGGCATCTCGAATCCGCGAAGTTCGAGCAGACCGAGCCTGCCGCGGGTGGAGTCGGGGCTGTACAGCTTGTCGATGCAGAACTCGGCACGGTGCGTGTTCCCGGTGATGTCGGTGAGCAGGTGCCGCAGCGCCCGATCGACGACCCACGGCGATGCCGAACGGTCAGCACCGGTCAGACGCTTGATCTCGCTGAACGCAACCTCGAGCTCGTAGAGCGACTCCTCACGACCTTCGTCGGCTCGGGGGGCCTGCGAGGTGGTACCGATGAATCGACCCGAGAACAGGTACGACAGCGACGGGTGACGTTGCCAATGTGTCAACAGAGACACCAGCAGGTCCGGTCGGCGCAGCACCGGCGAATCGGACGGTGTGACGCCACCCAGAGTGATGTGGTTGCCACCGCCGGTGCCGCGAGTGGTGCCGTCGTTGTCGAAACCCTCGGTACTCAACCGTGATTTACGCGCCTCGAGATACAAGCGCTCCATCAGCTCGTTCTGCTCCGCCCACGACGACGTCGGCTGAACGTTCACCTCGATGACCCCGGGATCCGGAGTGACCGTGAGGGTTTGGATACGGGGATCCGAAGGCGGGCCGTAACCCTCGAGGACGACCGGTGTCTCGATCGCGGATGCGGCGCGCTCCACCCGAGAGACCAGATCGACGAAGTCGTCCAATCGATCCATCGGCGGCATGAACACGTGCAGTACGCCGTCGCGTACCTCGGCGACCAGTGCGGTCACCGCAGTTCCACCCACTCCGGACGTCTCCCGCACCGCCTGCGCGTAGCGCGACTCGGCCGGGTCGACGGCCCGCGGTGGTTGCTGCGTCAGCTGCGGGGTCGGCAGATCGGGTTTCGGTGCGGTGGGATCGGCCGGGTTCTCGACCGGACCCCCGTCCCACGAGATCGCTCGTAGCGGCAGACGGAGCCCTGCGGGAGAATCCCCCTCCAACAACACGATTCGCCCACGTCGCAGCTTCCAGTCTGCGCTCTGCCAGCCAGTGCCGTCCTCGGTCCGCGAGATCGGCAGCACGAATGCCGCCGGTTCGTCGGTACTGGCGTCGAGCCGTTCGAGGAGAAGCCTTCTCGCATCTGCGGAATCTGTCCCCGGTTCGAGATCGTCGGCGTCGGCCGGCGGATCCCCGTAGGGCTGACGCACCAGATCCAACAGCTTGACGAGCGGGTCCTCGTAGGCCGGACGCGCTTGCGAGGCGGGCAGACCCAATCCGTCGACCAGTCGGTCGATCAGCTTCTGCGATACGGAATTGTCGACTGGATCAGGACGCAGATCGTCCGCCGACCACGGATCGGCTATGAGGTCCGAGTCGTGCCACAGTGCCTGGCCGTCGGTGCGCCAGAACAAACCCACCTGCCATCGTGGGAGAGGCTCACCGGGATACCATTTGCCCTGGCTGCGCTGGACCATGCCGTCGGGCGCGTAGATGGTTCGAAGTCGTTCTGCGAGAACGCTGGCCAGCTTGCGCTTGTGCGGACCGTCTGCGGTGGTGTTCCACTCGGGCGCTTCCTGGTTCTCGATGGCGACGAACGTCGGCTCACCACCGACGGTCAATCGAATGTCCTGATCGAGCATGCGCCGGTCGATCTTCTCGGCCGTGGCCTCGATCGCGTCCCACTGCTCGGCCGTGTACGGCAACGTTGTACGCGGATCCTCGTGAACACGCACCACAGTGTTCGAGAAGTCGAGTTCGGCTGTGCATTTGCTCGTCGCGCCGGAAATTGCGGCCGCGGTCGACGGATGCGGCGTGGCCGACAGTGGAATGTGACCCTCGCCGGCGAACAGGCCCGACGTGGGGTCCATTCCGACCCAACCGGCACCGGGGAGGTACACCTCGGTCCAGGCGTGCAGGTCGGTGAAGTCCTCGACCGGCCCGGACGGACCGTCCAGCGATTTCACGTCCGAGGACAATTGGACGAGGTAACCCGAGACGAAGCGCGCGGCCAGGCCCATCTGACGAAGGACCGACACCAGCAACCACGCGGAGTCACGGCACGATCCCACGGCGGACGTCAACGTCAGGTCCGGGGTCTGCACTCCGGGCTCCATCCGCACGGAGTAGCCGACGTCCGCCATCACGGCCTGATTGGCCATGACGAGAAAGTCGATGGTGCGCAACGATTCTCCGCGCTCGACGACGGCGGCCTGCAGCTTCTCCACCCACGCGGACACGACCGGTCCGGGCCCGGAACCGGCCTTGTCCTCGTCCACCGGGCGAAGATAGGGCTCGAGATCGGGCAGATCGTGTTCCTCGTATGCGAAGCCGAAGTGCTCCGCCCATTCCTCGAAGAAAAAATCCAACGGATTGATCGACGCCATGTCCGCAACGAGTCCGACCGTGATGGACAGATGGTCGGTTCGCTCGGGGAACACCACGCGGGCGAGAAAATTGCCGAAGACGTCCTGCTGCCAATTGACGAAATGCTCGGCCGGCTCGATCTTCAGCGAATACGCCTCGATCGGAGTGCGCGAATGCGGTGCCGGTCGCAGCCTGATCTCGTGCGGAAAGATCTTGACCGTGCGGTCGAATCGGTAACTGGTGCGATGTTCGAGTGCAACCTTGATGCCCACGGCGAGCCCCTCGTGATAGTCCCGGTATGGGTAGAAACAACAACCCTAGTGGGCCCCGGCCCGGTGCGCTCGGCAAGAATTCGAACCATCGACGATGCCCGACGGTATTCGGGCCCGCACGACCGTCCACGTGTCGAACGCCTTGACACAACTCAGCGGTCTACGGTTCGCTCAGCTTCGAAAATGCGGACGAATCGTCGACGTACCACGCCAGACATGAAGGGTGAATCGTGAGTGAAAACCCGCCCGACGGACCGCAATACGGTCGCGGACCCAACCCGGACAAGCCGGACCCGAACACGCCGCAGACACCGGGAAGCGGGTACCCACCGCCCGGCAACTACCCGCATCAGGGCGGTGCCCCGGGCGGTTATCCTCCCCCGCCCGGCAACTACCCGCCCCAAGGCAACTACCCGCCTCAGGGCGGCTATCCTCCCCCTCCCGGAAACTACCCACCGCCGCCCGGAAACTACCCACCTCAGGGTGCGCCCGGTGGCTATCCACCCCCGCCCGGCAATTACCCACCGCCGCCCGGGAACTACGGGAACTACGGAAATCAGAACTACGGACAGACACCTCTCGGACCCAACCCCGGTCGACTCGACGTCGGTGCTGCACTGAGCTACGGCTTCGACAAGTTCAAGGCCAACACCGGACCGTGGCTCGGTATTACGGCCATCGTGTGGGCGGTCAGCGTCGCCGTGTTCATCGTCACGTTCGCGTCGACCCTGACGGCCGCGGTCGCTGCTGCCGACCGAGGTGAAAGTACTGCCGTCGCGGCGACGTCGGGCGCATTCCTGGTGGTGACCACGATCGCGACATTCGTGTCCTACTTCGTGAATGCGGCATACGTACGGGGAGCGTTGGACGAAACGGGTGGGCCACAGAAGCCGACGTTCGGCAGGTTCTTCCAACTCACGAACGTTCCGCAGATTGCGGTACTGGCTTTGATCTGGACGGTGGCCAGCGTCGTGCTGAGCTTCGTTCCGTTCCTGGGCACCGTCCTGCTGATCGTGATCGGTTTCCTCGCGAACTTCGCACTGACTTTCCTGATCGATCGCAACCAGTCGGCGATCGAGTCGATCAAGTCGTCTATAGACCTGACGGTCAAGAACTTCGGCCCGGTCCTGCTGCTGTTGCTGGCCCTCGCCGCCATCAACTTCGTCGGCATTGTGCTGTGCGGCCTCGGTCTGCTCATCACCCTTCCGGTCTCGGTGATCGCCACCAACTACGCCTACCGCGTACTCACCGGCGGGCCCCTGACTCCCGCGCGCTGATCTCGCACCACGACAGACGCGAATGTCCCCGTAACGCACTGCGTTACGGGGACATTCGTTCTTGCGGACCTCGAGTGGAAGCTAGGCCTCTGTCGGCGCTTCTTCCTTCTTCTCCGGCTTGAAGTCGACGCCCGATTCCTTGCGCTGCTGCGCGGTGATCGGTGCAGGCGCGTCGGTCAACGGGTCGATGCCGCCACCGGACTTGGGGAATGCGATGACCTCACGGATGGAATCGACTCCGGCGAGCAGCGCGGTGATGCGATCCCAACCGAACGCGATTCCGCCGTGCGGCGGCGCGCCGTAGCTGAAGGCATCGAGAAGGAAGCCGAACTTCTCCTGGGCCTCTTCCTTGCCGATCCCCATGATCGCGAACACTCGTTCCTGAATGTCCTTGCGGTGGATACGAATACTGCCGCCGCCGATCTCGTTTCCGTTGCAGACGATGTCGTAGGCGTAGGCCAGAGCAGATCCCGGATCGGTGTCGAATGTGTCCATCGACTCCGGCTTCGGCGACGTGAACGCATGGTGCACGGCCGTCCACGCCCCGGACCCGACGGCGACGTCGCCACTGGCGGTGGCGTCGGACGTGGGCTCGAACAGCGGCGCGTCGACGACCCACACGAACGCCCACGCCTTGGGGTCGATCAGGTCGAGCTTGCGTGCGATCTCGCCGCGGACGGCGCCGAGCAGTCCGCGGGAGGCCTTGACCGGACCGGCGGAGAAGAAGATCGCGTCGCCGTTCTTCGCGCCGACGTGCGCAGCGAGGCCGTCCCGTTCGGCGTCGGTCAAGTTCTTCGCGACCGGGCCGCCGAGGGTGCCGTCCTCACCGACCAGCACGTAGGCCAGGCCCTTGTGTCCACGCTGCTTGGCGAATTCCTGCCAACGGTCGAGCTGCTTACGGGGCTGCGACGCACCGCCGGGCATGACGACCGCACCGACGTACGGAGCCTGAAAGACGCGGAACGTGGTGTCGGAGAAGAAATCCGTGCACTCGACCAGTTCGATGTCGAATCGAAGATCGGGCTTGTCGGAGCCGTACCGGCGCATGGCCTCGGCGTAGGTGATCCGCGGGATGGGTGCCGTGAAGTGGTGCCCGACGAGCTTCCACAGCGACGCCAGAATTTCTTCGGCCAACAGGATGACGTCGTCCTGGGTGACGAAGCTCATCTCGACGTCGAGCTGGGTGAACTCGGGCTGACGATCGGCCCGGAAGTCTTCGTCTCGATAGCAGCGAGCGATCTGGTAGTACCGCTCGATACCTCCGACCATCAGCAGCTGCTTGAACAGCTGCGGGCTCTGCGGCAGTGCGTAGAAGCTACCCGGCTGCAGACGAGCGGGAACGAGGAAGTCCCGTGCGCCCTCGGGGGTGGAACGCGTCAGCGTCGGGGTCTCGACCTCGACGAACTCGTGGTGCGCCAGAACCGATCGGGCGGCGGCGTTGACGTGCGAACGCAGTCGAATCGCATGGCCGGGGCCCTCACGGCGCAAGTCGAGGTAGCGGTATTTGAGGCGTGCTTCCTCACCGGGCTGATCGTCGAGCTGGAACGGCAACGGTGCGGCCTCGGACAGGACCTCGATCTCGGATGCCTCGACCTCGATGGCACCGGTGGGGATCTCGTAGTTCGCGTTGCCTTCGGGACGACCCTCGACCTTGCCGGTCACCTTCACCACGTACTCGGCGCGCAGTCGGTGGGCCTGCTCGAGCGCTGCTCCCTCGCGGAAGACGACCTGAGACACACCGGATGCGTCACGCAGATCGATGAAGATGACGCCACCGTGATCGCGTCGACGGGCCACCCATCCCGTCAACGTCACAGTTCGGTCGACGTGCTCGGGGCGTAATGAGCCGGCGAGATGGGTGCGCAGCACGGGTGTCCTTTCGAGAAAAATCCGCTGATCGTGTTCTTCGCTCACCGATCCTACGGAGCGCATCGCCGCAGAAGGAAACGAGATCCCGTCCCGGCATGCGAAGCTAAGACCGACAGTGGCGGTATCGGTTCGCACGGAGTATGCGGGCTCGGCGGAGGGGAACTCCAGCATGACGTTCAGAGAAGGCTCGCAAACGACACCGGGCCGAGTCTCCGTCGGTGGTAGCGGCGGAGGCGGCGGACGCGGCAAGTTGGCGATCGGCGGTGGCGCGGGTGGGCTGGTCATCATCGTCCTCGCGCTGCTCTTCGGCGGCGACCCGGGAGCAATACTGAACCAAATCAGTGGGGGCGACAGCTCCGCCGGGCAGGGCGAGGACGGGTCGTCCGGAACACTCGACTGCGACGTAGCAGACGCGAACAGCAACGTGAACTGCCGCGTCGACTTCACGGTGGGAAGCCTGGACACCGTCTGGGAATCGCAGCTGCAGCCTCAAACCGGCGTCGCCTACGTCCAGCCGGACGTGCGGTTGTTCTCTGGAGCAACGAACACCGGCTGCGGCAACGCCACCAGCGCCGTCGGGCCGTTCTACTGCCCGGCCGATTCCACGGCGTATTTCGATACGAGCTTCTTTCAGGTCCTGGTCGATCAGTTCGGCTCCAGCGGTGGGCCACTGGCACAGGAATACGTCGTGGCGCACGAGATCGGCCACCACATCCAGAACCAGTTGGGCGACATCGGGCGCGCACAGCAAGACCCTCAGGGTCCCGAGTCCGGTGGCGTGCGGGTGGAATTGCAAGCCGATTGCTACGCAGGAATCTGGGCGCACTACGCGGCCGAGACCGTCGACCCGAAGAGCGGCGTCCCATTTCTCGAACCGCTGACCTCCGCCCAGATCGACGACGCACTGTCCGCCGCATCCTCGGTGGGCGACGACCGGATTCAGCAGGCGTCCACCGGCCGGGTCAACCCAGAGGGCTGGACGCACGGCTCGTCCGCCCAGCGCCAGGCGTGGTTCTCCACCGGCTACGAGACCGGACAAGTGGCCGCCTGCGACACGTTCTCGGCTCGCGACCTCGACAATCCCTGAACCAGTACTGCTCAGAACAGCGTGAGTGCCGGCCCCGAGGTCACCAACCCGCGGGGTTCGGCAGGCTCGTTCGCGGGCAACGCGCGGGTCTGGTCGGCGGCGAAACCGTAGGTGTCGAGCAGCGGATCGATTCTCGCCTTCAGCCACTGCTTGTACTCCGGAGTGACGTACGCCCCGTGTCCGTAGAGCTGGCGGTATCTGCGTACCAACGCCGGGTGCTCCTTCACCAGCCAGCTCATGTACCAGTCCTTGGTGCTCGATCGAAGATGCATCGGCAGCGCCGTGACGGTCGTCGCCCCGGCCTCGGCCAGCGCAGCGATCAGCCCGTCGAGTTGTTTGGCTCCGTCGGTGAGAAACGGAATGACCGGCGCCACCAGCACACCGCAGTCGAGTCCCGCATCCCGCACGGCGCGGATGAGGTCCAACCTTGCTCGCGGACTTGGTGTTCCGGGTTCGAGCTGCTTCTGCAAATCTGCATCGTGGATCGCCAAACTGATGCTCACGTGTACGTCGACCTTCTGTGCAGCCAGGGTCAGCAGCGGCAGATCCCGTCGCAACAGCGTTCCCTTGGTCAGGATCGAGAACGGCGTACCCGACTCGGTCAACGCGCGAGTGATGCCGGGCATCAACCGATATCGCCCCTCGGCGCGTTGATAGGGATCGGTGTTGGTCCCCAGCGCGACCGGCTCCCGCTTCCAGGATCGACGTGCGAGCTCTTTGCGGAGGACTGCCGCAACGTTCGTCTTGACGACGATCTGCGAGTCGAAATCGTTGCCGGAATCGAGGTCCAGGTATTCGTGTGTCGGCCTCGCGAAGCAGTACCGGCACGCATGCGAGCATCCGCGCATCGGATTGACGGTCCACGAGAACGGCACCTGCGATTCGCCCGGAACCTCGTTCAGGGCACTCTTGCACAACACCTCGTGAAATGTGATGCCCTCGAACTCCGGGGTCTGCACGCTGCGGACGAGCCCGGACCGTTCCAGCCCCGGTAGCGCGCCCTCGTCTGCGGCATCGAGAGTCTGACCGGCCCATCGCATGCACACAGTCGAACATTTGTTCTATGCCGTGTCAAGGTCGGCATCGCTCCCCCGCATCCCCCGGTCGGGTCCGGCAGCCGACAAGCGATAGCGTAGGGCCCGAAGTCGATCCTAGGAGTGCACCGCACGTGACCGCCCCGAACACACCGACCCTGGAACCCATTCTGCGCCTGGGCCTCACCCTGGGACCGGCCATCGAGATCGGTTCGGTGCCCGAAGGCGACCGAGTCGTCACCACCGTCCTCGGCGGGGCCGCACCCGGCCCGGACATCGAGGGCACTCTGGCTGCTCGATCGACCGTCGTCAGCGTCACCCGGCCCGACGGGTGCACCGAGTTCAGCAGCGATCTCGTCCTCGAATTGGCAACCGGCGGTTACCTTTCGCTCGACTACCGAGGAGTCCAGTTCGGACCGGCCGAGGTCATCGACGCTCTGAACGATCCCGACCGAGAGGTCGACCCGGCGACCTACTACTTCCGCGGCACGTTGCGAGTGTCGACCGCTGTTCCGAAGTTCACGTACCTCAACCGGGCCCTCGTCGTCACCTCCGGCTCACGATCGGCCGAGGCCGTGGTGCTCGACGCATTCCTGGTGACCTGAGAGCCGTCCGCTCTCATCCGAGCAGCTGCGCGACCTCACGGTCGGTCAACGTCGCATGCGGAGTGCGACCTTTGCTGCGAACAAGTTCGATCGCTCGGTAGAGAGGTCGCTCGTCGAGCCCGGCGTCGCGAGCCTCGGCCCGCAGCTGATCCACCAGCACCGACGCGATGGCCGCCGCGGGAACGAGTTCGGTGGTCCACAGCGAATCGGCGAGCGTGCGCAACGCAAGAATCGGCAGTTCGCGGCCGCCGCCTCTGGTGTACAGCGCCAATGGCAGGACGATGCGAGTACGACCGTCGTAGAGCCGCAGCGAGATCTGGTCGATTCCGGCCGTGCGGATGGTCATCTCCGCCGTCACCACCTCCGGCATGTTCAGCCGTCGGGTGCGCAGTCCCCGCGCGCACAGCCGGGGCCCGTCGAGCCACACCCGGCGGCGCAATCCCAGCCAACCCGACAGCGCTGCCGGACCACCGACGATCACTCCGACGAGGACTGCCACCCACACGGGGGCGAAGAGCGCCAGAACGACGCCCAGCACGACCCCGAGCAGCAGCGAACCGACCACGATCTTGCGTAACCGCGGCGCGAGGAACTCCGCCGAGACCAGATCGAGGGCTACCGGACCTGCCGGGGGCCGAGGGTCATCGGCCAAGGCGCACTCCGAGGACGTCGACCACGTCGGCCAACGTGACCGTCTCCTGCTCGCCGTTCGAAAGGTCTTTCACCACGATGGATTCGGCCGACAGCTCTTGATCGCCCAGCACGAGTGCGTAGCGTGCTCCCGAACGATCAGCCGCTTTCATCGCTCCCTTCATGCCCCGATTTCCGTACGCCATGTCCACCGCGATTCCACTTTCACGCAACTGAGCTGCGATGTCGACGATCGCGAGTTTGGCCGCGGCACCCATCGGGATGCCGAACACCTGACACCGCGACGTCGTGCCTGCGGTCTTTCCTTCGGCGGCCAACGCGAGGACGGTGCGGTCGACACCGAGCCCGAATCCGATACCCGACAGTGCCTGCCCGCCCAACTGCTCCATCAGGCCGTCGTAGCGTCCGCCGCCGCCGATGCCCGATTGGGCCCCGAGGCCATCGTGCACGAACTCGAACGTCGTCTTCGTGTAGTAGTCGAGCCCACGAACCATGCGCGGGTTGACCAAGTACGGAACGTTCATCACATCGAGGTAGGCCAACACCTCGTCGAAATGCTGCTTCGCCGAATCGGAGAGATGGTCGAGCATCAACGGCGCGTCGGCAGTCATCTCGCGCACCTCCGGCCGCTTGTCGTCGAGAACCCGCAGGGGATTGATCTCGGCGCGTCGACGCGTGTCCTCGTCCAAAGGAAGCGCAAAAAGAAACTGCTGCAGCAACTCTCGATACTGCGGGCGGCAGGTGTCGTCGCCGAGCGAGGTGATCTCGAGCCTGAAACCGGTGAGACCGAGGGCGCGGAACCCGGCGTCGGCCACGGCGATGACCTCGGCGTCCAACGCCGGGTCGTCGACCCCGATCGCCTCGACTCCGACCTGCTGCAGTTGGCGGTAGCGGCCGGCCTGCGGGCGCTCGTACCGGAAGAACGGCCCGGCGTAGGCCAACTTGACCGGCAGCGCCCCGCGGTCCAAGCCGTGCTCGATCACCGCACGCATGACGCCCGCAGTCCCCTCGGGACGCAGAGTCACCGACCGATCGCCGCGGTCGGAGAAGGTGTACATCTCCTTGCTGACCACGTCGGTCGATTCGCCGACTCCCCGGGCGAACAACCCGGTGTCCTCGAAGATCGGGAGTTCGATGTGGCCGTACCCGGCTGCGCGCGCGGCACCGAGAAGGCCCTCACGGACAGCGACGAATTCGGCCGAATTCGGGGGGAAGTAATCGGGAATGCCCTTGGGCGCGGAAAAGGTGGTCGGCTTGCTCACGGTCACAGCTTTCCTTGCTCGGGGTCACCGAGTCCAACGAGGAACGGATTGGACCCGCGCTCCTGGCCGATGGAACTCTGGCCGCCGTGTCCGGGGAGCACGACGGTGTCGTCGCTCAGCGGCAGCAACCGCGACGCGATGGACCGTAGAAGTTGGTCGTGGTCGCCGCCGGGCAGATCTGTCCGGCCGATCGATCCGGCGAACAGGGTGTCGCCGGTCAGCGCCAACGGAACATTCCCGTCGGGGCCGTCCGCCTCGGCGAGGAACACCACCGAGCCCTGCGTGTGCCCCGGAGTGTGCACGACAGTGAAGTCGATTCCCGCCAGGCTCAGACGTTGCTCGTGTGCCAACTCGATCACCTCGTCCGGCTCGTGGAACTCAAGGTCGCCGAGCACGGCAGCGAGCGTCGGACCGGTCCCTTTGATCGGGTCCGCCAACATGTATCGGTCCTCGGGCGCAATGTATGCGGGGATTCCGTACTTCGAGCAGACCGGCTCCACGGACCACGTGTGGTCCAGATGACCGTGGGTCAGCAGCACCGCCGTCGGGGTCAGCGAGGATCGCGTCAGGAAGTCGACCAACGGATCGGCGGCATCCTGGCCGGGATCGACCACGACGCACTCGGATGCGTCGTCCTGAGCGAGGATGTAGCAGTTCGTCTGAAACATTCCTGCGGGGAATCCGGTGACGAGCAAGACAATCGCTCCTAAGAGGCAGAGGCCGAAGTACCGAGCCAGCTTAGTGGGGAGGTTCTCGTCGGGTCCCCCCAGCATGCTCTCAGGCAATGATGGCAAACTCGCGTTGGCCGATTGTCGGCCGGCTACCACACGACCCACCCGCTCAGCGAGCAGGCGTGGTCGAACCAGGACAAGCGGGAGGACACGAATTGCCCAGCAACGAGCAACGGCGCGAGGCTGCCAAGCGAAAGCTCGAACGCCAACTCGTACGACGTGCAGAGCGAGCACGACGTCGGAAGCAGTTGACGATCGCCGGCTCCATCCTCGGTGTGGTTGCGGTCGTGGCCGTTGTCTCGGTCGTCTTCGTGGTGACCCGCGGTGACGACGACGCGAGCACGGCGCAGGACTCGACCACGTCTGCACCGGCCGATTCGATCATCGCTGCGGGCCGTACGGAACCGCTGCCCGAGACGGTGAACTGTTCGTACCCTGCCGCCGCACAGCCGGCCGCCAAGCCCAACACCCCTCCCCGCACCGAGAACATCCCCACCAGCGACGAGCCCTTGAGCTACAGCATGGCCACCACCGCCGGCAACATCGGCCTGACACTGAACAACCCCGAATCCCCGTGCACGGTGAACAGTTTCGTGTCCCTGGCCAATCAGGGTTACTTCGACGGCACCACCTGCCACCGCCTGACGACGGGTGCCGGCCTGCAGGTGCTGCAGTGCGGCGATCCCACCGGCTCCGGTAGTGGCGGGCCGGGCTACCAGTTCGCCGACGAGTTCCCCACCGACACGTACGCCGAGGGCGACCCTGCCGCGCAGACTCCTGTCCTGTACCCCCGCGGAACCCTGGCGATGGCCAACGCCGGCCCGGGAACCAACGGCAGCCAGTTCTTCCTCGTCTACGGCGATTCGCAACTCCCGCCCGCCTACACCGCCTTCGGCACGATCGACGAGACCGGTCTCGCCACCTTGGATGCCATCGCGGCCAAGGGGGCGCAGGGCGGTGCCTCCGACGGCGCACCGGCCGAGCCGGTGGACATCACCTCGATGCAGAGCGACCTGTGACACGCGTACCCGGTCTGGTGATCGCAGCCTCCGCTGCGGCACTTCTTATCGCCGGCTGCTCCGGATCGACGGAGACCGCTGCCACGCCCACTCCGGCCGGTTCGACGACCGCTGCCTCGACGGCGGCCACGACGACCACCCCGCGGCCGCCGCTGAATCTGTCGCGGTTCGGTGCGCTGCCGCCCGTTCCGCAGCCGACCACCGATACGGTCTCGTGTGCGTACCCGGCGGAGTCTCCGGCCGCCAAGGAGGTTGCTCCGCCTCCGACCGAAAACATCGACGTCTTCGGAACGGTCGACGTGACGCTGTCGACGACCCAGGGCGACATCGGAATGACGCTCGACCGTACCGAAGCCCCGTGCGCCGTCAACAGTGTGGTCAGCCTGGCTCAGCAGGGCTACTTCGACGGCGCACCGTGTCATCGGTTGACCACCTCCCCCGGCCTCGAAGTGTTGCAATGCGGCGACCCGTCGGGATCGGGTCGTGGCGGCCCCGGCTACAGCTTCGCCAACGAATACCCCACAACCGCGTTCGCCGACGATCCCGCGCAGGCCCAGAACCCGGTCGTCTACCCCCGTGGCACCCTGGCCATGGCCAATGCAGGCCCTGACACCAACGGCAGCCAGTTCTTCCTGGTGTACGCCGACTCGGTGCTGCCGCCGCAGTACACGGTGTTCGGCACCATCTCCGATGCCGGCCTGCAGACCCTGGACGCCATTGCGGCCGGTGGAGTCAGCGGCGGTGCAGAGGACGGAGCGCCGGCGAATCCGGTGGTCATCACCTCGGCAACCTGACGTACCGCACGACGAGGACAGGGTGAGCAGAAATTCCTGCTCACCCTGTTGTCGTATCGGGTCGGAATTCGGTCAGGCCGCCGAGGTGAGCCTGTACACGTCGTACACGCCCTCCACGTTGCGCACGACGTTGAGCACGTGCCCCAGATGCTTGGGGTCACCCATCTCGAACGTGAACTTGCTGATCGCCACCCGATCGCCCGACGTCGCGACGGATGCCGAGAGGATGTTGACCTTCTCGTCGGCCAGAGCCTTCGTGACGTCCGAGAGCAACCGATGCCGGTCCAGGGCCTCGATCTGAATGGCCACGAGGAACACCGAGGAGGCCGACGGTGCCCATTGCACCTCGATGAAGCGCTCGGACTGCTCCTCGAGCGACCGCGCATTGGTGCAGTCGGTGCGGTGGACGCTGACCGACCCGCCGCGGGTGACGAACCCGAGTATCTCGTCCCCGGGTACAGGGGTGCAGCACTTGGCGAGTTTTGCCACGACACCCTCGGCACCGGTGACCAGTACCCCGGCGTCTCCGACCTGACGCGGTCTCGTCGGAATGGTCGACGGCGTAGAGCGCTCCGCGAGTTCTTCCTCGACGTCACCGACACCACCGAGATGAGCGACCAGCCTCTGCACGACGTGGCGAGCAGAAACGTGGTTCTCACCGACCGCGGTGTACAACGCTGACACGTCCACGTACCGCAGTTCGTGGGAGATGGCCGACATGGACTCGGCATTCATCAAGCGCTGCAACGGAAGTCCGCCGCGACGGACCTCTTTCGCGATGGCGTCCTTACCGGCTTCGAGGGCCTCTTCGCGACGTTCCTTGGCGAACCACTGACGGATCTTGGTCTTCGCACGCGGTGACGCGACGAAGCCCTGCCAATCTCGACTCGGCCCGGCCGTGACGGCCTTGGACGTGAAGACCTCGACCACCTCGCCGTTGTCGAGGGTTCGTTCGAGTGCCACCAGGCGACCGTTGACCCGGGCTCCGATACAGCGGTGACCCACTTCGGTGTGCACCGCATAGGCGAAGTCGACCGGACACGATCCGGCGGGAAGCGTGACGACATCGCCCTTCGGGGTGAAGACGAAGATTTCCTTGACCGCCAGGTCGTAGCGCAGAGACTCGAGGAACTCGCCCGGGTCGGCCGCTTCACGCTGCCAGTCGAGCAACTGGCGCATCCACGCCATGTCGTCGACCTCGGCGTTGTCCTGTGAGTGCTTGCCCTTGGTCTCCTTGTATCGCCAGTGAGCAGCGATACCGAACTCCGCGGTGCGGTGCATGTCCCTGGTGCGAATCTGCACTTCCAGTGGCTTGCCCTCGGGCCCGATCACCGTCGTGTGCAGCGACTGGTAGACGCCGTACCGTGGCTGCGCGATGTAGTCCTTGAAGCGGCCCGCCATCGGCTGCCACAGCGAGTGCACGACGCCGACCGCGGCATAGCAGTCGCGGATCTCGTCGCACAGAATGCGCACTCCCACGAGGTCGTGGATGTCGTCGAAGTCCCGGCCCTTGACGATCATCTTCTGGTAGATCGACCAGTAGTGCTTGGGACGTCCCTCGACGACGGCGCTGATTCTCGATGCCGCCAGTGTGGCGTTGATCTCGGCCCGTACCTTCTCGAGGTACGTGTCGCGGGACGGTGCCCGATCGGCGACCAACCGAACGATCTCGTCGTACTTCTTGGGATGGAGAATGGCGAAGGCCAGGTCTTCGAGCTCCCATTTGACGGTGGCCATACCCAGCCGATGAGCAAGCGGCGCAATGACTTCCAGTGTTTCCTTGGCCTTGCGGGCCTGCTTCTCCGGGGGCAGGAATCGCATCGTGCGCATGTTGTGCAGTCGATCGGCGACCTTGATGACCAACACCCGCGGGTCCCGCGCCATCGCGATGATCATCTTTCGGATGGTCTCGCCCTCGGCGGCCGTCCCCAGTACGACCTTGTCCAGCTTGGTGACCCCGTCAACAAGATGGGACACCTCGTCACCGAACTCCTCGGTCAACTTGGCCAACGAGTAGCCGGTGTCCTCCACCGTGTCGTGCAGCAGGGCCGCAACCAACGTTGTGGTGTCCATACCCAGTTCGGCGAGGATGTTCGCCACGGCAAGTGGATGGGTGATGTACGGATCGCCGGACTTGCGCATCTGTGTGGAATGCAGCTCGTCCGCGACGTCGTAGGCCCGCTGCAGCAGCGTCAGATCGGCCTTGGGATACAGCTCGCGATGCAGACTGACCAGGGGTTCGAGGACGGGCTTGACCGCCGCGCTGCGTCCGGCCGTGATGCGACGAGCGAGCCGCGCCCGAACTCGACGGGAGGCCGAGGTGGGCACGGGTGCCGAATTGCGTGCACCCGAGGGTGCCTGGTCGTCGGCCTGCGCCGAATCACTCGACACCGGCTCGCGCACGCCCGGTCTGTCCACCACCGGATCGTTGACCACTGCGGTATCGACGACCGCGCTCGTATCGCCGGACGCGACCAAATCCGCACCGGTTCCCGGCCGATCGGCGACTGCGGGCCGCTCGGGCAAGGGCTGATCGATGTAACGGGTCACTCTCATCACCTCCTGCCACACATTCGCGCCGACGCCAGGACAGATCCGGTCGACGCTGTATCAGTCGACTTTAGTCCTCAGACTCGAACCAGGCAGGCGAGCGGGTAGTCACTGCACTTGCTGCGGCCGTCGAGCGCCTCTATTTCCAGCACCACGGTCGCCCCGACCACCACCGCGCCCTGCTCGGCCAGCAACCGAGCTGTCGCATCGACGGTACCGCCGGTGGCGAGGACATCGTCGACCACGAGCACCCGTCGACCGGCCAGCTCGATGGAGGTCGGAATCTGCAGTTCTGCGGTTCCGTACTCGAGATCGTAGGTTCGCGAGTGCACGGGCGGCGGCAGTTTGCCCGCCTTGCGTACAGCGAGCACCCCGCAACCGAGCTCGAGTCCCACGCCCGCTCCCAGCAGAAACCCTCGGGCATCGATGCCGGCCACCAGATCGACGTTCTCGAAACCCTCCGTCAGTGCCGTGACGACACTGCGCAACGCGGGCCCCTCCGCGAACACCGGGGTCAGGTCGCCGAACCGCACCCCGTCCACGGGAAAATCGTCCACCCACCGTGTCAGCCGATGCACGGCCGACACGGCATCACCGCGCACCCCGCCGTCCTGAGTCACTGTCGCATCGCTCATTTCAGAAGTACCCACCGATCCATGTTCCAGCCGGCACCGGCCGCCGTGGGGTTGGCCACGACGTCCTGCATACCGTCGCTGACGACGGTGGTGCGCGGCTCGCTGTACAGCGGAAGCGACGGCATGTCGTTCCACAGAATGTTCTCGCCCTCGGTCGCCAACGCCAGCACGCGCTCGGGATCGTCGGTCACCGCCAGCTGGTCGACGATCGAGTCGATCCGCCCGTTGCTGTACCCGCCCACGTTGAGGCCGATACCGGTTCGCAACGAGTACCGTGCGACGACGGACGACGCCGAGCCGGTCGGCCCTGGCAGCGACCCCGCGCCGCCGAGAACGGCGTCCACTGTTCCGGCACGAAGCGCGGACGGCGTGAACTCCGGTGAGCTCGCGTCCTCGACGGTGATCCCCGCCGCCGCACAATCGGTCGCCATTCGGCTGACCAGCTGAGCGCGGCGCGCGTCCGGTGCCAGGTAGCCGACGCGTACGGTGAGCGCACTGCTACCCGATGCGGCCAGTTCCTTGCCCGCGCGGTCCAGGTCCGACCGCTGGTACCGGTCGCCGACCGTCGCGGCAACCGAGGGGTACACCAGAGTGTCCGGTTGCATCAGCCGCGAATCGACGACCCCGGAGCCGGGCCCGGCCGGCGGTGCTTCGAAGCCAGGGTGCCCGAGTGTGTCGAACAGCTCCGTTCGCGGGATGCATGCGGCCACGGCCCGGCGAGCACTCGCCTCCGCCAGCGCGCCCTGGGTCGCGAACGTCAGCTGCTCGACGCCTCGCGACGGTTCCGTGACGGTCTCGAACCCCTCTGTCGAACCCAGATCGATCGCGCCCGCACCCTGGTCGATCACGTCCAGAGATCCATCGGCAATCTTGGCCGGGACGTCGGTGCCCTTGGGCCAGATCACGACTCTCTGCGTCTCGGGCGGAATGCCCCACCAGGCGTCGTTCGCGACCAGAACCAACCCGTCCTCGGGGGTGTACGAGTCGACGCGGTACGGACCGGCCGACGGCAGCAGCGACGTGTCGACAGAACCGGGCGTCAACGTCCACCCGGTGTTCCAGAAATCGGCGATCCGAGAGACGACACCGTCATCGCCGGCCACGATGGGATCGACGACGTTCGGTACCCCGGCCGCGCGCGCAGCCACGTGTGCGGGCAACAGATCGGTGGCACCGAAGAGAGCTCGCCAGTTCTGGTAGCTGCGGCCCGGGGCGAAGACGACGGTGGCGTCCTTGGACCCGGGGACGCAGTCGATGCTCGCGATGTCGGAGTATCCCGCCGTCGACGCCGCGTCGAACAGGGGACGGTCGGTGGCGAACCGGCCGCTGTTGGCGGCCCACGCCAGCACCAGGTCATCGCACGCCATCGGTGCGCCGTCGGAGTATTTCGCCGCAGGCGCGATCGTGTACTGCAGCGTCAGAACGTCCCCAGGCACCACGGCGACGGTACCGATGTCGTTGTCCGACAGCGCATCACCGTCCGGTCCCAGATAGCTGAACCCGACCTGGACTCGTGTGAACGCCTGACGCGCTCCCGACGCGGCCCCGTCGACGGTCCTGGCGTTGTAGTTGTTCACCACGTTGTCGAACGAGTACCCGATGGAAGGCACCTTGTCCTCCGAGGCCGAACATGCGGTGAGCGACGCTGCGGCCAGACCCGCTGCCAGCAGTGCCGCGCTCCACCTACGTTCCACGTGCACTCTCCATCTCTACGATCTCGCTATCGGCGCTTCTTGTTCCGCTTCCCAGTGGGGCGATTGCCGGGCTGCGGTGCCGACGCCTTGCTGACATCCACGCCGACGGCCACCGGTTCGGGTGCGAGACCGGCGGCGCGCGCCGCCGCGTCGGCACGCTTGGAGTGGACCTTGCGAGTGTGGACCGCGACCGGGCCCCACTTCTCCTTCAGGGTCACCAACAGCGGCGTGGCGAAGAAGATGGACGAGTAGGCACCGACGATCATGCCGACGAGCTGCACGAGAGCGAGATCCTTGAGCGTTCCCACGCCCAGCAGCCAGACCGCGACGATCATCAATGCGATGACCGGCAGAACACCGATCACGGTCGTGTTGATCGATCGCATCAGAGTCTGATTCACGGCGAGGTTGGCCTGCTCCGCGTACGTCTTGCGGTGCAGGTTCAAGATGCCTCGGGTGTTCTCCTCCACCTTGTCGAACACCACGACGGAGTCGTACAGCGAGAAGCCCAGAATGGTCAGCAGACCGATCACCGTGGCCGGGGTCACCTCGAAGCCGACGAGTGAATAGACGCCCGCGGTGACGACGAGGTCGAAGCCCAATGCGGCCAGGGCCGCCAGCGCCATGTCTCGTTCGTATCGGATGGCGATGTAGATGCTGACGATCACCAGGAACACCGCGAGGGCTATCAGAGCCTTCTGGGTGATCTGACTCCCCCATGTCTCACTCACGTCGGAGACGCTGATGGCATTGGGCGTTGCGGTGCCCGAGTTGTCCTGCGGCTGGAAGGACTGGAACAGCGCCTGTCGAAGAGTGTCGACTTCGGCTGGATCGAGCGCCTCGGAACGGATCTGCACCGTGGCCGCGGCACCCGAGCCGACCGTCTGGACGGACACCGGGGGCATGCCCAGCGAGTCGTTGTAGACGGTTTCGACCTGCTCGGTGGAGATGTTGTCCGCGGCGGGCAATGCGATGCGGGTGCCGCCCTCGAAGTCGATACCGAGCGTGAACCCACGCACGAGGAAGCTGAGCAGGCAGATCAGCACGATGACGCCGGTCAGCACGTAGTAGAACCTGCGGCGTCCGACGATCTCGAATGCACCGGTGCCGGTGTAGAGACGAGAGAACCAACTGTGCCTGGGCTGCGTGGACTGGTCGACGCTCGAATCGTCGAGAGGCGATGGGGTCGAGGTGGCCGTATCGGACATGTCATGCCTCCTTCGACGGCGACGCGGCGCCGGTCTTGACGGCGACTGCCTTGTTGGCGGCGCGCTTTCGTTCGAGCGCGATCTGCTGGACCGCGCCGAGACCGTTGACGGACGGCTTGGACCAGAATTTCGACTTCGACGCCAGATTCACCAGCGGCCACGTCACCAGCACCACGACGATGACGTCGAGGATGGTCGTCAGTCCCAGGGTGAACGCGAAGCCGCGCACCTGACCGACTGCCAGTACGTACAGAACGGCAGCGGCGATGAAGCTGACCGCGTTGCCGGACAGGATGGTCTTGCGTGCGCGGGCCCAACCGCGGGGCACTGCGGACCGGAAGCTGCGGCCCTCGCGAATCTCGTCCTTGATGCGTTCGAAGAACACCACGAAAGAGTCCGCGGTCATGCCGATACCGATGATCAGGCCGGCGATGCCGGCGAGGTCGAGGGTGAAGCTGATCCACCTGCCGAGCAGGATCAGGATGCCGTAGACGACGAGCCCGGCCAGCGCCAACGACAGAGCCGTGAGCAGGCCGAGGGCTCGGTAGTACAGCAGGCAGTAGACCAGCACGAGGGCCAAGCCGATGGCACCGGCGATCAGGCCTGCTTCGAGTGACGCCAATCCCAGTGTGGCCGAGACCGTTTCGGCCTCGGAGGACACGAACGACAGTGGCAGCGAACCGTACTTGAGCGTGTTGGCCAGTTCGGAAGCGCTCTGCGCGTTGAAGTTGCCGGTGATCGACGTGGCACTACCGGCGGGAGTGGCACCCTGAATGACCGGCGCGCTGATCACCTTCGAGTCCAGTACGAATGCGGCCTGCTTCTGCAGGTTCGCAGCCGTGAACTGCGCCCAGGTGTTCGACCCCTCGGAATCGAACGTCAGGCTCACCTGGAACTGAGCCTGCTGGTTGTCGAATCCCGACGTCGCGTCGGCGATCTGCTGACCGTCGATGATCGTGGGACCGAGAAGGTAGACAGCTGTTCCGTCGGTGGAGCAGGCCACGAGCGGGAGCGCAGGATCGTCGTTGCCGGCGAGCGGGTCCGCGGCGTTGCAATCGAGCGACTGCATGGCGAGCTGCTGTATCTGCTGATCCTCGCTCTGACGAAGCGCCTTCGCGTCGGCGATCTCCTGGGCTGCCCGATCGGCGTCGGACAGCGACGCGTTTTCGGCGGGATCACTCGAGGTCGGGGCGTCCGTCGCGGGTGCGTCCGAGGCCGGAGCACCGGTTGTCGGAGCGGGGGTCGGGTCGACCGTCGTCGGATCCTGCGCCGGAAACACCCGACTCTGCGGAGCCGCCGGAGCAGCAGGATCGACGGCTGTCGCCGGATCTGCCGGCGCAGCCGGGTCCGTCGGAGTCTGCGGAGAACCCGGCGTCGCCTGGCCTGCGGATGGTGCAACCGACCCCACCACCGGACGAATGAACAGTCGAGCGGTCTGCCCCAGAGTTCTCGCCTGAGAGCTGTCGTCACCGGGCACCGTGATGACGAGATTGTCGCCGTCGATGACCACCTCGGAACCGGACACGCCGAGACCGTTGACGCGGGTCTCGATGATCTGCTGCGCCTGCTTGAGGCTGTCCTGCGACGGCGCATTTCCGTCGGGCGTGCGTGCAGTCAGCGTCACTCGCGTGCCGCCCTGCAGGTCGATTCCCAACTTCGGCGAGGGGTCTTTGTCTCCGGTGAAGAAGACCAGGGCATACACCGCCGCCATCAGCACCGCGAAGACGGCGAGATAGCGGGCGGGATGCACCGATCCGCTGGAAGGTGCCACGGTGTGTGATTCTCCTCTGGGCGGTGGAAAAGTGTCTGTTCCTGTTGGCTCGCGCCTCGTTGTGTCAGCGGCGGGCGGTGCGATTGTGCACCACGACGCTCACCGCAGACGAAACCGCTGCCGGATTGTGTCTCCGACAGCGGTTCGGATCTTCGCTACGTCACTCTTTTTCGAGGCGCTTCGTCGTCTGCTCGACGGTTTCGTCGGCGGGGTTCCCGACGTCCTTGTGCAGCGACGGAGCTGCCGGCTCGGTGGGGCCGACCGCAGCGGTGCCGGCGCCGGGCACCGAATCGAAGGTGTTCTCGTCCGACTCGCCGTCGTCGAACTCGGTGTCGTCGGGCAGAACCTCACGCACGACGGCGCGTGACCACGTCGTGATGACGCCGTCGGCGATCTCGAGGTCGATCGTGTCGTCCTCGACCAGGACCACTCGTGCATACAGGCCTGCGGTGGTGACGACCTCGTCGCCGACCTTCAGCGAGTCCTGCATTTCCGTGGTCTTGGCCAGCACCTTCTTCTGTCGGCGCGCGTTGAGAAACAGCGGTACCAGAAGGGCCACGATCAGCAGCGGAAACAGCAAATCCATCGGAAGGTCAGTCCTCGAAGTTCGGTTCGATAATCGTCATTGTCTCGTGCGAGAACGTCGCTGGTGCGGGCCTCGCAGCTACCCAGTGTGCCATCACCTGTGGCCCGCTCGGTCCGTTCGTCTCGTGTTGCGGCCGTTTCACTCGAATAATCCCTGCTGGACCTCGGCCGATCGCACCGAAATTCCCCCGACTGCGAGATCCGGTGGCGGGGTGAGACCGAGGTGGTGCCAGGCGGCGGCAGTGGCGACGCGACCGCGCGGCGTACGGGCGATCATCCCGGCCCGCACCAGGAACGGCTCGCACACTTCCTCGACCGTCGAGGGCTCCTCGCCGACGGCGACAGCGAGAGTGGACACTCCCACCGGTCCCCCGCCGAAACTTCGGATCAGCGCGCTGAGGACGGCACGGTCGAGGCGATCCAGTCCGAGCTTGTCCACGTCGTAGACCACGAGCGCGGCCTTGGCGGTGTCCTGGGTGACGGTGCCGTCCCCGCGCACGTCCGCGTAGTCGCGAACTCGGCGCAGCAGTCGGTTCGCGATTCGGGGTGTGCCACGCGAGCGTCCTGCGATCTCGGCGCAGCCGTCACGGTCGATGGGGACACCCAGAATCCCGGCGGATCGCATCAGAATTCGTTCGAGTTCACTCGGCTCGTAGAAATCCATGTGCGCCACGAACCCGAAGCGGTCGCGCAGCGGTCCGGTGAGCGCGCCGGACCGGGTGGTCGCACCGACGAGAGTGAACGGGGCGACCTCCAAGGGAATGGATGTCGCTCCCGGCCCCTTGCCGACGATCACGTCGACACGGAAGTCCTCCATGGCCAGATACAACATTTCCTCGGCCGGCCGGGCGATCCGATGAATCTCGTCGATGAACAGCACGTCCCCTTCGACGAGGTTGCTGAGCATCGCGGCCAGATCGCCCGCACGCTCGAGGGCGGGCCCGGAGGTCAACCGCAGTGAGGTGCCGAGTTCCGCGGCGATGATCATCGCCATGCTGGTCTTTCCCAGGCCGGGCGGACCCGACATCAGGATGTGATCGGGGGTGCCGCCGCGCATCTTCGCCCCCGAGAGCACCAGCTGCAGTTGCTCACGCACCCGAGGCTGACCGATGAAATCGGTGAGGTTCTTCGGACGCAGACTGATCTCGATGTCGAGGTCGTCGGACATGGCCTCCGCACCGACCTGGGATTCCCCGAACTCGTCGTCCTCGGTCACGCCGACCTACCTGGACTTACCGAGGTACGCCAACGCGGCCCGCAGTGCGGTGGACGTCGTGGCCTCGGGCTGCTGTGCGAGTACCGCGTCGGTGGCCTCCTCGGCCTGCTTCGCCGGAAATCCGAGACCGATCAGGGCTTCGACGATCTGATCGCGCATCGAGTTGCCGACCCCGGAACCGGGCACCACGGAACTGCCGGCGCGGCCGACAACGGCGTCGACCTTGTCGCGCAGCTCGACCACCATCCTCTCGGCCCCGCGCTTGCCGATACCGGGAACTCTGGTGAGGGCCCCGATGTCGCTGTCCGCCAATGCTGTTCGCAGGGAGTCGGGTTCGTGTACCGCAAGCGTGGCCATCGCAATTCGTGGCCCGACTCCGGAAACCGTGAGCAGCAGCTCGAACAGCTCACGTGATTCCTTGTCGGGAAACCCGTACAGCGTTTGCGAGTCCTCGCGCACGATCATGGTGGTGAGCAGAGTGGACTCGCTCCCCCGATGCAACGTCGCCAACGTCGCCGGTGTGGCATTGACGCGATATCCGACACCGGCCGCCTCGAGTACTGCGTGATCGAGAGCGATGTCGATCACCGACCCGCGAATGGATGCGATCACCGTGCGCCCGCCTCCTTCTTGGCCAGTTTCTCGATTTTGCGCGCCACGGCGGCGCGAGCTTTGCGTTCCTCGGCCAGACGCGCGTCGTACTTGCGCTTCTGTTCGGCGGCCATCGCCTCGGCTTTGGCCATCCGGGCGATCATCGGGGCGCGCCAGCAGTGACAGATACCCAGAGCCAACGCATCTGCGGCATCAGCGGGAGTCGGCGCGGTCTGCAGCCCGAGAATGCGCATGACCATGGCGGTGACCTGTGCCTTGTCGGCCGAACCGTTGCCGGTGACGGCTGCCTTCACCTCACTGGGAGTGTGGAAGCAGACGTCGATACCGCGCCGGGCCGCAGCCAGTGCGATGACGCCGCCTGCCTGCGCGGTGCCCATGGCCGTCCGTACGTTGTGCTGAGCGAACACTCGCTCGATTGCCACGACCGACGGCTTGTGTGTATCGAGCCAGTATTCCGCCGCTTCGGATATCCGCAGCAGACGCTGCGCGAGATCCATGTCGGCGGGAGTCCGGACCACATCCACGTCGAGAGCGACGACTGTGCGACCGACGCCTCCCTCGATCAAACTGAGCCCACACCTGGTGAGACCGGGGTCGACACCCATCACCCGCACGTCACCACACCTTCCGCTTACGAACTGTTGTTCGATAGCGTAGCGGAACGCACCGACGGATCAGGGCTACGACACCCGGTCGATCACCGTGAGCAAACGGACCGGGTCAGTCCTCGTCGTCCAGTTCGGCCATGACCTCGTCCGACAGGTCGACGTTGGACCAGACGTTCTGCACGTCGTCGCTGTCTTCGAGGGCGTCGATCAGCTTGAAGACCTTGCGCGCTCCGTCTGCGTCCACCGGGACGTTGACCGAAGCCTGGAAGCTCGCCTCCGCGGAGTCGTAGTCGATGCCCGCGTCCTGCAGTGCGGTACGCACTGCGATCAGATCGGTCGGCTCACTGACGATCTCGAACGTGTCGCCGTTGTCGTTCACTTCCTCGGCACCGGCCTCGAGGACCGCCATCAACACGTCGTCCTCGCTCTGTCCGTTCTTCTCGAGCGTCACGACGCCTTTGCGTGAGAACAGGTAGGACACCGAACCCGGATCGGCCATGTTTCCGCCGTTACGAGTCATTGCTACTCGAACTTCGCCTGCTGCACGATTGCGGTTGTCGGTGAGGCACTCGATGAGGATGGCGACACCGTTGGGGCCGTAACCCTCGTACATGATGGTCTGCCAGTCGGCTCCGCCCGCTTCTTCGCCGGCTCCGCGCTTGCGCGCACGTTCGATGTTGTCGTTGGGAACCGACGTCTTCTTCGCCTTCTGGATGGCGTCGTAGAGCGTCGGGTTGCCCGTGGGGTCACCACCACCCGTGCGGGCCGCCACCTCGATGTTCTTGATGAGCTTGGCAAACGACTTGCCGCGTCGGGCGTCGATCACCGCCTTCTTGTGCTTGGTGGTGGCCCATTTTGAGTGGCCGCTCATGCGATAGAGCCCCTTCCTGCTCGAATTCGGTGTTGTCGACTTTACTCGCCCGTGTCATCGCTCCGCCCCAACCGGCGATTACGGGTTTCTACGCGCTGCGCACCATGTCCACGAAGAGTCGGTGCACTCGATCGTCTCCGGTGACCTCGGGATGGAAGCTGGTGGCCAGCACTCGGTTCTGGCGCACGGCCACCACACGGCCCGCAGCAGGCCCGTTCGGGACGGTGGCGAGTACTTCGACGTCCGCACCGACACGCTCGACCCAGGGCGCGCGAATGAACACTGCGCGCATCGGTCCGCCCTCGATGTCGGCGAATTCGAGATCGGTCTCGAACGAGTCGACCTGTCGGCCGAAAGCGTTGCGGCGCACGGTGATATCGAGACCGTCGAGGTGTTCCGCGTCGGGCCTGGTGTCGAGGATGTCCGACGCCAACAGGATCATCCCCGCGCACGATCCGTACGCGGGCATACCGTCGGCCAGACGAGCGCGCAGCGGCCCGAGCAGATCGAAGACACCGAGCAGGGTGCTCATCGTCGTGGATTCGCCACCGGGAATGATCAACCCGTCGATTTGGGCGAGTTCGTCCGGCCGCCGCACGGTGATTCCGTGCGCACCGCTCGACTCCAGCGCGGCCAAGTGCTCGCGAACATCGCCCTGCAGTGCGAGTACGCCGATCGTCGGCGGCGTCACTTCAATCCGAAGGGATCGACGTGTGGCTTCGAGGTGTCCCGCTCGAAGCGCATCAGTCCCTCTTGGACGACGGCGGCGACCATACGACCGGAGATGTCGAAGATTCGCCCCTGCGCCAGTGCTCGTCCGAAATCAGCGGACGGCGACGTCTGGTCGTAGAGCAGCCATTCGTCCGCTCGGAACGGCCTGAGGAACCACAGCGCGTGATCGAGGGAGGCCGTCTGCGTGACGGCGTCCGGGTGCGGCACCTTGGCCGATCCGATGAGCGTCATGTCGCTCATGTAGGCGAGCGCGCAGACATGGAACACCTGATCGTCGGGCAGCGTGTCGCGGTACCTGAACCAGACCCGTTGCTGCGCAGCGAAACTGGGATGCTTGACGGTCTGATCGTCGGGAATGAGACGGATGTCCCATTCGGACCACTCCTTGTAGTAGGAGGTGTCGTACTCCGCCAGAGTGGTCGGGTCGGGCAACGATTCCGGTCCGACCACCTCGGGCATGAGGTCCTGATGGGAGATCCCGTCGTCGTCGCCGTGGAACGAGGCGGACATCGTGAAGATGGCCTTGCCGTGCTGAATTCCGGTCACTCGACGGGTGCAGAACGACCGGCCGTCCCGAATACGATCGACCATGAACACGGCCGGCTCGTTCGGGTTACCCGGCCGGAGAAAGTAGCCGTGCAGCGAATGCACGCGGAACTCGGGTGCCACGGTGCGCACGGCCGCGACGAGCGCCTGGCCGGCAACCTGGCCGCCGAACGTCCGCGGCAGCCGGCTCGGGAACGTGCGTCCCCGATAGATGTCGTTCTCGATTCGTTCCAATTCGAGAATGTCCTCGATGCTGGCCATGGCTGTGTCCACCTTTCTGTGACAACGGCTCAGGCTAACAATGAGTGGACCAGGCAAGATGGTCGGTGTGGGTCAACCGATACCGATATTTCCCGATCTTCTGACCAGGTCGATCGTCGATGAGTGCCCCGCCGGGTCGCGAACGATCGTTGTCGTCGACGGTGCCGACGCCGCGAAGCCGGTCGACTTCGCCTCTCGCACAGCCGAACACGCCCGCTCACAGGGCAGGCCTGCCGACGTCGTCGACCTGCACGATTACGTCCGGCCGGCGTCAATTCGATTCGAGTATTCGCGAACGGACGAATTGAGCTACCGCACTGTGTGGTTCGACTACGATGCCGTGATACGCGAGGTCATCGCGCCACTGCGTGCCGGTGGCCGAGGTCACTATCTGCCGCGTCTGTGGGATGAGGCAACCGATCGATCCGCCCGCGCTCGTACCGTCGAGGCCGCGCCGAATCACATAGTCCTGATTGCCGGTCCG
This sequence comes from Rhodococcus sp. NPDC080181, assembly GCF_040702225.1. Lineage (NCBI taxonomy): Bacteria > Bacillati > Actinomycetota > Actinomycetes > Mycobacteriales > Nocardiaceae > Rhodococcus > Rhodococcus sp. NPDC080181. Next base: position 217,707 of record NZ_JBFBKN010000005.1, read on the forward strand.
ATGCTGCTGGGCCGAGGACTGGACGTCGATCTTCGAGTGCAGTTGCGGTTGTCCGAGGGTGCGCTGCGTCGGAGAACCGACACAGCCGACCAATGGACCTGCACGGCACTGCTCGAGTACTACGACTCGATCGACGAGTACGCCGAGCGGCCGGACTTCGCGGTCCGGTGGGACCATCCGGACCGCCCGGCACTGGAACGCAGTCAGTAGCTACGCAACCGGAAGAGGACGGTCACCAACCGCGCTCGGCGAGACGGTGTGCGACGGGCAGGTCGTCGACGTTGATGCCGACCATCGCCTCGCCGAGTCCACGGGAGACCTTGGCGAGGACATCCGGGTCGTCGAAGAAGGTAGTGGCCTTGACGATTGCCTCGGCACGTTCTTTCGGGTTGCCGGACTTGAAGATTCCCGATCCGACGAACACTCCCTCGGCACCGAGTTGCATCATCATCGCTGCGTCGGCCGGGGTGGCGATACCGCCGGCGGTGAACAACGTGACGGGCAGCTTTCCGGCACGGGCGATTTCGACGACGAGATCGTACGGAGCCTGCAATTCCTTCGCCGCGACGTAGAGCTCGTCTTCGGGAAGTGATGTGAGACGACGAATCTCGTCGCGAATCTTGCGCATGTGGGTCGTCGCGTTCGAGACGTCGCCGGTGCCGGCCTCGCCCTTGGAGCGAATCATGGCTGCGCCCTCGGTGATTCGACGCAGTGCTTCACCCAGGTTGGTGGCACCACACACGAACGGAACGGTGAAATTCCACTTGTCGATGTGATTGGCGTAGTCGGCCGGGGTGAGGACCTCGGACTCGTCGATGTAGTCGACACCCAGGCTCTGCAGGATCTGCGCCTCGACGAAGTGCCCGATGCGGGCCTTGGCCATCACCGGAATGCTGACCGAGGAGATGATGCTGTCGATCATGTCCGGATCGCTCATCCGCGACACCCCGCCCTGCGCGCGGATGTCGGCGGGAACGCGCTCGAGCGCCATGACGGCAACGGCACCGGCATCCTCGGCGATCTTCGCCTGGTCTGCGGTGACCACGTCCATGATGACGCCGCCCTTGAGCATCTCGGCCATACCGCGCTTGACGCGAGCGGTGCCGATTCCGTTCTCGTTGGACCCGCCGTCAGCGGATCCAGTGGAAGCAGCGGGCGAATTGGGGGCGTGTGGGGTACTCAAGCCAACTCCTGTGTTCTCGGCAGTCCGGATCTTCGCGCAGAGCCGCTGCCCTGCCCGCGAAGGGGCGGGCCGGCGCGGCGACGCGCCCAGAACTGTAGGCCGCTACCGCGTCGTTTCCCATAACCACTTGACGATTGCTGGACTGGTCGGAAAGGTCCAGATTGTCAGCGGATGGCCCTGACGTCCGGGTCGCCGCGTCGCGCGAGCGCTACGTTGACCTCGTCGAGAAGTTCGGCCAGATCCTGTGGATACACGTTTTCGCCGACCGCACTCAGCGCCCGGATGTCTGCCTCGGTACACCAGCGATGCCCGGTGACGGTTCGTCGCTCGAAGTCCGTGAACCCGGCACTCTCGGGCTCGAACTCCTGCGTCCGATGCGCGAAGAACAGTTCCTCGGACCGGATCAACGTTCCGTTGAACGGGAAGGTCGCAACTCGACGCCACAGCGGTCCGCGCAGGTCGGACGCGTCGACGGTCAGGCCGGTCTCCTCGTGCACTTCGCGTACCGCTGCCTCGCGAAGGGACTCCCCCTTTTCGACCGCACCTCCGATGGTGAACCAGAAGAACGTCTCGGGCACCGTGGGGTCGTGTCCACGCAGGAGCAGGACACGGCCACGCTCGTCGAGCAACACCACCCGCGCAGAGGTACGCGGCGTCGCCCGAGTCTCACTACCGAACGTTGCCGCGGCCGAGCGCTCCGCGATCTCGAAGTACGACGGCAGGGCGGCGGTGCCGCCGAGATGCAGCCACCGGACCGGACGGCGTACCCGTAGAGCGAGGGTGTCTCGGACGGCGTCGTTGTGGAAGCGTCGTGCGATCAATACGCGTGCTTCGGCGTCGGCGAGTTCGGCGACCAGCTGCGGTGGCAGTGCGGCCGGTTCGACAACGGCGAGTGCCATGGACACCGCGTTCTCCGCTTCCTCCCGCTGCGACCGGTCGGCGCGTTCGGCTCGATCTGCCAGTGCAGCAAGCTCTTTGCTCGACGACACCGAGCCCCGGGTGGCGGCCGACACGGCTCGCGCGACGACGGCTCGGCGCGCGAGTGCAGCATCGAGGGCCTGCCAGGCGAGGTCTGTGCGAACGTGGAGCCGATCGAGTCGGTTGGCGGTTCCGTAGGCCCACAGCCCGACGACGAGGATCAGAACCGCGATCAGTCCGAGGACCAGGATGGTGACGGCAGACAGTGTCATCAGCTCGCGGCTCGCACTTTCTGTCCGCCGAGGGTGACCGTCTCGTACACGCGCAGGATCTGTTCGGCGACGACAGGCCAGTCGTACGTGGACACGGCCGCCGAGGCGGCGTCGACGAGACGCTCGCGGACGGCGTCGTCGGACAGAATGGAGGTGACCGCTGCCGCGAGTGCCGCAGAATCGTCGATCGGAACCAGCAGGCCACATGCGCCGTCGCGTAGGACCCGACGGAACGCGTCCAGTTCGCTTGCCACCACGGGGGTTCCGGCTGCCATCGCCTCCACCAGAACGATGCCGAAGCTTTCGCCGCCGAGGTTGGGGGCGCAATACACGTCGGCGCTACGCATCGCGGAAGCCTTCGTGGCGTCGTCCACCTGGCCGAGGAAGGTCAGATGCGAGGCCAGCGCGCCTGCTTCCTTGCGAAGCTTGTCCTCGTCGCCCCTGCCGACGATGAGAATTTCGATGTCGGGGTGAGATTCGACGAGGGCCGGTAGCGCGCCCAGCAGCACGGCCATTCCCTTGCGCGGTTCGTCGAAGCGGCCCAGGAACAGCACTGTCCGGCCCGGACGCGGATAGCCGTCGAGCACGTCTGCGTCGGCGAACGCCGGCACGTCGACTCCGTTCGGAATTTCGACCGCATCGGACCCGAGCGCCTCGACCTGCCATCGCCGCGCCAACTCGGACACGGCGATCCGACCGCTGATCTTCTCGTGATAGGGCCGCAGCACGCCCTGGAACGTGCTGAGCACGAGAGACTTGGTGGTGGATGTGTGGAACGTGGCCACGATCGGGCCGTCCGCGGCCTTGAGTGCGAGCATCGACAGACTCGGCGCATTGGGCTCGTGAATGTGCAGCACGTCGAAGTCGTTCTCCGAGATCCACTTTCGGATCCGTGAGTACGTCACCGGGCCGAATCGCAGCCGGGCGACCGACCCGTTGTACGGAATGGCCAAGGCTTCTCCGGCCGACACCACGAATTCGGGGAGCTCGACGCCGTCCGAGGCGGGAGCCAGAACGCTGACCCGGTGACCGCGCTCGATGAAGACCTCGGCCAACTGCTGGACGTGGGCCTGCACTCCGCCCGGCACGTCGAACGAGTACGGGCACACCATGCCGATTCTCATGTGCCCTCGATTCGGGCCCGGCGCTCTGCCGACCAGTCGCTCATCCACAGCGGCTGCAGCATGTGCCAATCGGCGGGATGAGCGCGGATTCCGGCGGCGAAATGATCCGCAACCGTCTGAGTCGCAGCGGCTACTCCCTGCGAGACGTCCACCGCGGGCGAGATGTCGAATCCCCAACCGTCGCCGTCGAAGTAGCCGTGTACCGGGAGCAGCGTGGCACCGGTGTCGATGGCGAGCTTGGCCGCACCTGCCGGCATTCGTGTCGGTTCCCCGAAGAAGGTCACCGGTACTCCGTGCTTGGCCAGGTCTCGTTCGCCGAGCAGGCAGACCACCTTGTTCTGGCGCAGTCTGTCGGACAACGCGAGCAGGGGCGGTTGCTCGCCGCCGCTGAGCGGAAAGATCTCGAATCCCAGGCTCTCGCGATACGCCACGAAGCGTTGGTACAGCGACTCCGGCTTCAACCTCTCGGCCACGGTCGAGAGGCCACCGTGCGTCCGTACCAACCACATTCCGGCCATGTCCCAGTTGCCGCTGTGCGGTAGTGCGAGCACCACTCCCTTGCCGGCACCGAGCGCCGCTTCGAGATGTTCCTTGCCGTACACGCATCGATCGATGACGGCCGCCTGAGCGGCCAGGTCCATCGACGGCAGCCGGAATGCCTCACGCCAGTACCGGGCGTAGGAGCGAACACTCTCTCGGATCAGGTCATCCGGGACCTGCTCCGCCGTGGTCCCCAGCACCCGAGCGAGATTGCGGCGCAGCTGATCCGGGCCGCCGTTACGGGACGAGGCGAAGTCGGCACCGCGGTCGAACAACCGACGGGCGACACCCTCGGGTAACGACCGGACGAGACGCCACCCCGCGGCGTACCCGGCGTCGGACGCGCGTTCCGACAGATTCATGTCGGCTCCACACCGCCGTCGTCGGAGACCGATGGAGCCGGCGGCACGATAATGTCGCGGGCACCCTCGGATCCGCGGACGGCGAGCACTCGTTGGAACACGGTCACGATGCTCAGCGCGGCAAGAATCCACATTGCGGGATAGATGAGACTGTCCAGCCACGGTATGTCGAAATGTCTTCCGACACCGGTGAGCCCGGCCCCGACCAGAACGATGACGAGGCGGTCGGGTCGTTCGATCCAACCACCGTCCGCGGACAGGCCGCTGGCCTCGGCGCGCGCTTTGGCGTACGAGATGACCTGCGAGGTGACCAGGCAGACGAGAGTGGCAACGAGCAGTAGCTTGTCGTTCTCGGAATACACGGCCCACCAGGCCAAGCCGCCGAAGATCGCACCGTCCGCAACGCGGTCGCACGTCGCGTCGAGAACGGCACCGTACTTGGTGCCGCCTCCGCGTGCGCGAGCCATCGCGCCGTCGAGCATGTCGAACAGAACGAACAGGGTGATGACGATCGAGCCCCACCACAGGTAGCCGGCAGGGAACATCGTCACCGCAGCGGTCACGGTGACGACCGTGCCGATGACGGTCACCGAGTCCGGAGTCAGGCCGGTGCTGTTGAGCGCGCGGCCCAACGGGGCCGTCAACTTCGAGACCGGCGCACGGCCGAAGATGCTCAGCACGCCGCACGCTCCCCGTGCCGGTGATTCATTCGTTCCAGGCCGAGGCAAGCAGGGCCCGAGTGTCGCGGAGCAGTTGCGGCATCACCTTGGCGCCGCCGATTACCGTGATGAAGTTGGCGTCACCACCCCACCGCGGCACGATGTGCTGGTGCAGGTGCTCGGCCAGCGAACCGCCTGCAGCCGCCCCGAGGTTGAGGCCGACATTGAAACCGTGCGGGCTCGACACTCGCTTGATCACGCGAATCATCTTCTGCGTGAACGCCATCAGCTCCGAACTCTCGGCGGGGGTGAGATCCTCGAGCGCCGCGACGCGTCGGTACGGCACGATCATCGTGTGGCCGGGATTGTACGGGTACAGATTGAGCACGGCATACACCGATTCGCCGCGCGCGACGACCAGTCCGTCCTCGTCCGTCATCTTCGGGATGTCGGAGAACGGCTCGGTCGACTTCGCCGAACCCTGCGCCGAACCCTGTGGGGCCTCGGCGATGTACGACATCCGATGCGGGGTCCACAATCGCTGCAGCCGATCCGGTTCACCGGCACCGGTGGCGACGATCGACTCGTCGTGTTCTTCCATGTCAGCTCACTCCGGCGGTACTGGTCTGCACGAGTTCGGCGGTCGGTGATGCGTTGTTGCGTGCGGCGATCCACTCGGTGATCACGGTCACGGCCTCCGCCACCGGAACCCCGTTGACCTGAGTGCCGTCCCGGAATCGGAAGCTGACGGCACCTGCTTCGACGTCGCGCTCGCCGGCCAGCAGCATGAACGGGACCTTCTGCGCTGTCTGATTGAAGATCTTCTTCTGCATCCGGTCGTCGCTCGCATCGACCTCGGCCCTGACTCCGCGCTTCTTCAACTCCTTCACCACCGCGAAGAGGTGGTCCTGATGCACCTCGGCCACCGGAATTCCGACGACCTGTACGGGCGCCAGCCAGGCCGGGAAAGCACCGGCGTAGTGCTCGGTCAGCACACCGAAGAACCGCTCGATGGATCCGAACAGGGCACGGTGAATCATCACCGGGCGCTCCTTGGTACCGCCGGAACCGGTGTACTCGAGCTCGAAACGCTCGGGCAGGTTGAAGTCGAGCTGAATGGTCGACATCTGCCAGGTGCGGCCGAGCGCATCCTTCGCCTGCACCGAGATCTTCGGACCGTAGAACGCGGCACCGCCCGGGTCGGGCACCAGATCGAGACCCGACGCCGCGGCCACCTCGGCGAGGGTGTTGGTGGCCTCTTCCCAGACCTCGTCGCTGCCGACGGACTTCTCCGGATTACGAGTCGACAGTTCGAGGTAGAAGTCGTCGAGTCCGTAGTCCTTGAGCAGCCCGAGAACGAATTCGAGGGTGCTGGTGAGCTCGCCGCGCATCTGTTCGCGAGTGCAGAAGATGTGCGCGTCGTCCTGGGTCATGCCGCGCACTCGGGTCAGACCGTGGATGACGCCGGACTTCTCGTAGCGATAAACCGAGCCGAACTCGAACAAGCGCAGCGGCAGTTCACGGTACGAGCGGCCGCGGGAGCGGAAGATCAGATTGTGCATCGGGCAGTTCATCGGCTTGAGGTAGTAATCCTGGCCGGGCTTGCGCACGTCGCCGTTCTCGTCGAGTTCGGCATCCAGGTGCATCGCCGGGAACATGCCGTCCCGGTACCAATCGAGGTGACCGGACACCTCGTACAGATGGCCCTTGGTGATGTGCGGGGTGTTGACGAACTCGTAGCCCTCTTCGATGTGGCGCTGACGTGAGTAGTTCTCGAGTTCGTTGCGGATCACGCCGCCCTTGGGGTGGAACACCGGAAGACCGGAACCCAGTTCGTCGGGAAAGCTGAACAGGTCCAACTCGGAACCGAGCTTGCGGTGATCACGACGTTCGGCTTCGGCGAGCAACTCGAGATGCGCATCGAGCGCCTCGGTGGACTCCCACGCGGTGCCGTAGATGCGTTGCAGATCGGCGTTGTCCTGATTGCCGCGCCAGTACGCAGCCGAGCTGCGGGTGAGCTTGAACGCCGGCACGTACTTGGTGGTGGGGATGTGCGGGCCGCGGCACAGATCGCCCCAGATGCGTTCACCGGTACGAGGATTGAGGTTGTCGTACGCGGTGAGCTCTCCCCCGCCGACTTCCATGACCTCGGGATCGTCGATCCCGGACTTGTCGTCGATCAGTTCGAGTTTGTAGGGCTCGTTCGCCAACTCTTCCCGGGCCTGATCGACCGATTCGTACACCCGACGCGAGAACCGCTGCCCGGCCTTGACGATCTGCTTCATCTTCTTCTCGAGTGCAGTCAGATCCTCGGGGGTGAACGGCTGCTTCACGTCGAAGTCGTAGTAGAAGCCGTCCTTGATGAACGGGCCGATGCCCAGCTTGGCATCGGGGAAGAGTTCCTGGACGGCCTGAGCGAGAACGTGCGCAGCCGAGTGCCTGATGACGCTTCGCCCGTCCTCGGTGTTCGCCGGGACCGGCTCGACCTCGGTATCGGAGTCTGGAGCCCACGACAGGTCACGGAGCTTGCCCTCCGGATCTCGCACGACGACGATCGCGTCGGGACCCTTGTTCGGCAGGCCGGTGTCGCGTAGCGCCGTACCTGCGGTCGTTCCTGCCTGCACCGAGATGCGGGCGGGCGAGACGGCGGCGACAACGGGCATGCTCACAGCGATGTACTCCTCGATCGGTTCATCTGGCCAGGAAGGCCTCCGACAGCCTATCGGCAACGGGCCACCGCGCGACCCTCAGCGCGGCGCGTGCGTCACAAGGGACTCTCGAGCCAGGTCCAGTCGAGGCCGAACCAACCTCCGACCAGCGCGAAAGTGCCCAGAAGCCACAGTGTTGCGAGCACGACGACCGTCGTGAACAACACGCCGAGCCCCTTGACGACGATCGACTGCTTCGAGAACCAGGCCATGAACGCGTCGTACCTCTTGCGGACGAAGCGCAGCGCGCCCTTGGCCCACTCGAACTCCGAGGCCAGGATGCCCAGTCCTGCGAACACGATCAGCCAGCCGGGGCCGGGGTACGGAATGGCCAGCACACCCAACGCCAACACCAGAGCTCCGACGACACCGACAGTGATCCGGTAGGCGAGATCGAGCGACTTGTTCTCGGCGATGCGAGACCGAAACCGTCGATGCTTCTTCGCCAGCTGTTCTGCCGGACCACTCGAGTCCGCTGTGCTGGTCTTGCCGTCCGCCTCGCGGGACGTGGATCCGTCGGTGCTCACCGGGTCAGATTACCGGGACGGAACACGAAAAAGCCCGCACCGACAAGCGGTGCGGGCTTTCTTCGTCTGTGGTCCCGGCTGGGATCGAACCAGCGACCTTCCGCGTGTGAAGCGGACGCTCTTCCACTGAGCCACGGGACCGAACGAGGCAAAACATTAACACGAGGTGTCGCAGTGGATCGAATCGCCTGCTCCGGCTCGTCCATGTCGCATTCGACGCCCGTGTCGAGCGCAGAGCTCGCTCCCCCGGACCCGGTCCGACCCCATCTTTCACACGGTTCACAGCCGCCAGAGACCCGAATTCTGGGGCTGACCACGAGATTTGTGAGTTTCACTCCCGTTGGGTTAATGTTTTCCCCGCACCACGGAGACAGCAACTGCCCAGCAGTGATTGCCTCCGGGGTATGCGGATGTGGCGCAGTGGTAGCGCATCACCTTGCCAAGGTGAGGGTCGCGGGTTCGAATCCCGTCATCCGCTCGAGGGTCTCGACCCATGGTGGAGTGGCCGAGTGGTGAGGCAACGGCCTGCAAAGCCGTGCACACGGGTTCGATTCCCGTCTCCACCTCGCTAGTGCATCGGTTGCGAAGGCCGATGCGAGGACATGCGCGATTAGCTCAGCGGGAGAGCGCTTCCCTGACACGGAAGAGGTCACTGGTTCAATCCCAGTATCGCGCACCACAGTGAGAACAAAGGACCCCCTTTCGAGGGGGTCCTTTTTTGTGTCTTACCCAGTCTCGGTGGTGATTCACGCCATAGAAGTGCACAGTGGAGACGACGCACACACTTCGATGGAAGGACACTCACGTGTCGGACGATGCTCGCAGTGCACCCACGGACGAAACACCCACCGACACGGCCGGCCCCGGTGACGCGACCGACACCGAAGAGCCTCAGGTCGACGACGCCACACTCGAAGAAGCGAAGAAATCGGTCGAGGGACTCGACGACCGATACCGACCCGGCGCTCGGCCCACTGTGGCGCTCCCCGGAACCAACGGCACCGTCGCGGGTACGGCCTTTGCCGACATGGTCGACGACAACGGTGAGATGGTGGATGCCGACGATCGGGATGCATCCGACAGCTCCGAAACAGACAGCACGGACACCGATCACGCCGGCAGCGACGAAAAGGTAACGTCCTCGACCGATGGCTGAACACGACGTTCCCGACGCCCCCGCCGACATCGAACTCGGCGGGGGCGTCGCGTTTCTTCACACGCCGCCGATCCCGTCGCGCGGAGGGCTCGCTCTCACTCACGGTGCGGGCGGCAACTGCGGGTCGGTGCTCCTACAGAACATTGCGTCGGTGTGGGCGGCGGCCGGCTTCACGGTGTTGCGGTTCGACCTTCCGTTCCGAGTCCGCAAGGCCAAGGGTCCTCCGCATCCCTCCCGTTCCGAGGAGGACCGGATGGGGATCGCCGCGGCCGTCGATCGACTGCGTGCCGAAACCGACGGGTTCGTCGTGTTCGGCGGGCATTCGTACGGCGGCAGGCAGGGATCGATGATCGCGTCGGAGCAGCCGGGTCTCGTGGACGGTCTGGTGCTGACGTCCTATCCCCTGCACCCACCGGGCAAGCCCGACAAGCTTCGGACCCACCATCTGCCCGACCTACGTACCCCCACTGTTGTGCTGCACGGCACCAGGGATCCGTTCGCTACCACCGAGGAACTCGGGGCGGCGTTCGCTCTGGTTCCCGCTCCCACACTGCTGATCGACATCGACGGCGCGGGCCACGATCTCGCACCGGCGAAGTACGACGCAGCGCAGCGGACTCTCGATGCTGCTGTCTCACTGTTCGAATCGCCGCCCGCCGATCGGCCGGGCGTCGTCCCGCTCTTCGACCCGTCACGCTGAAGTGGTGTACTGACGTTATGCCGACCTGGGGATGGTTCATCGTTGCGCTGGTCCTCGTCGATACCGCGGTGCTCGCGGCCTGGTTCCTCGCGCGTCGAAAGCCGGACAGATCGCGCGCCACGTCCCAGAGCCTGAAGCTGGTAGGACTGGACGACGGTGCGCGGGCAGACATTCACCAATTGTTGGCCGCGGACAAGAAGATTCAGGCCATCAAGGTCTTCCGTGATCGAACCGGTGCCGGATTGCTCGATGCCAAGAACGCAATCGAGACGATGCAACGCGGAGCACCGTTTCCTCCCCCGTCGACCATTCTCGATGCAGCGAGTTCGGGTCCCGTGCGATGGGACGACCTCCTCCCCCGATTGACGGCACTCAAATCGGAAGGCAAAGCGATTGCGGCGATCAAGCTGCTGCGCGATCGAACAGGACTGTCGTTGCGGGACGCGAAGAATGCCGTCGATCAGCTGTGAGCGTTCGTGAGGCGGGCCCGGCGGATGCGCACCGAGTCGCCGAGCTGGCCGCACTGACCTTCCCCTTGGCCTGCCCACCGGGAACGCAACCCGATGATATCGAGACTTTCGTCTCGAACGTGTTGTCGGGCAAGCACTTCGAGGCGTACATCGTCGACCCGAACAGGACCGTACTGCTCGACGAGTCGGCCGAGGCACAGGTACTCGGATACGCGATGCTGGTGTTCGGCACTCCCACCGACTCCGGCATCCGCTCGGTGCTGTCCCACGAGCCGACGGTAGAGATCAGCAAGCTGTACGTCCGACCCACCGAACACGGCGGCGGAGTCGCAGCGCGCCTGATGACGTTGGCGCTGGACAGTGCTCGTCGGCATGGCTGCCGAGGGGCGTGGCTGGGCGTCAACCAACAGAACGTCCGCGCCCAGAAGTTCTACGCCAAGCACGGATTCGAGACAGCCGGCACCAAGACGTTCGTCGTCGGCGACCGGACGCACGACGACTACGTCATGCAGGTGCAGCTCTGAGCCTGCCTCGACCGAGGCAGGTCAGCCGACGGCAGCGAAACGAGACAGTGCGAGCAGACGGGACGTCGCACGGAGGTACTTCTTCCGGTAACCACCCGCGAGCATCTCCTCGGTGAAGATCTCGTCGAGCTTTCCACCCGAGGCCGTCACCGGAATACCCGCGTCGTACAGGCGGTCGGCGAGGACGACCAGTCGCAACGCAATTGCCTGATCGGAAGCCGGGTGCACGTTCTTCAGGAACACCGCGGGAATACCGTCCAACAATTTGCCGTAGCGCGACGGGTGCAGCGTGCTCAGGTGCGCCAGCAGGTCGTCGAAGTCGTCCAAGGTCGCGCCCTCGATACCGTCGGCACGCTCGATGAGCTCGCCCTCCGACGTCGGCTCCGGGGCCGGCGGCAGATCGCGGTGCCGGTAATCGGGACCGTCGACGCGGACGGACTCGAAGATCGAACCGAGCTTCTTGATCTCCCGCAGGAAGTCCTCGGCTGCGAAGCGGCCTTCGCCGAGCTGGCCGGGCAGGGTGTTCGATGTCGCCACGATGGACACGCCGCGCTGCGAGAGCTCCGACAGCAGTCGCGAGACCAACATCGTGTCGCCCGGATCGTCGAGCTCGAACTCGTCGATGCACAGAACACTGTGGTTCGAGAGCTCTTCGAGAGCCTTGTTGAAGCCCAATGCACCGACGACGTGCGTCAACTCCACGAACGTGCCGAACGCCTTCGGTTCGGGGACGCTGTGATAGATCGAGGCCAGCAAGTGGGTCTTACCGACGCCGAAGCCGCCGTCGAGGTAGAGCCCCGCACCGGTGGCCGGGGTCTTCTTACCGAACAGTCCGCGCTTGCCCTTGCCGCGAATCTTCTGCACCTTGTTCGCGAATTCCTCGGCTTTCGCGACTGCAGCGGCCTGCGTCGGCTCCTTGGGATCGGGAATGTACGAGGAGAAGCTGACGTCGTCGAACATCGCCGGCGGAACCATCTGCGCGATCAGCTGATCGGAGGGGACCACGGGATTTCGGTCGACAAGGCGTGCGGGCATTGATCGAGCGTAACGACGTGGTCTCATGTGACTCATGCAGCTTCTCGATATTGGGACCTACTTCACATCGGAGCAGGCCGCCGCAGCGCTCCCCGCCATCGGAACGGAAGTGGACGACGACGGTCTGCGATCGCTGTATGCCTACCCGACCGATGTGGGCCGACCGTGGATCCGTACCAATTTCGTCTCCAGTATCGACGGGTCCGTCACCTCCGACGGTGCCTCGGCCGGATTGGGCACCCCGGCAGACACCCGGTTGTTCGGCATCCTGCGTGAGCTGTGCGATGCGGTGCTCGTCGGTGCCGGCACCGTGCGCGGAGAGAACTACGGCGGGGTCGCCCTGTCTCCCGATGTCATCTCTCGCCGGCAGGCGAACGGTCAGGAATCGGTGCCGACCATCGTGGTCGTCACCGCCTCCGGCTCCATCGATGCGCGGTCTCGCCTACTGACGGACACAGCGGTGATGCCGGTGGTGCTCACGTCCGCCGCGGCGGACCGCTCTGCGGTAGGCGAACTCCGGACGGCCGGGGCGACGGTGCTCGAGGTGTCCGGCGAATCGGTGTCGACCACCGACATTGTCGAGTCTCTGTCCCAGCTCGGGTTCGGTCGAGTGCTGTGCGAGGGCGGACCAGGACTGTTCGGTCAGCTGGTGTCCGACGGGGCGGCGGACGACGTGTGCCTGACGATCTCACCGAAGGTGATCAGTGGGCCTGCCGGCCGCATCGCCCATGCCGCACACGCCGCCGATACGTCCATGCAGCGCGCACTCGTGCTCGGCGACACCGACGGCACGCTGTTGACCCGCTGGGTGCGGCCGTGACGAGAGACGCGGGCGCGGCAGCGAAGCAAAAGTAGATAGCCTCGCACCGTGACGCAGAAACGTTCGTTGCTCGCCGCAGTACTCCTCGTCGCCACGGTCTGCGCGGCCTGTGGAGGCGGCCCGTCGATCCGTCCCGAAGTGGCGGTGGAGCAGCGCTCGCCCGGTCAGCCCGCCGAGTCGTCGCCCGAAACCCCGCCCGAACCGGCTGCACTCGCTGTTCCGACCACCGACCTCGATTGGTCCGAGTGCACCTCGGCCACCCTCGGAATGTTCGGGCTCACCGCCACCACGCCGGGCCTGACGCTCGAATGCGGTGAGTACGAGGCCGATGTCGACGCCAGCGGTCAGATGTTCGGCACCTTCGCCGTCGGGGCGCTTCGGGCCACGCTCGACCGGACACCCGTCGATGCCGGGCCCCTGGTGTTCACGTCCGGTTCGGATCGTTCGTCCATCGCAACCTTGGCCACGATGGCCGCCGGCCCACTCGCCACGCTGCTCGAGGCACATCCGATCGTTGCCGTGGATCGCCGCGGCATCGGACGCTCGACGGCCGTGGACTGCATCGACGACACCCCCCAGGCGCCTACCAAGGCTGCCGTCGATGCCCTGGGACAGTTCTCCAGATCCGACTCGGACTCCGTCGACCGCGCGGTCGACGCCGGACGAGACGCCACCATCGAATGCACCGACACCCTGCAGCCGCAGGAGCTCGCCTTCGGCACCGGGTACGCCGCGGACGATCTCGATCGGCTTCGACAGTTGTGGGGCGTGGACCGGATCGGCCTGATCGGAGCGGGAAACGGTTCTCTCACCGCCATGGCCTACGCCGCGAAGTTTCCCGACAACGTCGCGCGCCTGATCCTCGATTCGCCGACGGGCGTCAACGCCGACCAGGCAACGCTCGCCGAGCAGCGAACTCAGGGCAAGGAAGCGGCGTTCGCTGCCTTCGCACAGCGTTGCGTCGCGCTGAACTGCTCGCTCGGAAGTGACCCGACGGCCGCAGTGGCACAGTTGATCAAGCGCGCCGCCGGCGGCGAGTTCGCACCGCTGTCCACACACGAAATTCTCGACGCGATCACCTTTGCCCTGGCTTCGACCGCGGGAGACGCGTCGACGCGGGCGAGAGATCTGTCCTCGACGCTCTCCGCTGCCGCCGCCTCCGACACGACAGCGCTCGCAGCGCTCGCCGAACGAGGCCGGGCGGCGTACAGCACCGACGGCCAGTTCGTCGCCCGCTGCACGGACGGGCAGCAGTGGCCATCTCCGCAGGGCGTCCGCGACCTGGCGCCGGGGTGGACCGACCGCTACCCGATCTACGGAACCGATGCTGCCTTGACGGCATTGCTGTGCTCGTCCTGGCCGACAGCTCCCTCCGTCCCACTGCCCACCTCGCTGGACGTTCCGGTCCTGGTTCTGTCCAACGCCGGCGACCCGATCGTCGGCAACGGCGGCCTGTCCTCGGTCACCGGCCTGATCGGTGCGACCGGTGCCGCCGTCGCGTCGGCCGCCTGGCAGGGCAGCGGGCATCCGAGCATCGGCGGGTCGCAGTGCCTGCAGAGTGCTGCTGTCACCTACGCCCGAGACACGACGCTTCCGACCGACGGCACCGTCTGTCCGGCCTGACTCGACTCCTCGGAGGGTCGCGAAAGACACGGGCCCCGCGGGGTGTCCTGAACGGGCGCACCGACCGTCTCGGGTACCGTTCGCGGGTGTCACTTAGCTTTCTGGAGCCGCGTACCGGGCGGACCACCGCCGAAGTAATCAAGTACGCGCTCTGGCCGATCGCCATCATGACCGTCGTGCATCGGGTGGTGATCAGGGCGGTCAACGGCGATGTCACCAACGACTTCAACCCGGTGTACAACGCAGCTCTCGCGTTCCTCAACCGGCAGCCGGTGTACACCGCGAACTTCGATTCGGTCGATCCTCATTACCTGTACCAGCCGAGCGCGACGATGCTGCTCTCCCCCATCGCCATCATCGACCCGGAGCGCTCTCGCTGGCTGTTCATCCTTGCCAGCACCGTGGCCATCCTCGTCGCGCTGTACATCCTGCTGCGCATCTTCGGCTTCCGGTTGGACTCGGTGGCTGCACCCGCCCTGCTCCTGGCTGCCTTCGTCAGCGAGACGGTGACGAACACACTGGTGTTCACCAACTTCAACGGTTTCGTACTCCTCGGCGAAGTGGCGTTTCTCGGATTCCTGTTGCAGCGCAAGGATTTGTCCGCCGGTGTCGCGATGGGCTTGACCCTGGCGATCAAGCCGATGCTCGCACCACTGCTGCTGCTCCCCCTGATGACGAGACAGTGGAAGGTGTTCATCACCTCGATCGCCATCCCGGTGGTGATGATGGCCATTGCCTGGCCGTTGTCCGTCGATCCCAAAAATTTCATCGATCGGACGCTGCCGTACCTGCTGCAGACGCGTGACTACTTCAACAGCGCTGTCGTCGGCAACGGCCGTTACTACGGAGTGCCCGAGTTCCTGACCCTCGGCATCCGCGCCGTCCTGGGCATCATGGTGTTGGTCTCGCTGTGGTTGCTCTACCGGTACTGCCGAGAAGATCGACTGTTCTTCTTCGCCACCACCTCCGGCCTGATCCTCACCGCGCACTGGCTGCTGGGCTCACTGGGCCAGATGTACTACTCGATGATGCTGTTCCCGTTGCTCATGACGGTCGTGCTCAGGAACTCGCTACTCCGGAACTGGCCGGCCTGGCTCGCGATCTACGGGTTCATGAACGCCGATCGTTGGTTGTCCGGACGGTGGATCGAAACCGGACGGGCCCTCGACTATCTCCGCACCACCTTCGGTTGGGCGCTGCTGATCGTCGTGATCTTCGGAGTGCTCGTCGGACGCTGGTTCGCCGCGAGAACAGAGGGACGGCTCGACGAGGGAATCGAGCCCAACTACCTGCTACCGACTGCGTCACCAGCGAAAACGGCATAACCCGGCAAATCGTATTAGCGTGTCAGCATGAGTTCAGCAACAGACAACAATGCCGCTCCGGCCGTCCAGCTCACCGACGCGCAGTGGCGGGAGAAGCTGACACCCGAGGAGTACGCGGTTCTGCGTCAGGCCGGTACCGAGCGCCCGGGCGTCGGCGAATACACCGACACCACCACCGAAGGCATCTACGAGTGCCGCGCCTGCGGAGCCGAACTGTTCCGCAGCACCGAGAAGTTCGAATCGCATTGCGGATGGCCGTCTTTCTTCGACCCGTCCGACAGCGACGCCGTCATCCTGGAAGAGGACACCACTCTCGGCATGCGCCGCGTCGAGGTCGTTTGCCGCAACTGCCACAGCCACCTCGGCCACGTCTTCGAGGGCGAGGGCTACCCCACCCCGACCGACCAGCGGTACTGCATCAACTCAATTTCTCTGGTGCTCAAGCCTGCATCCTGATCGGTCCGGACATCCCGGGGATCGCCGCGCACTCGGCGAACCTGCGCTGAGGATGCGTCGAAACCGAGCCGCGAACTCCGGAGATTACCTCTGCTTGACCTGATCGTTAGGGTAGCTTTGGGGTTGTGGCCACGTCGATCAAGACCTTCTGGTGGCGCCAGGTGAAAATCACCGGCGTCACACCCAATTTCGGTGACGAATTGACGCCGGGACTGGTCGGAACATTGTTCGGGAAGAAGTGT
The DNA here is from genome assembly GCF_040702225.1 of Rhodococcus sp. NPDC080181. Lineage (NCBI taxonomy): Bacteria > Bacillati > Actinomycetota > Actinomycetes > Mycobacteriales > Nocardiaceae > Rhodococcus > Rhodococcus sp. NPDC080181. Next base: position 234,351 of record NZ_JBFBKN010000005.1, read on the forward strand.
TCCTGGCGTCGCGCGAAGAGCTGCGACATGATCGGGGCAGGTTCCACCCTGGAAATGGTCCAGCTCATGCAGGCCCGGAAGGGTCTCAAGGTCTGGGGCTCGGGTTTCATGCTCAGTGACGCCGCCCACGAACGAGACTTCAGCTACCCCGATTTCGACTTCTACGCGGTTCGCGGACAGCTGTCGCTGGGACGCATCAAGTCCGAGCGCGAAGTCGCGGTCGGGGACCCCGGGCTGCTGGCGAACAAAGTCTATGCACGCTCCCCACGGGTACCCGGCCGGATCGGCCTCGTCTACCACTGGGTGCACAAGAAGGATCCCGTAGTGCGCTCGCTTGCGCGAGACGAAAGCGTCACGTTGATCGACCCGTCCAGAAAGCCGGCCAAGGTCATCGCCGACATCACTGCATGTGACTTCGTGATGTCCACGAGTCTGCACGGGTTGATCGTCGCAGACTCGTACGGCATCCCCAACGCATGGATAAAGCTGCCGCAAGACATAGGCGGCAACGGATACAAATTCGCCGATTATTACTCTGCTTTCGACCGAGAAGCTGTCCAGCATTCGTCGGACCTTGCGCGAGATCACGATCGAATGGCGCAGCTACAATACGAATATCGGCCGGTCCCGAATCTGAAAGAGATTCAAGACAATCTGATCGGAGCTTTTCCGTTGGCTCCGCCCCACACAGCTTGAATTCGACAGGCCGACACTCGAGCCGGTCATCGCTCGCTCCCACACGATCGCTTTCGAGCGCCCTATTACGACGGTGCATACTGTGAGCATGCGCACTTTCACCTCACCAGAGCAGATCAAGGCGGCCGTCGGCGAAGAACTGGGAACCAGCGACTGGCTCCAGATCACCCAGGAACGGGTGAACACCTTCGCCGACGCCACCGGCGACCACCAGTGGATCCACGTCGACGTCGAACGAGCGAAGAAAGAGAGCCCGTTCGGCGCGCCGATCGCCCACGGATTCCTGAGCCTGTCGCTCGTGTCGATGCTGAACTGGCAGATCTACACCATCGAGAACACCAAACTCGGAATCAACTACGGCTCCAACAAAGTTCGCTTCATCAACCCGGTCAAGGTCGGATCCCATGTCCGGTTGCGGACCACCCTCACCTCTGTCGAGGACGCGTCGGGCGGAGCGCTGCAGATCGTGACGACGGGAACGTTGGAGATCGAAGGCGAGGACAAGCCTGCGCTCGTCGCCGAGATCATCTCTCGGGTGGTGTTCTGACCGATCGTGTCACCGGTGGATCGAACGCAGTGATCGGCGGCAGCGGCGCGTCGTAGCGTTCGATCTCCACCAGCACGTGTTGCCCGGTGCACCCCCGCGAGAGCGACGACGACCCGACGTCGGCGGTGAGAACGTTCACGCTGCCGTGCACGCACATCGACCCTGGGTCTGCTCGGTCCAGCGGGTCGTACCAGGCACCGGTCGACAACTGCACCACCGATTCCAGCATCCCGTCGTCGACGACCACCCCGGCCAGGCACGAACCGCGGTCGTTGAACACTCGCACCACATCGCCGTCCGACACTCCCCTGGCCCCCGCCGCAGACGGATGCATTCGAATCGGCTCGCGGCCCTGAACCTTCGAATTCCGGCTCACCGCACCGTGATCGAGCTGACTGTGCAGCCTGGTGCGCGGCTGGTTGGCGATCAAGTGCAGAGGAAACTGCTCGGCGCGTGGCCCACCGAGCCACTCCTGCGGCTCGAACCACATCGGATGCCCTCGGCAGTCGTCGTAATCGAACCCCGCGACCGTCGCCGAGAAGATCTCGATCTTGCCGCTCGGTGTCCGCAGCGCGTTGCCGATCGGGTCCTGGCGAAAATCCTCGAGAAACGTCAACTCGTCCTCGGTCTTCATCCGGAACGAACCCTCACGCGTGAAGTCGTCGAATTCCGGGGTCTGCACGCCGTCGGCCCGCAAGTACTCGCGCCACTGCCCGTACATGTGCTCGAGCCATTGCTGTGACGTGCGCCCCTCGGTGAACTGCTGCCCCACACCGAGTTTCATAGCGAGTTCCGCGAAAGTGTCGTAATCGTCGCGTGAATCGGCGAATCGCTCGGCAGCCGGCGCCATGGCCACGAGCAGTGGATCGTTGCGTGTGCAGCTCAGATCCGACCGTTCCAGCGATGTGGTCGACGGGACGACGACATCTGCGTGCTTGGCCATCGGCGTCCAGTAGGGATCGTGGACGACGACGGTATCGGGCCTGCCGAGTGCCCGGCGCAATCGTCCCAGATCCTGGTGGTGATGAAACGGGTTGCCGCCCGCCCAATAGACCACTTTGATGTCGGGATAGACCAAACGTCGGCCGTCGTAGTCGAATTCGTACCCGGGGTTGAGCAGCATGTCCGAGACAGCTGCAACCGGAATCAGATCGGCCACCGGATTGATTCCCTGCGGCAGTGTCGGCAACGGATAGGGCACAGGAGCGAGGCCGGGCTCGTTCATCGAGCCGTATCCGTGTCCGAATCCCCCACCGGGCACGCCGATTTCGCCCAACATCGCTGCCAACGTGATGCCCATCCACGGAGCCTGTTCACCGTGCTGCGTACGTTGCAGGGACCACGTGACGGTGACCATCGTGCGTTTCGACGCCATCTCTCGGGCGAGGTCCGCGATGATCGTGGCTTCGATGCCGCAGATGTCCGACGCCCACTGCGGGGTCTTGGGAGTGCCGTCCGAGACACCGAGAAGGTAGCGCTCGAACTCGGGGTAACCCTCGCAGTATTTCTCCAGAAACGCCGTGTCGTGCAGCTTTTCGTCGGCCAGGACGTATGCCAGAGCCAGCATCATCGCCACGTCGGTTCCGGGGCGTGGGGCGATCCACCGCGCCTCGCCCGACATGTCGTTGCGCAATGGACCGACGGTGACGATCTGCCCGCCGCGGGCGCGCATCGCGTCGAGCGAACCGACGGTCGGATGATCCGACGTACCACCGTGATTGATGCCGGTGTTCTTCACCGGAACACCGCCGAACGCCACCAGCAGTTCGGTGTGTTCGGCGATCACGGACCAGGATGTGGAGCGCGAGAACATCTTCCAGTGCGCGCCGAGCACGTGCGGCATGATGACGCCGGTCGCACCGAGCGAATAGCTGTGCACGGATCGCGTGTAGCCGCCGATGCAGTTCAGAAAGCGGTGTACCTGACTCTGCGCATGATGAAAGCGGCCGGCACTGGCCCAACCGTACGACCCGCCGTAGATGGCGTTGTTGCCGAATGTGTCCACCACGCGGCGCAATTCGCGCGACAACAGGTCGGTGAGCTCGTCCCACGAGACGTCGACGAACTCCTCGCTACCGCGCCTGTCGGTGGGGCCGGGACCGTTCTCGAGCCAGCCCCGGCGTACCGCAGGCGACGTGACGCGGGATCGATGGGTCACCGAACCGACGAGGTTGCCCAGCACCGGGGAAGGATTGCTGTCCGTCACCTGAGGATGAATCGCGGTGACGTCACGTCCGTCCGAGTCGGCGCGGAACATCCCCCAATGGCCCATGTGCTGGACGCCGGTCACTCCGGTCATCGAATCCCGAACGCGCTCAACGCTGCCAGCAGTGCGTCGGGACGCTCGGCCGTCGGCACCGGATCGACGAGTGCGAAACTGCACCCGATCTCCTGTGCCGCGCCGTCGGCCTCGGCACTGTCGCCCACCATCAGCGTCCGCGCGGGCTCGACGCCGAGAGCGGCCACCGCATGTCGGAAGATCTCCGGTTGCGGTTTGACGTGCCCGACCTCGAACGAGAGCACGAATTCGTCGACGTACCGGTCCAGGCCCCGAGCAGTGAACGCCGGACGGATGTCGAAGGCAATGTTGCTCAGCACCCCGACGCGAATCGACCGTCCCGCCAATGTCGACAGTGCCGCTTCCGTGTCGGGATAGGGCGTCCAGGAGTCGGCGTCGATGACTCGTCCGTACACCGATTCGGCCTGTGCCTCGGCGGTGATGCCGGACTGCGCCAGAACGTGCAGATACGCCTGCCGATGCAGGGCCGGATCCAGATCGCGATGACGCCATGCGTGCCGAGTGGCGTCGTCGAACTCGACGGTCTCGCCGACCGGAGCGGTCATGCGTCGCATGAGCTCGGCGGCTCCGGCTCCGTCGACCGGAATGCCGTCGGCATCGTGCACACCGTCGAACCACGACGGCTCCTCTTCCAGTCGGAAGAGTGTGCCGGAGAAGTCGAAGAGAACGGCGTCGACGATGGGTGTGTCCGTCCCCGTCACGGTAGTGATTCGACGAGCGCGTCCACCTCGACCCGAGGGCCGGTGAAGAACGGCGTCTCCTCGCGCACGTGTCGGCGTGCCTCGGTGGCCCGGAGATCGCGCATCAGGTCCACGATGCGGTCGAGCTCCGGGGCTTCGAAAGCCAGGATCCACTCGTAGTCACCGAGCGCGAACGAGGGGACGGTGTTGGCGCGCACGTCCTTGTAGTCGCGTGCTGCCTTCCCGTGATCGGCGAGCATCGTCCGACGTTCCTCGTCGGGCAGCAGGTACCAGTCGATCGAGCGGACGAACGGGTACACGCAGATGTACGCGCCCGGATCCTCGCCCGCGATGAACGCAGGCACGTGGCTCTTGTTGAACTCGGCGGGGCGGTGCAGAGCAGTGTTGCTCCATACCGGCGTGCTCGCCTTGCCCAGCGCGGTGGTGCGCCGGAAGTCGGAGTACGTCGCCTGCAGGTCCTCGATGCGCTCGGCGTGCGTCCACACCATGAAGTCGGCATCGGCCCGCATTCCGGCGATGTCGTAGACCCCGCGCACGACGACACCCTTGTCCTCACGGCCCTCGAAGAATGCCCGGGCTTCCTTCGCAGCGGCCGCGCGGTCGTCGCCCAGAACCCCGGGTGTGACCTTGTAGACCGAGAACATCAAGTACCGAAGAGTCGAATTGAGCGCTGAGTAATCGAGGCGTGCCATGGCCCCTATCGTGCCACCTCGACCAGACGGGCGGCAGCGGTGGTGGCGGACGCAATACAGGCCGGTACCCCGACGCCGCGCTGCCACGCTCCGGTCACGGCGAGCCCGGCGAGTTCGGACACTCCGGATTCGATGGCGGCGACGCGGTCGAGGTGTCCGGGAGCGTACTGGGGCAATCCGCCCGGCCACCTCTGGACGGTCACTGCCAGCGGCCGGGTGCCGATACCCGAGACCGTGGCCAGGTCGGCGAGCGCGACGTCGATCGTGTCCTCGTCGGATCGCTGCGCGGCAGTGTCGTCGCCGAAACGCCCGAGCGAGGCTCGCAGCAGTACCGCGTCACGCTGGGCCAGGTGCGGCCACTTTCGACTGGACAGCGTGAACGCCTTCACGTCCAGCCCCGCGTCCGTCGCCACCAGAATTCCCGAATTCTGCGGCAGCTCGGTCGACGTCGGAAACGCCATCGCCACGACCGTCGACGACGCAAGTTCGATCTCACGGGCCGCGCGCGACGCGTCCGGTGCGAGGTCTGTGATGAGATCGGCCAGTATCGGTGCCGGTACCGCCAGCACGACCCCGTCGACCACACCCACCCGATCGACGAACCAGCCGCCCGACTCACGGCGGATCTCGCCGACGCTCGTCTCGCGCAGAACGCGAGCGTCGGTGGCTGTAACCAAAGCGTCGAGCAGCACCGCGTAGCCGTCCCGGAGTCCACCGAACACCGGCCCCGGGGACGGAGTCGGGAGTGCCTTCAGCACAGCCTCGGTCAGGTTCGCCGCGCCGTTGTCCAACGCAGCGGCCAGCGTCGGCAGCGCAGCACGGACACCGATGGAGCTCGCCGAACCGGAGTAGACCCCGCCGAGCAGTGGATCGACCGAACGGCTCACCACCTGGTTCCCGAAACGTGTGCCCACGAGATCGGCCACGCTGGCATCGGAGCCCCGGACCCATCGAAACGGCCGCTCGGTCTCGGTGTCGATGATGTGCAGCTCGGACGGATCGACCAGCTCTCGGACGGACTCCGCCGACGACGGGATACCCATGAGGGTGCCCACCGGAAGTGGATGAGTGCGTCCACCGGAGAAGACGAGCGGTCGCACCGTCGACGGGTGCACGAGCTGATCGGTGAGCCCCAGTTCCGCAAGCAGGGCGGGCACCTCCGGACGGCGCCCGATGAACGCCTCGGCACCGACATCGAGCGACTGATCGCCGACCGAGGTGGTGCGCAGGGTGCCGCCCACCCGGGACGATGCCTCGACCACGGTGATCTCAGCGTCGGGCCCGCACGCCTGCCGCAGGCGATACGCCGCGATGAGGCCGGAAATTCCGCCGCCCACGACGGCGTAACGCCGGACGGTCACAACGAATGCACCAACGCGACGACCCGAGTCAGGATGTCGGGATCGGTATCGGGAAGCACGCCGTGGCCGAGATTGAACACGTGGCCGCGGGCACCGGCCGCGATCGCACGATCCGCCTCGGCGGCAATGCGTCGGACCTCGGCCTCGACTGCGTCCCAGCCCGCGAACAGCACTGCGGGATCGAGATTGCCTTGCAGGGCCTTGCCGTGGCCCACCCGGTGCACCGCGTCGTCGAGCGGAATCCGCCAGTCGACCCCGACCACGTCGGCACCGGCCTCGCCCATCGCACCGAGGAGTTCTCCGGTGCCGACCCCGAAGTGGATCTTCGGGACGCCGGCCGAGGACACGGCGTCGAACACTCGTGTCGAGTGCGGCAATACGTACTCGCGGTAATCGGCGAGCGAGAGTGTACCCGCCCAGGAGTCGAACACCTGAACGGCGTCGACGCCCGCAGCCAGCTGGGCCTGCAGAAAGGTGATCGTGGTGGAGGCCAATGCGTCGAGCAAGGCGTGCCACGTGGCCGGGTCGGACCGCATCAGAGCTTTGGTCTTCTCGTGATTGCGGCTCGGACCACCCTCGACCAGGTACGACGCAAGGGTGAAGGGTGCGCCGGCAAATCCGATCAGCGGGGTGGTTCCCAGCTCACGAGTGAGAATGCGGACGGCGTCGGCCACAGGCCGCACCTGGTCGGAGGTGAGGACGGGCAGAGCCGCGACGTCCGCAGCCGAACGCACCGGATGCGCAACCACCGGTCCGGTACCGGCGACGATGTCGAGATCGATGCCCGCGGCTTTGAGCGGAACCACGATGTCGGAGAAGAGGATCGCTGCGTCGACGTCGTGACGACGTACGGGCTGCAGGGTGATCTCGGCGACCAGATCGGGCCGGAAGCACGAGTCCAACATCCCGATGCCTGCACGGATCTTGCGGTATTCCGGGAGGGACCTGCCGGCCTGACGCATGAACCACACCGGCCGCCTCGACGTCGGTCGGCCGTCGATCGCGGCCAGAAACGGTGCCTCCGGAAGTTCTCGTCGGGCGGGGGCTGCGGTGTGCGATTCGGCGTTCATCACCGTCCATGCTGCCACGTGCGACAACCGCCGCTACCCTCGAGGGCGAGACACTCATCGCAGTTCAGGACACTCGGATCGTTCGACGGACGCTCGGCGCAGTTCGATCACGGCTCGGCGCGCCTCCATCGCAGGACAACGTGACGCGTCTAACGTCCGGTGACGTGACCGAGCACCGATCTGACGCCGAACCTGCGCCTTTCCGCGCCGCCATCGACGCGATGCATCGGGCGCAGGTACACCCGGCGATCGAAATCGGTCCGATTCGGCCGCCGCAGAGACTCGCTCCCTACAGCTATGCGATCGGTGCCGAGGTCAAGCACGCCGACTCCGAGCAGATCGACGAACAGAGCGACGGCGACGCGTTCGGCCGTCTGATCCTGTTGTACGACCCCGACGGTGCCGAGGCCTGGAACGGCACTCACCGCCTGGTCGCGTACATCCAGGCCGACGTGGACGAGTCCCTCGCCGACGATCCACTGCTCCCCGAGGTCGGCTGGAGTTGGCTGGTCGATGCCCTCGAATCGCGATCGGAACCGTTGAACGCGCTCGGCGGCACGGTCACCTCGACCAGCTCGGTTCGGTACGGCGACATCGCCGGCCCGCCGAAGGCTCACCAACTCGAACTTCGCGCGTCCTGGACGGCGACCTCGGAGGATCTCTCGACCCACGTCGAGGCGTTCTGCGAGGTGCTCGCCTACGCCGCGGGCCTGCCGCCCGCGGGCATCACCACCCTCGGGCAGCGCAGTTCCAGTCGGACATAGCAGTTCCAGTCGTACATAGTTGCCGGTCCGTTCGGCCCCAGGGCCTAGAGTCACATCTCATGTCAGCCGAGAGTTCCCCGGACGCCGCGTCGGATGTAGAAGCGAACGAGCCTGTCGCCGTTCCGTTGTTGGCCCCCGCTGACGGGGTTCCCGACGTCGTCGACACCGCCGATGCCGTTCGCGCAGCCGCAGAGGCACTTGCCGCAGGCCACGGGCCCCTCGCTGTCGACGCCGAGCGCGCGTCCGGCTTCCGCTACTCCCAACGTGCGTACCTCGTGCAGTTCCGCCGCCGCGGCGCAGGCACCGTGTTGCTCGACCCCATTCCCGTCACCGGCGACCTCGCACCCCTGGCCGAGGTCATCAACCCGCTCGAATGGGTATTGCACTCCGCGGACCAGGACCTGCCCGGTCTCGCCGAACTGGGGCTCGTCCCCGCCACGCTGTACGACACCGAACTCGCCGGCCGCCTGGCCGGATTCGACCGCGTCGGCCTCGGTGCGATAGTCGAGCGAACCCTCGGCCTGGCCCTGCAGAAGGGGCACGGCGCGGCCGACTGGTCTACCCGACCCCTCCCCGACACCTGGCTCAACTACGCCGCCCTCGACGTCGAAGTTCTGCTCGAGCTGCGAGACGCGATGGCCACCGAACTCGAGGCACAGGGCAAAACCGAGTGGGCAGCACAGGAGTTCGCCCACATCCTCGCCCTGGGCCCGCCCAAACCGAAAACCGACAGATGGCGTCGGACATCGGGAATCCATGCGATCAAGTCACCACGAACGTTGGCTGCCGTCCGCGAATTGTGGACCACCCGAGACGAATTGGCGGCCAAACGTGACGTAGCACCGAGCCGGGTCCTGCCCGACTCGGCGATCGTCGCCGCGGCGACGGCCGATCCGAAGTCCTCACGCGAACTCGAACAGCTACCCGTCTTCGGCGGCCCCCGTCAGCGTCGGTCCTCTCGGTTGTGGGCCTCGGCCCTGACCCGAGCACGGGCGCTGCCCACCGCGGAATTGCCGTCGATGGCGGCGTCGTTCGACGGGCCGCCACCGGTCAACCGATGGGCCCGCCGCGATCCGGACGCAGCGGCCCGACTCGCCGACGTGCGAGCGGCGATGACCGAGCTCAGCGAGTCGGTATCGGTGCCGGTCGAGAACCTCCTGATGCCGGACCTGCTACGCCGATTGGTATGGGATTGGCGGACTCCCGACGACGACGCTCTCGATCCAGAAGCTCTCATCGATACTCGCCTGACCGAAGGAGGGGCGCGGCCCTGGCAACGCTCGCTGGTGGTACCGGTTCTGACGAAGGCACTGCACCCTTCCCAAGTTACCGACGGGTAATACCCGCTACAGTGGGTGGCGCGTCCGGGCACCCGGACGAGTCGTCCGCATCTGTCGGGAGGATCGAAAAGCGTGTCTGTACCCCCGTCCACCAGCTCACAGAGGAATGTTGTCTTCGTCGACGGCATCCGTACCCCGTTCGGCAAAGCAGGCCCCAAGGGCATGTACGCCGACACTCGCGCAGACGACCTCGTCGTCAAAGCAATACGCGAGCTTCTCCGCAAGAACCCCAATCTTCCTCCCGAGCGCATCGACGAGGTCGCGATCGCTGCGACCACACAGACCGGCGATCAGGGCCTGACCATCGGCCGGACGTCCGCTCTCCTGGCCGGGCTCCCCCGCAGCGTCCCGGGATTTGCGATCGACCGCATGTGCGCAGGTGCGATGACTTCGGTGACCACCACCGGATCGGGAATCGGATTCGGCCAGTACGACGTCGTCATCGCCGGCGGAGTCGAGCACATGGGCCGCCACCCGATGGGTGAGGGTGTCGACCCCAACCCGCGCTTCCTCGCCGACAAGCTCGTCGATCCCAGTGCACTGGTGATGGGCAACACCGCCGAGAACCTGCACGACCGGTTCCCGAGCATCACCAAGGACCGCACCGACGCCTACGCCGTCGCCAGCCAGAACAAGTACGACGCGGCCAAGAAAGCCGGCTACATCGCCGACACTCTCGTTCCGGTCGCCACCAAATCCGCCGCAGGATGGGGCCTGGCTACCGAGGACGAGCCACCTCGCCCCGGCACCACCGTCGACGATCTCGCCAAGCTCAAGACACCGTTCCGGCCCGCAGGACGAGTGACCGCAGGCAATGCCGCCGGCCTCAACGACGGCGCCACCGCGGCGATCCTCGCCGGTGAGGACACCGCGCACGAGCTCGGCCTGAACATCGGGATGCGGATGGTCGGCTTCAGCTTCGCCGGCGTCGATCCCGCCGTCATGGGCATCGGCCCGGTTCCCGCAACCGAAAAGTTGCTCGGCCGAACCGGATTGAGCATCGACGACATCGGCCTGTTCGAGATCAACGAGGCCTTCGCCATCCAGGTTCTCGCCTTCCTCGAGCACTACGGCATCGCCGACGACGACCCCCGCGTCAACCAGTGGGGCGGCGCCATCGCGTGTGGCCACCCGCTCGCTTCCTCGGGCGTCCGCCTTATGACGCAGCTCAGTCGTCAGTTCGCCCAGCAACCCGACGTCCGCTACGGCCTGACGACCATGTGCATCGGTCTCGGCATGGGCGGCACCGTCATCTGGGAGAACCCCAACCACGCTGACTACTCAGGAGCCAAGGCATGAGTGACATCACGACGGCGTTCGAGGACGAGGTAGTCACGAACGCGTTCACCAAGATCGTGTCCGTACCGGGGCTCGACGGCTCCATCGCACTGGTGACCCTGGACAACGGCTTCGATCACACCAAGCCGTCGACCTTCGGTCCCGGCGGACTCGCCAAGTTCGACGCCGCACTGGACGAAGCGTTCGCAGCGAACCCGGTGGCCATCGCCGTCACCGGCAAGCCGTTCATCTTCGCCGTCGGTGCCGACCTCAACGGTGTGCCGAACATCAAGAGCAAAGATGAGGCGCTGCAGATCGGACAGCTGGGCCACAAGGTCTTCCGCCGCCTGCGGGAGTCGACGGTTCCCACGTTCGCCTTCATCAACGGTGCCGCACTCGGCGGTGGCCTCGAAGTGGGACTGCACTCGCACTACCGCACCGTCGCGGAGAACGCCGCCGCGCTCGGCCTACCCGAGGCCTTCCTCGGCCTGGTACCGGGATGGGGCGGAACTCAGTTGCTGCCCAACATCATCGGAGCCTCGAACGCGGTCACCGTCGTCATCGAGAACGCACTGAACCAGAACCGCGTCCTCAAGCCGCAGCAGGCACTCGACCTCGGCATCGCCGACGCCCTCTTCGGCGGAGCCGACTTCCTCGAGCAGTCCCTCGCGTGGGCCGCTCAGGTCATCAAGGGCGAGGTCGTCCCCCACCGTCCCGAGATCGACCGCGGTCAGGCCTGGGACGACGCCATCGCCCGTGCCCGGGGCATCGTGGCCGGCAAGACCGGCAATTTCGCACCGGGACCGGTCGCTGCCGTCGACCTGCTCGAGCTCGCCAAGAACACCGACATCACCGATTCCTCGTCTCTCGACAAGGCCTTCGCGGCCGAGGACGACGCGCTGTCGACGCTGTTGGTCAAGGACGAGTTGCGTGCCGGTTTGTACGCCTTCGACTTGGTTCAGAAGCGCGCGAAGCGTCCCGCCGGTGCGCCCGACAAGTCGCTCGCGCGCAAGATCTCCGGCGTCGGCATCGTCGGTGCCGGTCTGATGGCCAGCCAGCTCGCGTTGCTGTTCGTGCGCCAACTGAAGGTGCCGGTGATCCTCACCGACATCGATCAGGAGCGCATCGACAAGGGTGTCGGCTACGTTCACAGCGAGATCGACAAGCTGCTCGGCAAGAAGCGTCTGTCCCCCGACGCCGCAAATCGGTTGAAGGCGTTGGTGTCCGGATCGATCGACAAGTCCGCATTCGCGAACACCGACTTCGTCATCGAGGCCGTGTTCGAGAACCTGGACGTCAAGAAGAAGGTGTTCGCCGAGGTCGAAGAATTCGTCTCTGCCGAAACGATTCTCGCGACCAACACCTCGTCGCTGTCGATCACGAAGATGGCGGCCGACCTGAAGCACCCCGAGCGCGTGGTGGGCTTCCACTTCTTCAACCCGGTCGCGGTGCTTCCGCTGCTCGAGGTCGTCAAGGGCGAGAAGACCGACGATGCCACACTCGCAACAGCATTCGCCACCGCGAAAACTCTGAAGAAGTCTGCCGTGCTGTCGGCGGATCTCCCCGGATTCGTCTTCAACCGGCTGGTCACTCGTGCGTCCAACGAGATCATCAGCGCGATCGACGAGGGCACCCCGTTCGATGTGGCAGACGGCGCTGTGGGCGAACTCGGCATGCCGATGAGCCCGCTGACGTTGCTGGCACTCGTCGGACCGGCCGTCGCTCTGCACACCGCGGAAACGCTGGCCGAGGCATACCCGGAGCGATTCAAGGACTCCGCCGGATTCCGTGCGCTCGTCGAGGCGAAGAAGCCGGGCGTGTGGACCTACGGACCCGAGGGCCAGGTCGTCGACCCCGAGGTGGCCGCACTGTGGCCGCAGGGTGATTCACCGTCGACGGCCGAACAGGTTCTCGAGCGAACCCGTAACGCCTTCGCTGACGAGATCAAGATCATGCTCGACGAAGGCGTCGTCGCGGCGGCCCAGGACATCGACCTGTGCCTGCTGCTGGGCGGCGGCTTCGGATTCTGGAACGGCGGCATCACTCCGTACCTGGATCGCAGCGGCGCGTCCGAGGCCGCGACCGGTCAGCGCTTCCTCGCGCCCGGTGTAGCCGGCGTCTAGCTCTACCCGCCGAGTTCGAGGTTATGGACGGATTTCTCCTGATTTTCGTCCATAACCTCGAACTCGGCTTTTTCGTGTCGGGATAAGGTCTGATCCGATGAACAGCGAACGCAGTCGGTTGATCGGCATCGCCTATCGAATGCTGGGTTCCTACAGCGACGCCGAGGACGCAGCATCGGAAGCGCTGCTCCGCTGGTACCGACTCACCGACGCCGAACGTGACGCCATCGACGTCCCCCGTGCGTGGCTCACCCGCGTCGTCGGCCGCATCTGTCTGGACCTGCTCGGATCCGCCCGCGTACGCCGGGAACACTATGTGGGGCAATGGCTTCCCGAACCCGTCCGAGCCCTTGCGACCGGCGACGACGGCACATCGAACCCGGCCGACCGCGTCGCCCTCCACGAGTCCGTCGGCCTGGCGTTGCTCGTCGTTCTGGACTCACTGAGCCCGGCAGAACGTGTCGCGTTCGTGCTGCACGATGCATTCGCGATTCCATTCGACGACATCGCGAACGTTCTCGGTCGGACCCCCGCCGCCTGCCGCCAACTGGCCTCGGCCGCCCGGCGACGGGTGCACGACGATCGCCGCGGCCCCAGCGCTCCCGACACCCACGACCGCGTCGTCCGCGCTTTCGTGGCTGCCGCCGCCGGCGGAGATCTCGATGCGCTCGTCGCACTGCTCGCCCCCGACGTCACCCTCGTCAGTGACGGCGGCGGACGAGTGGCGGCGGCCCGCAACCCGGTTCGCGGGGCCGATCGGGTCGCCCGCTTCGTTCTGGGTATCAGCGTCAAGTCCACCGACCTCGACCGGTCGATCGAATCGGTCAACGGCCTGACCGGGATAGTCCTCCGCCGACACGGTGTGGTCACCGGTGTGATCGGTTTCCGCACCGATTCCGCCGTGGTCACCGACGTGTGGATCGTGCTCAACCCGGAGAAACTTCGACACTGGTCGTGACGGCCATACATTCTCGTGGGCTACGTCGTCAGTGCAGGTGAGGCCCGAACTCCTCGAGCCGATCGACTCCGAACAGGACAGGTGGACACACGATGAAGATCGCCGTAGCCGGTGGAACAGGGACCGTCGGAACGCATGTCGTAGACGTGGCGCGTGAGCGTGGGCACGAGGTCGTCGTGCTGTCGCGGTCGGCCGGTGTCGACCTCGTCGACGGGACCGGCCTGTCCGACGCTCTGTCCGACGCTCTGGCCGGCGTCGACGCCGTCGTCGATGTCGCGTCGACACAAACGGTCTCGGCGAAGGAATCGACGGCGTTCTTCTCCGCCGTCACCCGCAACCTGCTGGCGGCCGAGATCGAGGCCGGAGTCGGCCACCATGTGGCGCTGTCCATCGTGGGGATAGACAAGGCTCCGCACTCGTACTACGCCGGAAAAGTCGAGCAGGAGAACATGATTCGGTCCGGGTCGGTGCCGTGGACGATCCTGCGAGCCACTCAATTCCACGAATTCGCCGCTCAGATCCGTGCACGCGCGTCGTTCGGTCCGGTGAGCATCGTCCCGAAGATGGTCTCGCAACCGATTGCTGCCCGCGAGGTCGCCGAACGACTGATCGACCTGGCGGAGCACTCCCCCGCGGGCCGCGTTGCCGACCTCGGCGGACCGAGGGAAGAGCGGATGGCCGAGATGGTGCGGCGCTATGCACGTGCCATCGGTGCCCGTGGCCTGGTGCTCGAGGTCCCGATTCCCGGCGCATACGGTCGCGCGATGCGAGACGGAACGCTGGTCACCACGACCGGTTCGGATCACGGTTTCCAGACCTTCGATCAGTGGTCGGCCACCCAGGCGCGATAGCCACCTGCCGCCGAACTCGAAGCTATGGACGACTTACAGCAGTTTTCCGTCCGCAACTTCGAGTTCGACAGCGCGATATCGGACTTCTCGCCTATTTCGGCAATTGGATTGCTGCACGCCACGAATATCGAGGCGATTTCGCTCCCATTCCGTGTGTGCGAGGACGAAGATGGCGATGACCACCATGGACGCTGTTCACCCGAAAGCTGGTTCATGCCATGACGCAATCGACCGATCGGCACACCGCAAAGGTCATCGGAGTCACCATCGCCGCCGCTGTCGGCGGGTTTCTGTTCGGATTCGATTCCTCCGTCGTCAACGGTGCAGTCGACTCGATCCAGCAGAATTTCGCTCTGTCGTCGTTCGTCACGGGGTTCGCGGTCGCAATCGCGCTACTCGGGTGCGCGGTCGGAGCCTGGTTCGCCGGTCGCCTGGCCGACAGTTGGGGCCGCAAGAAGGTGATGCTGCTCGGCTCTGCCCTGTTCACCATTTCCTCGGTGGGGTCCGGGTTCGCCTTCAGCGTCCCCGATCTGATGTTGTGGAGGGTCCTCGGCGGGCTGGGTATCGGAATTGCATCGGTGATCGCGCCCGCGTACATCTCGGAGATAGCACCGGCTCGCTATCGCGGTGGATTGGCATCGCTGCAGCAATTGGCAATCACCGTCGGAATCTTTGCCGCGCTGCTCTCGGATGCGGTTCTTCAGAACGCGGCAGGCGGACCGTCGAACGATCTGTGGTTCGGCCTCGAAGCGTGGCGGTGGATGTTCCTGGTCGGCGTCGCGCCCGCATTGGTCTACGGATTTCTCGCGACACTGATTCCAGAATCACCTCGGTACCTGGTGGGTAAACACCTCGACGAGGAAGCTGCACGCATTCTGGGCGACATCACCGGCGAAGTGAACCCCGACGAACGCATCCGGGAAATTCGCCTGACTCTCCGGCGAGAATCCAAATCCTCGTTCGCCGATATCCGAGGACCCAAATTCGGTCTGCAGCCGATCGTGTGGGTCGGTATCACGATGGCGATTCTGCAGCAGTTCGTCGGGATCAACGCGATCTTCTACTACTCGACGACGCTGTGGAAGTCGGTGGGCTTCAGCGAGAATCAATCGTTCGTCACGTCGGTGATCACGTCCGTCATCAATGTGTCGATGACATTCGTCGCAATCTTGTTCGTCGATCGCTTCGGTCGCCGAAATCTGTTGATGATCGGCTCGATCGGCATGTTCGTCGGTTTGGTCCTGGCCGCAGTCTCGTTCACGCAAGCCGTCGGAAGCGGCGACCAACTGGAATTGCCGTCGCCGTGGGGCCCGGTCGCGCTCGTCGGCGCAAATCTGTTCGTGGTCTTCTTCGCAGCAACATGGGGACCGATCATGTGGGTGATGCTCGGGGAGATGTTCCCCAATCGAATGCGTGCAGTGGCGTTGGGCATCAGTACCGCCGCGAACTGGATAGCGAATTTCGCCATCACATTGGCATTCCCGCCGTTGTCCGACACCATCGGACTCGGCTTCATCTACTCGTTCTTCGCGCTGTTCGCTCTCCTTTCCTTCTTCTTCGTCAAATACAAGATCACCGAGACCAAGGGGATGGAACTCGAAGAGATGGGCGTCTGAATCGAGGTTGTCCGAACGACGGCGGGTCCGCGGTTCTCTCGACCGATAAGGCAGGGTGGGGGTGCACTCTGTCGGTCGATCTGCCGTCGAAAGTAGGACATGAAGCTTCGTATCGCTTGCGCCGTGGGCACCGTCGTGGTGTTCGGACTGAGCCTGCGCCTGCTGTTCGGCAGTACGTCGGCACTCACCTCCGACATCGCCGAGTTCTACTCCGCGAACTCGACATCCATGGCGTTGCTGACCACGGGCCCAGTGATCTGCCTCGGTGTATTCGCCGCCACCGCACGCTATTTCGTGCGCCGGGTCCCTGCCACGCACGTTCTTGTGGTGTGCCTGTCCCTGGTGGCCGTCGGCACAGCTGTACGCGCGGTGCCGTCGTGGCCGATCCTCGTGGTCGGCACTCTCGTCGCGGCGGCGGGTATCGCGGTCGCGAATGTGTTGGGTCCGGTTTTCGTCCGTCTGGTGGTACGAGAGTGGAGCCTGTCGGAACGACCCAGGGGCAGGGAGTGGAGCCTGTCGGAACGACCCAGGGGCAGGGAGTGGAGTTCGATAGGTGAACCCGATGCGGCGGCGGGGCGACGACTGGGGTTGTTGACCGGGGTGTTGACCGCTGTGATCAGTGCCAGTGCGGGAGTGGCGTCGGGAGTGTCCGTTCCGTTGGCCGAGGCCTTCGACGGTGGTTGGCGGATTGTTCTGGGGCTGTGGTCGATTCCGGTCGTGTTGGCCGCCGGATGTATGGCGATCTTCGGGCGAACGCTGTCGCGCGGGCGGTCGGTTGCCGGGTCGGCGACACTCCCCGACGACGCTCCTGGGAGTCGCACGGGGGTTCTGACATCGCCCGTGGCGTGGTCGTTGACGGCATTCATGGGTTTGCAGTCGCTGATGGCGTATTCGATGATCGCGTGGTTACCTACGATCTTTCGTGACCGCGGGGTGGACGCGCGTGATGCCGGTCTGCTGTTGACGGCATTGTCGGTCAGCAGCGTGCTGACTGCATTGACGGTTCCGAGCCTCGCGACCAGGTTGGGGAATCAGAGCGCGTTGGCGGTCGCCGTGACGCTACCGACGTGCGTGGGCCTGCTCGGGATAGTGTCGTCGGCCGATTCCTGGGCCCTGGTGTGGGCGGTACTGCTCGGTTTGGGGCAGGGCGGGCAGTTGTCGCTCGCGCTGACGCTGATGAACCTGCGGGCCGCGAACGCCCGTGATGCTGCGTCGCTCAGTTCCATGGCGCAGACGGTCGGATACGTGTTGGCTGCTGCCGGTCCGCTGGTGTGCGGGGCCGTTCATTCGGCGACGCAGCGGTGGGAACCGTCGATTGTGTTTCTTCTGGTGGTGACGATCCCCATGGCTGCAGCAGGTGCGGTGGCCGGCCGCCGCGTCGTGGTCGGAAGCGAGGCGGAGCCGGCCGACGCCGTCAGAGGCTCTTGACCCAATGCGAAACTTGCTGCACCACGGTTTCGCAGGTGAGTCCGAACTCGTGGTGCAGTTGCTCCCGAGATGCGTGGTCCAGGAATCGTTGCGGCACACCGAGATCGCGGCAGGGCACGTCGACACCGGCACCGCGCAGCGCGGCCGAGAGCGTCGAACCTATCCCGCCGTGCAGGCCGCTGTCCTCGACGGTGACCACCAACCGGTAGTCCTCGGCCATCTTGAGCAGCGACTGCGGGACCGGGAGCACCCAGCGTGGATCCACGACGGCAACCGAAATACCCTCTGCTTCCAGCTTTTTCGCGGCGTCGAGGGCGAGCGACCCGAACACCCCGACGGCAACGATCAGCACGTCGCCGGTGGCCTCGGACGGCTCGGTCAGCACGTCGAGTATTCCGTCCAACCTGCGCACCGCAGGCACCGTCTCGGTGACCGCGCCCTTCGGGAAGCGAAGAGCCGTAGGGCCGTCCGAGGTGGCGATCGCCTCGGCCAGCTCCTCTCGAAGAGTGGCGGCGTCTCGTGGCGCTGCCACCTTCATGCCCGGAACGATGCCGAGTAGAGACATGTCCCACATGCCGTTGTGGGACGCGCCGTCGGCACCGGTGACTCCCGCGCGATCCAACACGATGGTGACGGGAAGACCCAACAGGGCGACGTCCATCAGCAGTTGATCGAACGCGCGGTTGAGGAACGTGGAGTAGATGGCGACCACGGGATGCATGCCGCCGAGCGCAAGCCCGGCGGCCGACGTCATCGCATGCTGCTCGGCGATACCCACGTCGAACATTCGGTCCGGAAACCGCACCCCGAACGCCGCGAGCCCGGTGGGCGCGGCCATTGCGGCGGTGATGGCCACGACGTCCTCGTTCTGCTCGCCCTGCTCGATCAGCGCCGCCGAGAACACCGACGTCCAATCCGGAGCCGATTTGGATCGGGCCAGGCCGGTCGCAGGATCGATGACGCCGGTGGCGTGCATCTGGTCGGCTACGTCGTTCTCGGCATGGATGTAGCCCATGCCCTTGCGCGTCACCGCGTGCACGATGACCGGGCCGCCGTACGCCTTGGCTCTGCGCAGTGCCGATTCCATGGCGTGCTGGTCGTGACCGTCCACCGGGCCCAGGTACTTGATGCCGAGATCGGTGAACATGACCTGCGGGCTGATGGCGTCCTTCACTCCGGCTTTCATGCCGTGCAGCATCGTGTAGGCGGCGCGGCCGACGACGGGGATCCGTCGTACGATCCGGCGGCCGTTGTCGAGAATCTTCTCGTATCCCGGCTGCAGTCGCAGAGCTGCCAGGTGATCGGCCAGCCCGCCGATGGTCGGGGCGTACGAACGGCCGTTGTCGTTGACGACGATCACCAGCGACCGGTCTCGGCCGGCGGCGATGTTGTTGAGCGCCTCCCAGCACATACCGCCCGTCAGCGCGCCGTCACCGACCACAGCCACGACATGCCGGTCGGTCTCTCCCTTGAGGGCGAACGCTTTGGCCAACCCGTCTGCATACGACAAGGATGCCGATGCGTGCGAGGACTCGACCCAGTCGTGTTCGCTCTCGACCCGAGACGGATAGCCCGACAGCCCGCCCTGCTTGCGGAGTGTATCGAACATTCCTGCGCGTCCGGTGAGCATCTTGTGCACGTAGGCCTGGTGGCCCGTGTCGAAGATGACCGGATCACGCGGTGAGTCGAAGGTGCGGTGGATCGCCAGAGTCAGCTCCACCACTCCCAGATTGGGACCGAGGTGGCCCCCTGTTGCCGATACCTTCTCGACCAGGAAGGCGCGGATCTCGCGAGCCAGTTCGGCCAGCTCCGCACTATCGAGGTCGCGCAAGTCCTCGGGCGTCTGAATTCGCGCTAGGACACCCAACGAGATCGCTCCCTCCGGCCGGAAAACATATTCGAAAAACCAGTCTACGGAGTGGCTGCACCCAGCCGCCCCGTCCAGCATTGTCTCGCCGACACTACCGTCGAGTAGGCAGGTGCCCGGGGTCAGTCGCCCCTAACCTCGAATACGCTCGAAACGGACACCCGACATACAGTGTCGCCCATGAGCAACGTCGTCGATGCCATCCTGACCCGGGTTCACGAACTGTGCCGGGACGACGCGTCGGGACAGGTTGCCGACTACATCCCCGAACTCGCAGCCGTGACGCCGGACGGCTTCGGTATCGCCCTGACGACCACCGACGGCTACCTGTACGAAGTCGGCGACACGAGGATGCCGTTCACCATCCAATCCATCTCGAAACCCTTCACCTATGCACTCGCGCTGGCCGACCGCGGGCTCGACGTCGTCGCGGGCAAGATCGACGTCGAACCCTCGGGTGAGCCGTTCAACGAGATCAGCCTGGACCCCGTCACGGAGCGGCCCCGAAACCCGATGATCAACGCGGGTGCGATCACGTCCGCGTCGCTCATCGCCGGCCGCACCGCGGAGGAACGATTCGAGCGCATTCGAGCGTCGTATTCCCGGTATGCAGGAAGGTCTCTGAGCTTCAACGACGCGGTGTATCGATCCGAAGCGCGCACCGGACACCGCAATCGCGCCATCGGCTACATGCTGCGGTCCTTCGGCATCATCGACCACGATCCGGAGGCCGCCGTCGACCTGTACTTCCGCCAGTGCTCGATCGACGTCACGGCGGCGGATCTGGCCATGATGGCCGCCACGATGGCCAACAACGGAGTCAATCCCCACACCAAGGAGCGCGCCCTGGCACCCGCACTGGTCGAACGCGTGCTGTCGGTGATGACGACCTGTGGGATGTACGACGGCGCAGGCGACTGGGTGGCGCGGGTGGGTATGCCGGCCAAGAGTGGGGTCGGCGGCGGCATCCTGGCGGTGCTTCCCGGGCAGATGGGCATCGCCGTCTACTCCCCCCGCCTCGATTCGCACGGCAACAGCGTGCGCGGCGTTGCTGCCTGCCGAGAACTCTCCACCACACTCGAATTGCACTTTCTACATGTCACTCGGGCCGCGAAGTCGTCGATTCGACGTCGGTACGTTCTCACCGAGGCACCGTCGCGAAAACGACGATCCGAGATCGAACAGGCCACACTCGCTGCAGTCGGCGACCGGGCGCGGGTCTACGAGTTGCACGGGGACCTGCTGTTCTCGGGTGCCGAGACAGCGGTCCGCGAGATCGGCAACCTCGACCGGAATCTCGATGCACTCGTCATCGACGTTCGTGGCGTCGACGAGGTGAGCGACATCGCCCGTTCGATGTTCGAGGACCTACGCCGCGATCTCGCCGACCACGGCTGTGTGGTGTGCCTGGTGGATCCCAGAGCCATCATGGGCCACACGACGTCGAGCCTGGACCCGAACGATCCGGCGGGCCGGGTGTACTCGAGTCTGAGCTCGGCCATCCAGTGGGCCGAGAACCTGCTGCTCGATCGGCACTGCTCCGGCGCGCGGCAACCGGCAGAGATCACTCCGGCCGAGCACCCGTTGCTCGCCGGTCTGTCCACCGAGCAATTCGACTCGGTGACTCCCTATCTGGAGAAACGTCACTACGCACGGGGCGACGTCATCGTTCACCGTGGTGCGCCTGCAGCGGGTCTGTTCTTGATCCTGCGCGGAGAAGTGACATCGACGGCCGTGTCCGCAGACGGGGGCACACACCGCATCACGACGCTCTCCCCCGGGATGAGCTTCGGCGAGATGCCGCTGCTGATGTCGGTGCCGTTCCTGCTGGACATGGTGGCCGACACCCCGGTCGATCTGGTGGTCGTGTCGGTATCGCACTTCGAGGCACTGACTCGGGACGCCCCGGAAGTGAAGCTGGCGCTACTGGAAAATCTGGCCAGCGGCGCGTACGGCCAGATGGCGTCCGTCGTCAAGACGCTCGGGCGGTTCGACATCGGCTTCTGATCCGACTGTCGAACCGCCCGAGTGGACGTGCATGGCCCCTGATCAGGCGTCGAGCGTGATCATAGTGAGGACCTCGGTGGGCTGCGCCGAGCCGCCGGCAGGCTCGAGCGAGAACGCGAAGTTGGTCGACGCTCCCATGCCGTCCACCACGGTGCCGTCGCTCGACGTGAGCTGATCCTCGGTGACAACGCCGGCGGAGCGCGGCGCACCGTCGACGAACCACATCTGGTAGACCCGGCCCGACGGCGGCTCCGGGACACCGTCCAGAGTCACCACGACCGCATCTCGGCTCAGCGAGTACGACACCTTTGCAGTGCCGCCACCCGGGAACTCCGCAGACGCCTCACGAGCGTCGGGCGCTGCGACGATCTGCTCGGCCTGGGAAGGCTGCGGGTCCGAGCCCATGGTCTGCGTGACGACGACTACACCACCGACTGCGACGACGATCGCGGCAGCCGCGGACACCATCGAGTATCGCCACGTCTTGGAGCGCTCACGTCGGTGCCGGTGCAGCGGAGTGACGTTCGGCGGAAGTTCTCGGACCGTCGGCTCCTGATCGCTCGCGGCGACACGCGCTAGCACGGCCTCCCGCACGCGTTCGGGTGCGGGAGTCGCGTCTGCCGCCGCAGCCAACGCCAGCGTTTCGTGAATCTCACCCACGAGGATGTCGAATTGTGCCCGGGTCGTCTCGTCGACGCGGATTCGCTCGGATTCGATGGCGCGCCGCTCGGACTCGCTCATCGCGTGGAGGGCATAGACCTCCGCTTCGTCCAGCAGTCGTTGCCGTGACGCTTCACTCATTGCGGGATCACCCCCAGGCATGTCTTCAACTTGATCAATCCATCTCGTATGCGCGATTTGATCGTCGGCACGGCCACCCCGAGCCGTTCGGCAACCTCGCGATAGGTGTACCCGCTGTAATAAGCCATTCGTACCGACTCGCTCTGCGTATCGGTCAGAGTGTCGAGACAGGCCACGACCGCCTCCGATTCGAGCCGCTGGGTCACCGTCTCGAGTACCTCGTCGTGCTCGGGTGTGTGACTCACGGCACCGTACGCCGCCTCGCGGTCGGTACCCGACTGTTCGCTACGTACCCGATCGACCGCCCGGCGATGTGCCAGCGTCATGATCCACGCCAGCGGACTCCCCTGGCTCGGATCGTAATTCGGTGCCGCACGCCAGATCTGGAGGAACACCTCCTGCGCGGTCTCCTCGCTGTACCCCGGATCGCGAAGCACGCGCACCACCATCCCGTACACACGGGAGGACGTGGCGTCGTACAGCTCGGCGAAGGCCGACCGGTCGCCCTGGGCAACGGCGGCCATCAGGCGACGGAGACGGTCCGTCTCCTCGGCACGCAGATTCTTCAGCTGGGGGCTCGGTACTGCGCACACCGCATCCTCGACCGAGGTGCTGTCCTCGGACTCGGGCGGCGTTCGGTCACGGCCGGTGCCCGCAGATCCGGAAGCGTCGGAGAACGGCACGCTCATCGGACTGTCGTCCCAGCAGACGGGTTCATGATCGAGTTCATCGATCATGACACTAGTGGTCATGTAGCCCTCATATCGAAACCTCCGCGTTTTCCCGCCGCAGTACATATTCGGAACAAACACCCCGAGGGATGGTCCGCGACCGAAATTCGTTTGCGCAGAATTGGACCGGGCTTCATCCTGGGTGCGAGAATCGGACAAACGCGGGCAATCGGGCGGACAGCTCGATGGAGGGACGGACACGCATGACGGCCATCGAAACCCACGGGCTCGTCAAACATTTCGGCACCACCGCCGCAGTCGACGGCGTGGATCTGTCGATCCCGTCCGGCGGGGTGTACGGCGTACTCGGACCCAACGGGGCCGGGAAAACCACGACCATCCGGATGCTGGCGACACTTCTTCCGATAGACGGCGGCAGCGCACGAGTCCTGGGACACGACGTGGCAACCGAGCCGGAGGCCGTTCGCCGAAAAGTCTCTCTCACGGGTCAATTCGCCTCGCTCGACGAGGATCTGACCGGCACCGAGAATCTCGTTCTGCTGGCGCGGCTGCTCGGCTACTCACGTCCGGCCGCCCGAGCGCGCGCTGATCAACTGTTGACAGCATTCGACATCGCCGACGCCGGACCGCGACAGGTCAAGACCTACTCCGGTGGCATGCGCAGGCGCATCGACATCGCGGCGAGCATCATCGTCACCCCCGAGCTGATCTTTCTCGACGAACCCACCACCGGCCTGGACCCGCGCAGTCGCAATCACGTCTGGGAGATCGTCCGAGCACTGGTGGCAGGCGGCACGACGGTACTGCTGACGACGCAGTATCTCGACGAGGCCGACCACCTGGCCGGGCGCGTGGCGGTGATCGACCACGGCAAAGTCATCGCCGAGGGCACGACGGGCGAGCTGAAGGCATCGGTGGGATCGAACTCACTGCACCTGCGCGTGCTCGATGCCGGGCACCGGAATGCCGCGGCGAGAATCGTTCGAGATCTGGTCGGCAGCACCGTGACCGAGGACGCCGACCCGTTCACCGTGTCCGCACGACTGGACAATCCGGCGCAGGCGGCACCGATCCTTCCTGCTCTCGAATCCGCCGGAATCGCCATCGCATCCTTCACCCTCGGTCAGCCGAGTCTGGACGAGGTGTTCCTGGCGCTGACCGGGCACGACGCGGGAGCGGGAGTGGAGCCGGTGGGTGCGAAAAAAGCTGAAATCGACAACGGGGAGATCGCGTCATGAACACCGAGGCCCAACGATCCGCCCCACAGGCGTCGACGATCATCGATGTTCTCTCAGCCGCAGGTCCGAGGCCGGAGCGTCCGTCGTCGCTGTCGACCTCGCTGAGTTTCGGCTGGCGGGCGTTGCTGAAGATCAAGCACGTACCGGAGCAGTTGTTCGACGTGACGGCGTTTCCGATCATGTTCACGCTGTTGTTCACGTACCTGTTCGGTGGCGCTCTGGCCGGTTCGACCGACGCGTACATCCAGTTTCTGCTGCCGGGCATCCTGGTGCAGACCGTGGTGATGATCACGATGTACACCGGCGTAACGATGAACAAGGACATCGAGAAGGGTGTGTTCGACCGGTTCCGATCGTTGCCGATCTGGCGTCCGTCGCCGCTGGTCGGTGCGTTGCTGGGTGACGTCGTGCGCTACACGTTGGCGTCGGTGATCGTACTGATCTTGGGGCTGATTCTCGGTTTCCGGCCGCAAGGCGGGCTGCTCGGTGTGATCGCATCGATAGTGCTGTTGCTCGTGTTCTCGTTCTGCCTGTCCTGGATCTGGACGATGATCGCCATGATCGTGCGCACCGAGGCAGCCGTGATGGGGATGTCGATGTTCATCCTGTTTCCGCTGACGTTCGCGAGCAACATCTTCGTCGACCCCAACACGATGCCGGGGTGGCTTCGTGCGTTCGTCGACGTCAACCCGGTCAGCTTTCTGGTGACGTCACTTCGAGGCCTGATGCAGGGCGATGTCGACACCGGCCAACTCGGAGTGACTCTGGTGCTGTCGGCGGCAATGCTGGCGATCTTCGGACCGATCACGATGCGGCTGTACAACCGCAAGTCCTGATCCGCGCCTCCCGGTGCAAGCGTCAGGATGCGGCGCGGGCTCGGTGTCGGCGGACTGCGTCCCGGTTCGAGCACACGGTTCCGCAGTACCGCTGCCGTCCGGTGCGTGAGGTGTCGGCGAAGGCGGTCGTGCAGTCGGCTGCGGCGCACCGATGGAGTCTGTCCATTCCGCGACCGGTCAAGTGCAGCGCGGTACCGACACCGACCAGTGCCCTGATGACGCCACCCAACGCGATGTTGGGATCGCGATAGTGCATGTGCCAGCCGTCGTCGGCATGGTTGGTCAACCGTGGGTACGCGGATGCCTGTGCAAGGAGGGCGTTCAGGGCCTCGGCCCGCTCCTCGGCTGTCTCTGCATCCACCACGCGAGCCCACTCGCGGAGGAACTCGAGTGTGTCCGCGAGATCGGCGTCGGTGGCAGTCCAGTCGGGAACGAGGCCGGCGTCGATGCAGCGGGCCCCCAATTCGCTCGGCGACGTGGGTGGCCGGTTGAGGAGGTCGATGCCCAGTTTCACGGCATATTCCCCGTAAGGGTTGATGTGCACAAGACCATTACATCACAGTGGATGCATGGACATCGAACACAGCACACACTCCTGGACCACCCGCTCGCTGCACGACACCAGCGAAGGCCTCGTCGGCTACCAGGGCTGCCACTGCGGAGCTCAACGCATCGTCTCGGTACCCGCGCAGACGTTCGCCCCGGTTGCCGAAGTGGATCACCCCAGCACGTTCGCCACCGCAGGCACCACCGTGTCGAGTGCATAGCCGATGGACAGCGCCGAGTTGGTGGCGTAGGACTTCGCGACTTCCGGGTCGTCGAACACGACGTAGCGGCCGTCCGCGACAGCCGGAATCCGTTGGAACAGCGGATTGTCGGTCACCTCGGACGGCGCCTTCTGGATGGGGAAGACGATCAGTACGTCGGCGTCGAGCAGGTCGAGCTCCTCCCCGGAAATCGGAACCGAGAAGCCGCGCGGCGGAAGAGAATCGATGGCCGGGCTGGTGACGAAGCCGAGCTTCTTCATGAACTCGAGTCGACTGTTCGACGAGATGTATGCGCCGTATCCGGTGCCGCTGTAGGCCCCGACCACCGCTGTCTTGCCGGCGAATTCCGGATGGGCAGCGGCCGCTGCATCGAAACGGTCGGCGATTCCTGCGAGCAGCGCGTCCCCTTCGGACTGCTTGCCGAGTGCCGTGGCCACCATCGTGACCTGCTGCTCGAGCGTTGTCAGGTAGTTGTCCGCCCCCGCCGGTATACCCACCGTCGGAGCAATGGCGGACAGCGTGGCGTACCGATCGGCGTCACCGGAGCTCTTGGTGTCGAGGATCAGATCCGGCTCCAGCGCCGCGACCTGCTCGAACGACGGCTCCTGCGTCCCGATGATCTGCGGTGGTGCGTCGTAGAGCCCGGCCGCCCACGGACCGACGCCGTCGCCGCCGAAGGCGAGCCAGTCGCTCGCACCGACCGGTGAGACACCGAGCGCGAGTGCGGTTTCCGCGTCGCCCCAGCCGAGCGCGACGACGCGCTGCGGGGCACTGTCGACGGTCACGCCGCCGAACTCGGTATCGATCGTGACGGGGAACGCAGCCGCCGTTCCGTCGGACGGTGCCTCCGATCCGGGTCCGTCGTCCCCGCCCGACCCACACGAGACGACGGCGGTCAGGAACAGCAGGGCGACCGACACAGCACCGACGGTGCGACGAATTCTCACCCGAGAAACGGTACGTCAGACTCGCCAAGATTGGTGAGGCAACCCTATTTACGGACGAAGCGGCCGATACATTCGACGTGGCTGGTCAGAGGAAATGCGTCGAACGCGCGCACGTCCGTCAGCTCGTAACCGGCTGCCCGGTAGAGGCTCGCGTCCCGCGCGAACGATGCCGGATCGCAGCCGATATGGACGATCGTGCGGGGAGACCGCGTCGCGAGACCTTCGATGACGTCGCGTCCGGCACCGGCTCGCGGCGGATCGAGTACCGCCACCGCCACCGATTCCGGCAACGAATCCATCGATCGCTCGACCCGGCCCGGCGCGAACGAGACCTGAGCAAGGTCGTGCAGCGCCGAACGCCCGTCCTCGGCGGCCCGGCGCGAGAACTCGACGCTGGTGACTCGTCCGCTCGATCCCACCCGCTCGGCGAGAGCCGCCGCGAACACGCCGACACCGCCGTAGAGATCCCATGCGCCGTCACCCGGATCGGCGTCCGCCCAGTCGCGCACGACGTCGGTGTACACCTGGGCCGCTCCCTTGTGCGCCTGCCAGAAGCCGGTGGCATCGAGTGTCCACGGCCGCGCCGAGACGAATTCGGTGACGCGACCCGAGCCGATGACAGCCTTTTCCGGCCTGGTCCGGGACGACGCCGCTCGACGCGCCGACGCACCGCGGCGGCCCGGAGACCGGCGTCCGGTTCGCGTCAACTGGGCCGGTGCCACCTCCACCACATGGCGTTCACCCGTACCGTCGAGGACCACCTGCAATTCGGCACCTGCGCGCCACTCACGGTCCGACAATCCGTCGAACGCAACTGGATCCATTTGCGGGCACGACAACTCCGTGACGATCGAACTGCTTCGATAGCGGTGGTAGCCGGGCCGTCCACCCGAATCCACTGCCAGCCGAACGCGGGTCCGCCATCCGGTGCCGTCGCCGGTGCCCGGCAACTCCTCGACCGGAACGTCCCTCTCGATGCCCGCGACGCGGCGCAGCTGTTCGGCGACGACGGAGGACTTGAGTCGACGACCGGCTTCGGGGATCGCGTGAGAATAGTCGCAGCATCCCGAACCACCGGGGCCGGAGATGGGGCAGCGAGCGTCGATGCGGTCCGGCGACGCGGTGAGGATCTCGATCGCGTCGGCGCGGCAGAACGACCCACCGCGATCCTCGGTCACCTTGGCCATGACGCGTTCCCCCGGTAGCCCGTGGCGGACGAACACCACCCGACCTTCGTGACGGGCCACGCAGAACCCACCGTGTCCGGGAGCACCCAGTTCGACGTCGAGCACCAGCCCGAACCAGTTCTCGGTCATTTGCCCGCCGGCGGTTCGTAGCCGCGACGCGATGCACCCGGCGCATTTCCGAGCACCTCGCGCCTGGCCTTCTCCGACGAGCGCAGCTGCCACGGAACGCTGGTGACCATCACGCCGGGTTGGAACAGCAGTCGGGACTTCAATCTCAGCGCACTCTGGTTGTGCAGGACCTGCTCCCACCAGTGACCGACGACGTACTCGGGGATGAAGACGGTCACCACATCACGTGGTGAGTCGCGTCGAACTCGTTTGACGTAGTCCAGAACCGGCTTGGTGACTTCGCGGTAGGGCGATTCGACGACCTTCAGGGGTACCGAGACGTCACTGGCCTCCCATTCACGTACCAATGCTCGAGTGTCCACCTCGTCGACGTTGACGGTGACCGCTTCGAGAGTGTCGGGCCTGGTCGCGCGTGCGTAGGCGAGAGCCCGCAGGGTCGGCATGTGCAGCTTGGACACCAGCACGATCGAGTGCGTGCGGCTGGGTAGTACGCCGTCCCATACCTCGTTCTCCAGCTCGCGCGCCACGGTGTCGTAGTGCTTTCTGATCATCCGCATCAGGATGAAGATGGCCACCATCGCCACGATCGCAATCCAGGCTCCGGCAGCGAACTTGGTGATCAACACGATCACGAGAACGGTCGCCGTCATGGCCAGACCGACGCTGTTGACCACCCGCGAGCGCTGCATCCTGCCGCGCTGCTCGCCATCGGTCTCGGTTCGGAGCAGGCGGGTCCAGTGCCGGATCATGCCGGTCTGGCTCAGAGTGAACGAGACGAACACACCCACGATGTAGAGCTGGATGAGCTTGGTGACCTCTGCTCCGAACACCACGACGAACACGATGGCTGCGCCGGACAGGAACAGAATGCCGTTACTGAAGGCAAGGCGATCGCCGCGTGTGTGCAACTGTCGGGGTAGATACCGGTCCTGAGCGAGCACCGAGCCCAGCACGGGGAAGCCGTTGAATGCCGTGTTCGCGGCGAGTACCAGGATCAACGCCGTCACGGCGGTGATGAAGAAGAACCCAACGGGGAACCCGCTGAACACTGCCTCCGCCAACTGCGCGATCAACGTCTTCTGGTGGTAGCCATCCGGTGCCCCGATCAGCTGCGTCTCCGGGTCCATCGCGTACTTGATGCCGATCTTCTGCGCCAGCACGATGATGCCCATCAACAACGTGATGCCGATACCGCCGAGCAGCAACAGCGTGGTTGCCGCGTTACGGGACTTGGGCTTCTCGAAGGCAGGCACCCCGTTACTGATGGCCTCGACTCCGGTCAGCGCCGCGCAACCCGACGAGAACGCCCGCGCGACGAGGAACGCGAACGCGATCCCGTACAGATGCGAGTCCTCGGCTTTCAGATCGAACGTCGCCGACTCGGCGTGAATGTCGTCTCCGAGCACGTAGACCCGGAACAACCCGTAGCCCAACATCAGGAACATGCCGCCCATGAAGGCGTATGTGGGAATGGCGAACGCGGCACCCGACTCGCGGATACCGCGCAGGTTGATCGACGTGATGAACACGATGGCCACCACCGCGAACAGCACCTTGTGCTGCGCGACGAAGGGCACGGCCGAACCGATGTTCGACGCGGCCGCCGAAATGGAGACCGCCACGGTCAGCACGTAGTCCACCAACAATGCACTACCCACGGTCAGACCCGCCGCAGGACTGAGGTTGGTGGTCGCGACCTCGTAATCACCACCGCCGGACGGGTAGGCGTGCACGTTCTGCCGGTAGCTGGCGACCACCACCGCCATCACGACACAGACCGCGAGACCGATCCACGGAGTGAACGTGAGCGCCGATATCCCGGCCACGGACAACACCAGGAAGATCTCTTCGGGTGCGTACGCAACCGAGGACATGGCGTCCGAGGCGAACACCGGTAGCGCGATTCGCTTGGGTAGCAAGGTATGACCGAGCTTGTCGCTGCGGAACGGCTTACCGAGAACCAGCCGCTTTGCGGCAGTCGAGACCTTGGACACGATCAGAAGCGTAGGCCGTCGGGTCGCCGTCGGCGCAACCACGCGCCCTTTGACTTCCATCCGATGCCCACCCACGGTCGAGCCGGTGACGAATCCCCGATACGTTGGTGCTCGCATGCACACGGTGGCAATGTCGTCGGCAGTGTTGGTCGGCAATCGAGATCGGGACGGAGCTGGGCGTTGTACGTAGTTGTGATGGGGTGTGGCCGTGTCGGCGCATCGCTGGCCGGAGCGCTCGAGCGCATCGGGCACGAGGTGGCGATCATCGACCGCGACGAAACCGCGTTTCTGCGCCTCGACCCCGACTTCGGCGGGCATCGAGTAGTCGGTATGGGATTCGACCGAGATGTGTTGGTGCGCGCCGGAATCGAGAAGGCGGAGGCATTCGCAGCCGTATCCTCCGGTGACAATTCCAACATCATCTCCGCGCGCGTCGCGCGCGAGACGTTCGGCGTCGAGAAGGTCGTCGCCAGGATCTACGACGCCAAACGCGCCGCCGTGTACGAGCGCCTCGGTATTCCGACCGTGGCCACCGTGCCGTGGGCGACCGACCGGTTTCTGCACAATCTTCTGCGGGACGACCCCACCACCAAGTGGCGAGATCCGTCCGGGAGCGTCGCGGTGGTGCTGCTCGACTTCCACGATGCGTGGATCGGCAAGAAACTGTCGGTACTCGAGGATGCGACCCGGTCGCGGGCCGCGTTCGTCATCCGTTTCGGCACAGGACTGCTGCCCGACAAGCGCACCGTGATCCAGGCAGGCGACGAGGTGTACGTCGCTGCCGTCTCCGGGACCGTCGCCGAGGCCATCGCATTGGCCGGCAATCCGCCGCCGTCGGACGACTGATGCTCGCCCGTACTTTGTTCTCCTCCCCCATCGACCCGAACGGGAAGCCATGAAAGTCGCCATCGCCGGTGCCGGCGCAGTCGGCAGATCCATTGCACGCGAATTGATCCGAAGCGAGCACGAGGTGATGCTCCTCGAACGCAAACTCGACCACGTCGATCAGGCCGCGGTACCCGAGGCCGAATGGGTGCTCGCGGACGCCTGCGAGTTGAGTCTGCTCGAGGCCGCCCATCTCGAGAACTACGACGTAGTGATCGCCGCTACCGGCGACGACAAGGCGAACCTGGTGCTCAGCTTGCTGGCCAAAACCGAGTTCGGCGTGAACCGCGTGGTGGCCCGGGTCAACGACCCCAGAAACGAATGGCTCTTCGACGCGGCCTGGGGTGTCGATGTCGCAGTCTCGACCCCGCGCATGCTGGCGTCACTGGTGGAGGAGGCCGTATCGGTAGGCGATCTGGTCCACCTGATGACATTCCGCAAAGGGCAGGCAAATCTCGTGGAGATCACTCTGCCCGAGAACACGCCCCTGGCGGGCAAGCCGGTACGCAAGCTCCAGCTACCGCGGGACGCAGCACTGGTGACGATTCTTCGCGGTGGCCGTGTCATCGTTCCGCAGCACGACGATCCACTCGAAGGCGGTGACGAGTTGCTCTTCGTCGCGGCGAAAGAGGTGGAGGACGAACTACGTGCTGCGGTCGGTCTGACCTGACGGCAGCTCGTCGGCCTGTTCGTCGTTAGATGCGAGGTCCAGCGCTCGATCTGCCTGACGCACCGCCCACAGAGTCACCAGTAGGGCTACGCCGGTCAGGGGCCACCCCATCCCGATCCGTGCCACCGCGAGCCAGCCGGTCTGGTCCGAGTCGTAGAGCTGGGACTGAACGATGTAGCGCGCAGCGAACACCGACGCCCAGGCGATAGTGGCCACGTCGTAGTAGCGAACCGCAGACCGCTCCCGACGCCACGACGTTCCCTTGCCGTTGAGGTAACCCCAGATGACGCCGACGAGCGGCCACCGGGCGAGTACCGACAGCACGAACGCCCCGCCGTAGACGAGTGATGTATAGATGCCGAACAGGAAGTAGCCCTTGGCGTCCCCGGTGCGGTACGCGATGAATGCGCAGATGCCTACGCCGAAGAATCCGGAGATGGCCGGTTGTATCGGGCTGCGGCGTACCAGCCGCCACACCAGAACGGCCGCGGCGACACCCAACGCCGCCCACAGAGCGACCGACAGGCCGAAGTAGCTGTTGAACGGGACGAAGACGACCACGGGCAGCGTGGAATACACCAATCCGCTCACACCGCCGAGCTGCTCGAGCACGGTGGGGGCGGCGGTCTTCACGGCGTCCGGCGTCGACGTGTCGGGTACCGGTTCCGGCGTGTCCGACGTTCTCGGGTGCGGCACTGCATCGTCGCTGTTCGTCACGAGAACGAGAGTGCCATACCGGGGACGATCAGTTGTCGTCGCGCAGTTCGTAGTACGGGTTGTAGACGATCTTGCGCCCATCGCGTTCGCCGACCCGGCCACGCACCAGGACCGTCTTGCCCGGCTCGATTCCGGCAATCTTGCGCCGGCCGATCCACAGGAGAGTCACCGTGTCGGTGCCGTCGAAGAACTCCGCTTCGATGTTTGCGTTCGCGGCCTTGGAACACGCTTCGACGCTGCGTAGACGACCCAACATCGTGACCTCTTCGCCACGCGAGCAATCGCAGGCGCGTCGAGCTCCGGACGCTTCGGAGGATTCGGCCATCTCCTCGGCGTCGAGCTGATCGATGTCCTCGGTCAACTTTCGCGTCAAGCGGCGAAAGTATCCTGCGGCAGCGGGTGCCATTGTGCGCTCCTGCGGGTGGGGGTCGTCTCGCAGCTCCACTCCTGGGAGCAGTTGCGGCGACCTGGGAGTTTCCCTCGTCATAGCTGGTACTTCGCCACTGTAGACCCGATCCGGCGCGCTGACCAACCACCGCCACGCCGTCGAACGGGGGCGTGCACAATCGTCTCGTGCACACCCGATTCGAGACCTCCACCGCGATCGTTCTACCGGGGACGGGATCGGACGCGCAGTTCGCGAAGGAGGCATTCGGGCAGGCGTTCGACGTTGTGGGATTGACCACTGTCGCCGTGGAACCCGACCCGACCGGCGTGGTGAGGAGCTACCTCGGTGCCCTCGACGACGCTGTACGCGCGCACGGTCCCGTCGTGGTCGCCGGAATCTCGCTGGGTGCAGCCGTCGCGGCGCACTGGGCCGAACGCAACCGCTCGAGTGTCGTCGCGTTGGCGCTGGCGCTGCCGGCGTGGACGGGCGATCCCACCGGCTCACCAGCTGCACTGAGTGCACGGTTCACGGCTGGGTCGCTTCGCGAACACGGGCTCGACAGCGTCACGGCGACCATGGCGGAGTCGAGCCCAGAATGGCTCGCGCGCACCCTGGCGCGATCCTGGGCGTCGCAGTGGCCGGCGCTCCCCCGCGCGCTGGACGAGGCGGCCTCGTACCGAGGCCCGGAATTGGACCGTCTCGCGCGGATCGACGCGCCGACCGTCGTGGTCGGCGCGATCGACGACCCGGTGCATCCGATCGCGGTGGCGGAGCAGTGGGCTCGCGCCCTACCGAGAGGCGTACTGCGGACCGTGACATTGACAGATATCGGACTCGACCCGGGGGTCCTGGGCCGAGAAGCCGTCGACGCTCTGACCGCGGCGCTCGACGGCTGACGCCGATCAGCCCCCCAGTTGCTGAATCGCCGATCCGGACGCTCCGCGGCGCGGAGCGCGCTCGGCACCGGGTTGTTCGGCGTTCGGTTGCGGAGTCGACTGCTGCTGCGCCGCATCGGTGTTCGCATCAGGGGCGGTGGGCTGCGCCGGCGCGGCCTGCTGCGCTGCTTGCTGCTGCGCGGCAGCCGCCAGTTGCTCGGCCAACACCTGCGGCAGAACCACCGGCAACGGAGTACGCACCGGGTGTGGATCGGTGCCGCGGTCGACGACGGTCTGTCGAAGAATCGAGTGCGCGAGCTGGACCAGGGGCTGGCCCTCCGCCACCGCGCCCGACGGCCCGGCGAGGACGCATCGAACCATCCAGCGATACCCGTCGACACCGATGAAGCGCAGATCGGCGTTGGC
The DNA here is from genome assembly GCF_040702225.1 of Rhodococcus sp. NPDC080181. Lineage (NCBI taxonomy): Bacteria > Bacillati > Actinomycetota > Actinomycetes > Mycobacteriales > Nocardiaceae > Rhodococcus > Rhodococcus sp. NPDC080181. The sequence continues at coordinate 268,501 of NZ_JBFBKN010000005.1, forward strand.
GGTGACACCGACCAGCTCGCGGCCCCACGGCCCGGTCTCCACGGTCGTCTCGGCCTTGTCGTTGCGGAGCGATGTCGCCAGATCGGCTGCCACCTCGCGCCACTGCCCCGGAGACTTCGGGGCAGCGTAGGCGGCGATGGTGATGCGCCCGAACTGGGTGACGATGTGTACTGCTTGCGGGCTGCCCGCCTGAGACATCTCGACCTGTAGTTGCCCGCCCTCGGGGAGAGGGATCAACACCGAGCCGAGATCCAGCCGGTTCGCCGCGACGGTCTCGCGATCCTGGTCCAGATCACCGAGATCGTGGGGGCCCTCGACGGTCGTGTCCGCGGTCGCATCGTCGTTGTCGTTGTCGTCGTCGCGGCCGTCGACGAATGGCTCCGCGCTGGACGCGGAGGCACTGCCGGCGTCGTTCTTCTTACGCCGTCCGAACATGTTCAGCTCTCTTCTTCTCGGTTGCATTCAGTTCGCTGTACACCGACGACCGTCGCGACAGACGCACTACGTAGGACGTCACTGCACCAGACTCGCATGTCCGCCGGTCGAACCGTGACCGCCGTCCCCTCGAACGGTGTCGTCGAGTCGATCCACTTCGACGAACTCGACCAATTCGACGCGCTGCACCACCAACTGAGCGATTCGATCGCCGCGATCGAGCACGATGGGCGTCCGGAGATCGTGGTTGATCAAGCAGACCTTGATCTCCCCGCGGTATCCAGCGTCGATGGTGCCAGGGGTGTTGACGACCGACAGTCCCGATTTGGCCGCCAGGCCCGAGCGCGGGTGGATCAGCCCCACCATCCCGAGGGGCAAGGCCACCGCAATCCCCGTGCCCACGAGAACCCGTTCGCCGGGAGCGATCGTCACTGGGGCGGTGATCCGCAGATCCACACCCGCGTCACCCTCGTGCGCACGCGTGGGAACCGGTAGATCTGGGTCCAACCGGCGAAGTCGAACCTCCCCGGGGCGGTCCGGGGGCACCTCGAGCTGGTCGCCGGAAAGCGTGTTGCGGGACTCGATGACTTCGTCACTCACGTCGAACGAGACTACGCTGATCTGCTTCGCCGTCGGCGGGGCGACTACCCTGGGTGGGGTGACTGCAGATCGACAGGCCGATCGGGCGAACCCCGAGTCCGACGACCCCGCCTCGCGTGCCGGTTCCCCCGGCTCGGAGTCGGTGCTCTACGCCGAACGACTGTGGGTACCCCTCTGGTGGTGGGTGGCCGGCGCAGCGCTGGCGGTACTACTCGCAGCGGAGGTACACATGGGTGCCCCCGGTGTTCGCGCCTGGCTGCCCTACGTGTTGCTCCTGCCCCTTGTCGCCTGGGGTCTGGTGGCGTTCAGCAGGTTACGTGTGCAGGTGGTGGCCACCGATCCGAGCTCGGACTCGACCGAGTCGTCGTCCGCCGGCCTCGAGCTACGGGTCGGCAAAGCGCATCTGCCTCTCGATGTCGCGTCCAAGGCAGCCGTGGTGCCCGCGACAGCAAAAAGTGCGGCGCTGGGAAGGCAGCTGGACCCGCTTGCCTTCGTACAGCACCGCACCTGGGTGAAACAGATGGTGATCGTCGTACTTGACGACCCGGACGACCCGACGCCCTACTGGTTGATCAGCACCAAGCGACCGGAGGATCTACTCGCCGTGCTCAGTGCCCACGGCGTGGAAGCTCGCTGACCCAGCCGTCGGGCTCTCGCTGCGAAACCTCACTGCCCGGCCGCTCGGCCGGGCATTGCCTGCCCTCGATCAGGGCCTGCCGTCGATCAGGCAGCGCAGTCCCGGCACATGAGGACGCCGTTGGCATCGCTGGCCAGTCGACTGCGGTGGTGCACCAGGAAGCAGCTCGAACAGGTGAATTCGTCCGCCTGCTTGGGAACCACCCGGACCGAAAGCTCTTCGCCGGACAGGTCGGCACCCGGGAGCTCGAAGGACTCGGCGGTGTCTGACTCGTCCACGTCGACGACTGCGGACTGCGCCTCGTTGCGGCGAGCCTTCAGTTCTTCGAGAGAGTCCTCCGAGACGTCGTCGGATTCTGTTCTTCTCGGAGCGTCGTAATCGGTTGCCATTGTTCTCGTAACCCCTCATCTTCGTACGTGTGTGTGGTGGAAGCTGCCGGTGTGGTCGGCTTGTGGCCGTCGGCTGTGAAGAGGGCGCTTGCTCGCTCCCACCGATTTGATTCTCGATCGAACAGGTTCATCACGCGGTGCCGGAAACTACACCGGGTAGTTCCCGAATTCCGCCGGTTGAAACTCGATCGAGATTTCGCTCACCTGATCGACGATTCACCGGCAGCTTTCTGTTTCTTAAGCACTGCGGCCGCCAGACAATAGCCGACGCCGACCCCAAAGCCGAAACCGAATCGCCGATCACTTCATTGCCTCCGTGCACGCCGCATCAACACCGAGATCACCGGCTTCATTCCGCAGTCCGCAGAAGCAGTTCTGCTGCTGGTTTTCGCGGTGCAAACGGGTCGCATGCACTGCTTTCGGCGACCTCGCGGCCGAGTGTGCCGTCGCCGAGGACCGCGGGCATCTACAGTAGGCACGCGTCGGTGTGAACCGACTCCGTGTACCGGTCTCGGCGACTGCCGACGGAAAGGCGAAGAATCACTGTGGTTTCTCTGATCACCGAAGGCCGGCCGGTCGACGACCGCGGCCGTCCGTTCCGTCGACGCCGCGCACTTCCGATCATCGCCGTGTTCGCAGTACTCGCTCTGCTCGCCGTGGTCGTGTGGGTCAAGGTGTTCACCACCACCGAGACGACATCGGCCACTGCCGAATGCAACACCCCGACCACGACCGCTGCCACCGACGGAACGCAGCCGGTTGCCCTCGGCGAGGAAGTCGACCCGACGACACTTCTCGACGTCGAGCCTGCCGCCCTGTCGGCATCGAAGGTACGAGTGTTCAACGCCAACGGCGAACGCGGCCAAGCTGCACACGTGGCGGCTCAGCTCAGTGACTACGGCTTCGCGAGTGCTCCGGACGTGCAGGTGGGCAACGATCCCGTCTACGTCGACCAGAACATGCAGTGCCAGGGCCAGATCCGATTCGGATCCGCGGGTATCGGTGCCGCGAGCGCAGTGTGGCTCCTCGCACCGTGTGCAGAACTCATCGAGGACTCGAGGACCGACGACTCGGTGGATCTGGCACTCGGCACCTACTTCAGCGAGATTCAGCCGAACGACGACGCAGAGGAAGTGCTACGCACGCTGGCGGGCGCAGCACCCGGTGCCGCGCCGCAGCCCCTCGACCCCGATCTGCTCGCCGCCGCGCGTCAGTCTCGTTGCTGAGTCGATCGCGCTGCTGAGACGATCGCGCTACTGAGTCGGACCAGTCCGTCAGCTCGGAGTCGGATCGAGTGCGCCGACGAGTCGTAGGGCGGCAGTCAGGGGTTCGGCGATTCCCGGGGCCATCGCCACGGTGACGACCCCGTCCGCACTCGACGACGTCGCTGCGGGCACATCGACGAGGGCTCCGGCCTCGGCAGCGATCAGCGACCCCGCCGCCCAGTCCCACGGGCTGAGCCCGTGCTCGAAGTGTGCGTCGACGGCACCGGACGCGACCATGCACAGATCCAGTGCTGCAGAACCGATTCGGCGAATATCTCGCACCTTCGGCAGCAGTTCGGCGATGATCGCGCCCTGCGCCGCGCGGCGTCGTGATCCGTACCCGAATCCGGTGGCCAGCAACGTCATCGACAATTCGGTCACACCCGAACACTGCAGCCGTTCGATACGACCGTCTGCGTACCGAGCCGTCGAACCGTGCCCCTGCGCGGCCGAATAGACCACATCGCGGGCCACGTCGACGACGGCCCCTGCCACGCTCACTCCGTCGATCTGCACCGCAACAGAGACCGCGTACGCAGGAATTCCGTACATGAAGTTGACGGTTCCGTCGATCGGATCCAGCACCCATCGAACTCCGGCGACGGATTCGTCCCCGCCACCTTCCTCCTCGCCGAGGACGGCATCGCCGGGACGCAGCTGCGCCAGCAATTCGCGAAGAACACGTTCGGTTTCGGTGTCCACGACGGTGACCGGATCGGTCGGTGTGCTTTTCGTCTGCACGGCCTCTGCCTCCGCGTCGGCACTGTCACCGAACACCTGCGGACGACGCGTTCGGACGTGCTCGGCTGCCTCCGTGGCAACCCGAACGGCAACCCCGCGCAGTACCTCCGCATCACGTGTCGTCGGTTCGGTATCCGACCGTTCTACGGTTGCCGGCGTCTGCGGCAATTGCTCAGTGGCGGTGTGGGTCTGCGTTCCGTCATGTTTCGGCACGCGTACATCGCAACACACTTCGCCGGCGCGGCACCACCGCGGCACTCGGCGGGCCGTCCGCTACAGCGTCGGCGTCACGCCGACGAACGGACGGCACTATTGTTCCGAAGCGACGGCACACACGAATTCGATCAGGCCAGGAGCGGCATCGACATGACACAGCCAGGTTCGGACAACAGCACCGCGGCGACGGCCGAGCGTCACGGGTTCGGCGTCGACGTCGGTGGCAGCGGCATCAAGGGCGGCATCGTCGACCTGAACACCGGTGAGCTCGTGGGCGATCGCTACAAGATCGAGACGCCTCAGCCTTCGACCCCCGACGCCGTCGCGCGGACCGTGGCCGAGATCGTCTCGCATTTCGAGTGGACCGGGCCGATCGGCGTCACCCTGCCCGCGGTGGTCACCAACGGTGTGGCGCGTTCGGCCGCGAACATCGACAAGAGCTGGATCGACACCGATGCGCGAGCATTGTTCGCGAAGGCCATCGGAAACGAGAACATCACCGTCCTCAACGACGCGGATGCCGCCGGGGTCGCCGAGGACAAGTACGGCGGCGGCAAGGGCAAGGACGGGGTCGTCGTTCTGCTCACGTTCGGCACCGGCATCGGTTCCGCCGTTCTGCACAACGGAGTTCTGCTGCCGAACACCGAATTCGGACACATGGAGATCGGCGGCAAGGAAGCCGAGCATCGCGCGGCGTCCTCGGTGAAGGAGAACAAGGGGCTGTCCTACAAGGAATGGGCCAAAGAGGTCTCCACCGTGCTCGCGACGTTCGAGGCGCTGCTGTGGCCCGACCTGTTCATTGCCGGTGGCGGAATCAGTCGCAAGAGCGAGAAGTGGATTCCGCACCTGACCAACCGAACTCCGGTGGTCCCCGCGACCCTGCTGAACACGGCGGGGATCGTCGGAGCGGCCCTCGCTGCGGACAGTGCCGTCGCGTCCGCCGAGACCGGTACATCGGCTGGATCACCGCACTGACACGCGGTGTCGCCACCTGCGAAGGACGAGGGTAGGTAACAAACTCCTGAGAGGTCGTTACAATGGTGTGTGCCGGTACGCAGCCGGCCGAATCCGAAGACCTCTCCGCCGGAAACAACTCTGGCGTGACGCCGCACGACTTCGTCACGAAAGGGCGTACGTGGCAGCCACCGATATCCGTCAGACCGTAGATTCCGAACCTGGAACTGCGACACCTGAACCTGCTGTCAAGGCACCCGCCGCGAAGGCACCGGCTAAGAAGGCACCGGCCAAACGCGCCGCCGCCAAGAAGGCACCGGCCAAGAAGGCCGCAGCGAAGAAGACAGCAGCTCCCGCCACCGGCGATGACGTCGACGAGAGCACCCCGGGAATCGAAGACATCGACATCTCCGAAGGTGAACTCGCCGCCGCAGCGAACGACGTCGTCGAGGTCGTCGCCGCAGGCGACGACACCGAAGAAGACGCAACGAGCGAGCCGACCGCCGAGGACAAGGCGTCCGGCGACTTCGTCTGGGACGAAGAGGAATCCGAAGCCCTGCGTCAGGCCCGCAAGGACGCCGAGCTCACCGCATCAGCGGACTCGGTTCGCGCGTACCTCAAGCAGATCGGCAAGGTCGCCCTCCTCAACGCCGAGGAAGAGGTCGAGCTCGCCAAGCGCATCGAGGCAGGACTGTTCGCCGTCGAGAAGATGCGCGAGTCCGCGGAGAAGGGCGAGAAGCTCCCCGTCGCCCAGCGGCGTGACATGACCTGGATCTGCCGTGACGGCAACCGCGCCAAGAACCACCTGCTCGAGGCAAACCTCCGCCTCGTCGTCTCGCTGGCCAAGCGCTACACGGGCCGCGGCATGGCGTTCCTGGATCTCATCCAGGAGGGCAACCTGGGTCTGATCCGCGCGGTCGAGAAGTTCGACTACACCAAGGGCTACAAGTTCTCGACGTACGCCACCTGGTGGATCCGCCAGGCCATCACCCGTGCCATGGCAGACCAGGCCCGGACCATTCGTATCCCGGTGCACATGGTCGAGGTCATCAACAAGCTCGGACGCATCCAGCGTGAGCTCCTGCAGGATCTGGGCCGCGAGCCCACTCCGGAGGAACTCGCCAAGGAGATGGACATCACGCCCGAGAAGGTGCTGGAGATCCAGCAGTACGCTCGCGAGCCGATTTCCCTCGACCAGACCATCGGTGACGAGGGTGACAGCCAGCTCGGGGACTTCATCGAAGACTCCGAGGCTGTCGTCGCGGTCGACGCGGTGTCGTTCACGCTTCTGCAGGATCAGCTGCAGTCGGTGCTCGAGACGCTCTCCGAGCGCGAAGCAGGCGTAGTTCGCCTCCGCTTCGGCCTCACCGATGGACAGCCCCGCACCCTCGACGAGATCGGGCAGGTGTACGGAGTCACCCGCGAGCGAATTCGTCAGATCGAGTCCAAGACGATGTCGAAGCTGCGGCACCCGTCGCGGTCCCAGGTTCTGCGCGACTACTTGGACTGACAATCTTCGAACGACAAGCGACCGTCGATCTTCGGATCGGCGGTCGCTTCTCGTTGCTGGCGACTGCCAGGCTTTCGGTCAGAGCACGGGCGTCCCGAAATCCCCGGCGGGCCCCGGTCGGTACTCGACGGCGGCAGTGACGGCCTCGAGCGGTAGCGGTCCGTACAGGTGCGGAAACAGCATCGACTGCGGGTCGGACGGCACACCCGGCTCCCACTGCACCGGCGCACTCAACCGCGCTGGGTCCAGCGCCAGCAGCACCAGATCGGTGCGTCCTGGGAAGAGCCGGTTCGCGGGCAGATGCACCTGCTCGGGCGTGGAGAGGTGAACGAAACCCAGTTCGGCGAACGACTCCGGCGTGTACTCGGTACCGCCCCGGATTCTCGACCACTCCTCCGTGGTGCACAGATGTACGAGGACGTCGGTTCGTTCGGTCACACCGCCATTGTGCCGGGTTCTCGGGGCCTCGTGTCCCCTACCCCGCGCGTCCCCGAGCCGTGTCCTGGAAGTCAGGGCGGGGGCAGCGTGGGTGCCCCACCGCGCGTTCGGCCCGGCAGGCCGCCGAGCACCACTGCGGCGATGACGGCAAGGATTCCCAGGGACTCGAGCAGCGTCGGCACCTGGGTCAGCACCACGGCACCGACGACAGTCGCGGTCGCGGGCAGCAACGCCAACAGCAACGCGAAGCGAGCCCGACCCACTCGGACCAGGACGTACTGGTCGAGAACGTACGGAACGACGCTCGACAGCAATCCGACGCCCAGGCCCAGAACCCAGATGCGCCAGTCGCTCAGAACGTCGGTGTGCGCGAATGCGAACGGTGCGAACAGCGGCACGGCGAGAACCACCGATGCGATTCCGAAACCGGCAGCCATGTCGTCGAGCCCCTGCCCGGCGTCGGCCACGGACTTGCCCAGCACGATGTACGCCGCCCACAGAGCCGCCGAACCGAGCGCGAACGCGATTCCGATCAATCCCACCTCGCCGCCCTCGAACTGAGCCGACGCGATGGCAGCAACGCCGGCGACCACCAGAACGACCGCGAGTGCATCGGTGAGCTTCCGAGATCCTGCTGCGGCCACGACGATGGGACCCAGAAACTCGATGGCGACCGCCGCACCGAGGGGCAGCCGCGCGATGGCCTCGTAGAACATCACGTTCATGCCGATGGTGGCCGCTCCGAACGCGGCGGCGGTCACCGCGCGTCGTACCGTCCATACGGATCCGGCACCGCCGCGTCGACGCCACGGCCTACGCCAGGCGATCAGGACGACAGCGGCACCGAAGCCCCGCAGCCAGGCCACCGCAGCCGGGTTCACCGTGTCGAACAGGAACACTCCGATGGCCGCACCGACGTACATGCATATGGCACCGATCACGAACAGCGACGGGATACCCAGCCTCGAAGCGCCGGACAGCGAGGAAGAAGTCGAAGCCACACCGGGACCCTACTGCCGCCACCCGTCCGATTCCGTATCAGCTGTCAGCGAACAGGATCCACGGCGTTCCTGCTCGTAGGACATGTTTCGTGTTAGTGACAACACAAAGAAACGCGCTCGGGAACAACGCGTGACCGCCATACGTCTGACAGAGTGAACGAACCGCGCCATACCGACGCGGCGGACCGGCCCCAGGCGAACGGGACATACCCGCAAGCCAGTACGGAGGAGTCATGCCCGGAACATTGACCAGCCCACAATTGACAGCAGCGGACCGGTGCGACCGGTGCGGTGCAGGGGCTCGCGCGCGTGTCGTGCTCTCGACCGGTGGAGAGCTTCTCTTCTGCGGTCACCACGCCACCGAGCACGAAGCCCGCTTGCGTGAAGTGAACGCAACGGTGATGACCGAATCGGACTCCACGGTGTAACCCACCGACTCGTCGGGGGACGCCAGTTCGCCACAGCTGTACCGATACAACTGCATCAACGCACGATCACAACGACGGACGGTCTCTGGACCGTCCGTCGTTGTCGTGTCACCGGCACAGTTCGCCGGCAGCACTCGTTCGTCCGTCGGGTGCTACATCTTGCGCAACTGCGCGATTCGCTCACCCAGCTGCTCCGCCGATGCCATCGCCGTCGGCGGGCCACCGCAGATTCGACGCAGATCGCCGTGAATGACGCCGTGCGGCTTCCCCGTCCGGTGGTGGTACACCGCAACCAAACTGTTCAGTTCCCGCCTCAGGCCGGCCAACTGGCCGGCACTGGTGGCCCTGTCGTTGACGACGGCAGGCGCGGGGACCGCCGGGCCCGGAGCGGGTTTGTCGATCTGCTCCTGCTGACGCTGGCGAAGCAGGTCGCGCATCTGCGTCGCATCGAGCAGGCCGGGGAGCCCGAGATAGTCGGCTTCTTCGTCGCTGCCCGAGAACGTCGCGGTCCCGAACGAGGACCCGTCGTAGATCACCTGATCGAGCTCGGCATCCGCGCCGAGGGAGGTGTACGCCTTCTCTTCCTCGCCCAGCTCGTCTTTCTGCTTGTTCGCGTCGGCCAGCAGCTCGTCGTCGAAGCCGTCCTTCTCGCGGTGGGGCTTGCCGAGAATATGGTCGCGCTGAGCCTCGAGCTGCGAGGCGAGGTCGAGCAGGACCGGTACCGACGGCAGGAAGACGCTCGCCGTCTCGCCCTTACGGCGTGATCGCACGAAACGGCCGATTGCCTGCGCGAAGTACAGCGGAGTGGATGCACTGGTGGCGTAGACGCCGACGGCGAGACGCGGAACGTCGACACCCTCGGACACCATGCGAACGGCAACCATCCACCGCTGATCACTCTTGCCGAACTCGGCGATACGAGCCGAGGATGTGGGGTCGTCGGAGAGGACGAGGGTCGGCGTCTCCCCCGTGATCACCTCGATCAGCTTGGCGTAGGCCCGCGCCACCGTCTGGTCGGTCGCGATCACGAGACCACCTGCGTCGGGCATACCGCCCGACCGCAACTGTGCCAATCGTGTGTTCGCAGCCAACAGCACCGCAGGCATCCAGTCGCCCTGCGGGTCGAGGGCGGTACGCCAGGCCCGTGCGGTCTGCTCCGCATTCAGCGGCTCGCCCAACCGAGCGGTGTACTCCTCGCCTGCGCTGTCCCGCCACCGTGCCTCCCCGGAATACGCGAGGAAGACGACCGGGCGAACGACTCCGTCGGCGAGGGCGTCGGAGTAGCCGTACGCGTGATCGGCCTTCGACCGCATCAGGCCGTCCTGATCCGGTTCGTAATTGACGAACGGAATGGGACTGTCGTCGCTGCGGAACGGAGTACCCGTCAACGCAAGGCGTCGGGTGGCGTCGCCGAACGCTTCGCGGATGCCCTCGCCCCAGCTCTTCGCGTCACCACCGTGGTGGATCTCGTCGAGGATCACCAGAGTCTTGCGGGCCTCCGTGCGCACTCGGTGCTTGAACGGATGCGAGGCGATCTGCGCGTAGGTCACCACCACACCGTGGTAGTCACTCGAGGTCTGCCCGGTCGAGTTGGAGAAGCGCGAGTCCAACGCGATGCCCACCCGCGCCGCCGACTCGGCCCACTGATGCTTGAGGTGCTCGGTGGGTGCCACCACCGTCACCTGATCGACGGTGCGGTGCGCGAGCAGTTCGGCGGCGACGCGCAGGGCGAACGTGGTCTTACCTGCACCCGGGGTCGCCACCGCCAGGAAATCCTTGGGCGAGGCGACGAGATACTTCGTCAGCGCGCGTCGCTGCCAGGCACGTAGCGGTGCCCCGCCGGCGACGGGCGCAGCCGTCTGATCGGTGGATGGTGGTGTGGGATCGAACATGTCAGCGCTCACTGGCCGCCGGTTCCTGGCATCGATGTAAATTCCTCGCGCTCTCGGTAGCCCTGCAGTGTCCGCCGAGGAGCCTATCGCTCCGTACCGACGGATCCCGCATCGCTGGGGTGATGTCGGACGCGACACGGCGCGTCGGTCGTTAGGCGAAGTCGGCATCGGTCAGGAATGCTGGAGGCACCATGAGCGAGTCTGCAGGCCCAACTCCCACACCGCCGCGATTGTCGGCGAGAAACCCGCTACGTGCGGTGTGGAAAGTGACTCTGCGCACGCTCGGCAAGGCCTGGGACGATTCGATCTTCAGCAAGGCCGCGACCGCCGCCTTCTGGCAGACGCTGTCGCTACCGCCCCTTCTGCTCGGGGTGCTGGGCAGTCTCGGTTTCGTCGGAGGATGGTTCGGCCCCAACACCGTCGACATCATCGAGTCGAAGATCATCACCTTCAGCAACACGCTCTTCAGCAGCAGTGTCGTCGATCAGATCATCGCGCCGACCGTTCGAGACGTACTCGCACAGGGCAGTGGCGAAATCGTCTCGGTCGGCTTTCTGCTCTCGCTGTGGGCGGGCTCGTCGGCGATCTCGACGTTCGTGGACTCCATCGTCGAAGCACACGGACAGGCCGACGCTCGAAATCCCGTCTGGCAGCGGTTCTTCGCGCTGCTCCTGTACGTCGGCTTCCTGATCATCGCGGTGTTCGTGCTTCCGCTCGTCGCACTCGGACCGGTGTACGTCCAGCAGATACTGCCCGATTCGTGGCTGACCGTCGGCAGCGAACTCGTCGACTTCCTGTACTACCCGGCCGTCGGCTTGCTGCTGATCATCGGCCTGACCACGTTGTACAAGCTGGCGTTGCACACGTCACTGCCCTGGCATCGTCTGCTCGGCGGAGCACTGCTGGCCGGGGTGTTCTTCATGATAGCCAGCGCCGTACTCCGCCGGTACCTGACCTGGGTCACCAGCACCGGCTACACCTACGGTGCGCTGGCAACTCCGATCGCGTTTCTGCTCTTCACGTTCTTTCTCGGCTTCGCCGTGGTCCTCGGAGCCGAGTTCAACGCGACGATCCAGGAGTTCTGGCCGGCCAGAGCAACCCGAATGGATCAAATGCGTGAGTGGCTCGCAGCGCAGGCAGCGGCGGACGACAAGCCGTCGGGACCGGTGACCGCGGTAGCGCGGCGTCTGGCCACAGGCCCGATCAAAGTGGTCGGCGATCGGCAACGATCCGACCGGCCCGAACCGTCTCAGTGACGGTCGGGCCCGGCGGAGTCACCGTCGAACGTGAGCCGTCACTCGCCCTTCTTGAGGCCCTCGTAGACCTTCTTGCAGTCCGGGCACACCGGTGAGCCCGGTTTTGCAGACTTGGTGACCGGAAACACCTCGCCGCACAGCGCTACCACATGGGTACCCATGACGGCGCTTTCGGCGATCTTGTTCTTCTTGACGTAATGGAAGAATTTCGGCCGGTCATCGTCGGTGGTTTCGTCCGGAGCGATGTCGGGACGGTCCTTCGTCTGAGTGCTCATGAACACAGATTAATCCGTCGCCACACTGTGTTCGAACCGGTCGCACAGCTCGTCGTATGCAATCTGTGAGCGGTAGTGCCACAGTGGAGGTATGACGAGAACCCCAGGGTTCGACGGAAGCGCGTACAGCGACTCGCCGGATGGGCCCGTCCTGATCACCGAGGCGCAACAGTCGGTGGAAGAGCAGCACAAAGCGCGTGTCCGCAAGTACATGTTCATCATGTCCTTCCGCATACCGGCCTTGGTGCTCGCTGCACTGGCATACGGAATGTGGATGAACCCATGGATATCCATGGCGATCGTCGGTCTGTCCATTCCGCTCCCATGGATGGCGGTGTTGATCGCGAACGATCGGCCGCCGCGTACCAAGGACGAAATGAGCCGGTACGACTACCGGACCATCGACAGTCCGGCCATCGAATCGAGCAATCACCGCGTGATCGAAGCCGGCGAGGACTGACAGGAAGCCGACAGGCGGTGCGACACTTGCTCGGTGAACGCACAGATTTCTCCGTCCCCACTGGTCGCTGCCGCCGCTGCCCTCCGTGAAGCCTTCGATCGCGCGGGTTACGACGCCGACGGCGTCCTGAGGTTGCTGGGCTCCGACGCCCACGCCGCACTGGGACGCAGCGAACCGGTACCGGTCCGCAACGCGAGCCTCGGCGGCGGAGATCTGGGTGTCTTGGTGCGATTGTTCCTGCTGGTCGACGACTGCCCCGAGGACGAGGTCGCGGCCGCTCTCGCACCGCTGACCGTCTCCGAAGCCATCTCGGCCGGCATTCTCGCTCGTACCGGATCCACGGTGCGCACCCTGCTCGACATCCGGCCCCTCGACGCCGGGCACGGAACCCGGTGGATCGTCTCCGATCCCGACGGCAGCATGCGCGTCGCCGACACGGCCACCGATCATGTGCTTGGCGTCGGCCAGGCGTCGCTGTCGTTGTTGCGCGGTACACCGACCTCGCCAGTGGACACCGTCCTCGACGTCGGGACCGGATGCGGCGTCCAAGCCGTCCACGCGTGCGACTACGCAACGACGGTGACCGCGACCGACATCAGCCCGCGTTCGATGGATCTGGCGGCAGCGACGACGGCCCTCAACGGTCTCGACGTCGAATTGCTGCACGGTTCGTGGTTCGAGCCGGTGGCCGGACGTACGTTCGATCGAATCGTCGCCAATCCCCCGTTCGTCGTGGGACGCGCCGAAGTACTGCACTCGTACCGAGATTCCGGCCTCGACCTCGACGGCGCGAGCGCGTTGATGATCGCCCAGGCACCCGAGCACCTCACCCTCGGTGGGACTGCTGCCATCCTCGCGTCGTGGGTGCACCTCGAGGGCGAGGACTGGCGTACGAGAGTGGCGTCCTGGCTTCCCGCCCACGGCGTCGACGCCTGGGTGGTCGAGCGTGACGTGGCAGACCCCGCTCTGTATGTGGGCACCTGGATGCGCGACGGCGGTTTGGACCCGCGCGACCCCGATGCGGCCGCGGTGGCCCAGTCCTGGCTCGATCATTTCGCCGCCGCGGGTGTCGAGGGCGTCGGTTTCGGGTTCGTCTATCTACGCAAGACGGACTCTCCGACGGATCTGCTCGCCGAGGAGTTGACGCACGGGTTCTCCGACCCGCTCGGGAACGAGTCGCTCGAGTATTTCTCTCGGCTCGAGTGGCTCCGTGACAACGACATTCTCGACTCGGTACTGACTCTCGACCCCAACACCGCGCTCGAACGAGTGTTTCTTCCCGGCGACGAGGGCTGGGCTCCAGTGGCGATCCGTGTCCACCGGGGAAACGGACCACAGTGGCAGCACGACGTCGACGAGCTCGGTGCCGCGCTTCTGGCGGGCCTGCGTCCGGATGGGCTCGCGGTGGGCGAACTGGTCGAGCTGCTCGCCGCCGCGCACGGTGAGGATGCCGACGAACTGGCGGGGCATGCGGTGACGCTGATGCAGGGTCTGGTGCGGCACGGACTCGTGTTGCCGGCTCGCTGAACGGACCTGGGGCTGCGCTGCCGTTCCCGCTGCGAACGTTCTCAGCAACTTCTCAGGACGGACCCGCCGTATTCCCTGGTCAGGCGGGTATCACAAGGATCGGCGTGGGAACTTATCGGAGCGTCCCGAGCGTTGAACCTGTGAGACACCACCGACCAGGAGGCAAGTCATGACCAGCCCCAGCACCACGATTCGTCCGCGGCCCACCGATGCCGATCTGGACGCCCAGAGCCCAGCAGCCGATCTCGTTCGCGTGTACCTCAACGGCATCGGCCGCACCGCGTTGCTGACGGCTGAAGAAGAGGTCGACCTGGCCAAGAGGATCGAAGCAGGTCTGTACGCCAAACAGGTTCTCGAGAACACGAAGCGGTTGAGCGCAGTCAAGAAGCGCAACTTGGCCATCATCGTGCGGGACGGAAGCGCGGCGCGCAGCCATCTGCTCGAAGCAAACCTCCGGTTGGTCGTCTCGCTCGCCAAGCGCTACACCGGTCGCGGAATGCCGTTGCTCGACCTGATCCAGGAGGGCAACCTGGGCCTGATTCGCGCCATGGAAAAGTTCGACTACGCGAAGGGCTTCAAGTTCTCGACCTACGCAACGTGGTGGATCCGTCAGGCCATCACTCGCGGCATGGCAGATCAGAGCCGAACGATTCGGCTCCCTGTCCACCTCGTCGAGCAGGTCAACAAACTCGCCCGGATCAAGCGGGAGCTGCATCAGCAGCTCGGACGCGAGGCAACCGACGAAGAGCTGTCGAGTGAATCGGGCATCGCAGTCGAGAAGATTGCGGATCTGCTCGACCACAGCCGGGATCCGGTCAGCCTCGACATGCCGGTGGGTAGCGACGAGGAAGCGCCGCTGGGTGACTTCATCGAGGACTCGGAAGCCACGTCCGCCGAGAACGCCGTCATCGCCGGGCTGCTGCACAGCGACGTTCGCGTCGTGCTCGGCACCCTCGACGAACGTGAGCAGCAGGTCATTCGTCTGCGCTACGGCTTGGACGACGGCCAGCCGCGCACCCTCGATCAGATCGGCAAGCTCTTCGGACTGTCTCGCGAGCGCGTGCGTCAGATCGAGCGCGAGGTGATGGTCAAGCTTCGCCAGGGTGACCGCGCCGAGAAGTTGCGTTCGTACGCCAGCTGATTCCGGTTCTCCGACCGGTGGAGCGACGGTGAACACTCCCGTTCGCGCCATCCGACGCGGTGGCCGAACCGACGTTCTTTTCCCCTCGGGACGTCGGCTCGGTCGCCGCTTCTCTCGTTTTCGGCGACACAGTCCTCGTCAACGCAATCGTCGGGGACCGAGGTCTGCCTTCGTCGGTTCGGGCCCGATTCGTACTCGCGCATCGGTGATGTATGCGCCGTCGGCGGATGCCAGCACCGGTTCGCAAGAAATCTCACGGATGTCGGGAATGTCCTCGGCCAGCGCAGATATGCGCTGGACGAGGTCGATCAGCGCACTCTTGTTGACCGGCACGGCGTTTCGGTAGCCCGACAGCAGCGGAGCAGCCTTCGGCGCGTCGATCAACTGTGCCGCTTCGTCCTCGGTCAACGGCAGCACACGGTAGGCACGGTCGCCCAACAGATCCGAGATCACTCCGGCCAGACCGAACGAGATGAGCGATCCGAACGACGGGTCGTCCTGAACCCGCACCACGCAGCCGATTCCCTTGACTGCCATGCGCTGGACGTGCAGTAGCGGCTCTCCGGATTCGGCCGCCAGGTTGCGGTATGCCACACGGACTGCCGAGGCGTCGGCGACGTCCAAGCGGACACCGCCCAGATCGGGCCGGTGCCGCCACCGCTTCCCTGTCGCCTTCACGGCAACCGGGTACCCTAGTTCGTCGGCCGCCGCGACGGCCTCGTTCTCGTCGGTGACGGCGCGGAACGCCACGACGTCGAGGCCGTAACAGGCCAACAGTTCGGCAGTCTCGAAATCCGACAGCCAGCGCCCTTGGCCCCCTGCCGAACGCCAATCCCGGACCAGCTGCTTGGCGCGATCGCCGTCGATGCTCTTGGGCCGAACCAGATTCGATACCGGCCGCGAGCGCCAGGACGAATACCGCCACGCGGCGGCGAGTGCCGCCACGGCTCGTTCGGGGCTCGAATACGACGGAACCGAGCCCCGAACCGGGTGCCCGCCGGGCCCGCGTACAGCCAGCACATCCGGGATACCTTCGGTGGCAAGGAAAGTCGACAGCACCGGCTTGTCGGATCCCCGGACCGCATTGCCCAGCGCAGTCGCGAACGGTTCGACCTCGACCGCGACCGGGGGCACGAACACGACGATCACTGCATCGATGTCGGAGGCGGCCAGTGCCGACGAGACGGCCGCGGCAAAATCCTCGGGACCGGCCTGCGGTCCGACGTCGGTCGGGATATCAGCATGCAAGCCTTTGGCGCGAGCGGCGTCGACGGCCAGGACTCCCAGGGCCGTGGAGTTGCCCACGACGGCGACGCGTGGGCCGGCCGGGAGGGGTTGGTTGCCGAACAGTACTGCGCAGTCGAACAGTTCGGAGATGGTGTCGACCTGGATCACTCCGGCTTGGGCGAACAACGCTCGGACGATGGAATCGTCGATGTCGGCACCGATGGCGTGTGCGGGTGGTACGGCTCCGCGGCCGCTCTTGACCGCGATGATCGGCTTGCTGCGCGCTACCCGTCGAGCGATTCGGGTGAATTTGCGGGGATTTCCGAAGCTCTCCAGGTACAGCAGAATCACCTCGGTCGCCGGGTCGGAGTCCCAGTACTGCAACAGGTCGTTACCCGAGACGTCCGCTCGGTTGCCGGCAGAGACGAACGTCGACAGACCCAGTCGGCGATTGGCTGCCTCGTCGAGAATTGCGATGCCGAGTGCGCCGGACTGGCAGAAGAAGCCGACGTTGCCCGGGGTCGGCAGATGCGGTGCCAATGTGGCGTTCAACCCGAACTCAGGGTCGGTGTTCGCGACGCCGAGCGCGTTGGGCCCGATCAATCGCATCCCGTGGGCACGGGCGGCGAGCACCAGCCTGCGTTCGCTCTCCTGCCCCGCTGGCCCGGTCTCGCCGAATCCACCCGACACCACGAGCAGTGCTTTGACACCTTTGTCCAGGCAGTCGTCGAGCACTGCGTCGATGGCATCGGCCGGAACCGCAGCGATAGCAAGGTCGACCGGGTCCGGGATGTCGTGCACGGTGGCGTACGCGCGGACACCGCGCACCGAGCGGTGGTCGGCGTTGACGGGGTACACCGGGCCCGTGAAGTTACCGGCGAGCAGGTTCGCCAGCACCGCGTTGCCCACCTTGGAGCTGTCGGTCGATGCGCCGATGACGGCGACCGATCGAGGGCTGAGTACGTTGCGAACGCTACGGGCCTCGGCCGCGCGCTCGCGAGAGTTCCGCACCGACAGCAACGCCTCGCTCGGATCGATGGCGAATTCCAGCCGTAGAACACCGCCCTCGAAGGAACGGCTCACCTGATATCCGGCCTCCCGGAACACGGTGACCATGTTGCGGTTTTCGGCCAACACCTCGGCGACGAACATGTTGACGCCGTTCTCGGCGGCCGCACCCGCGAGGTGCTCGAGCAGGATGGGTCCGAGTCCGCGGCCCTGGTGGGCGTCGGCGACGACGAATGCAACCTCGGCCGAGTTGCCGTCGCCCTCGGGTAGCCGCTCGTACCGGCCGACCGCGATGATGTCGTCGCCCAGTACTGCAACGAAGGCCACACGGTCGTGATGGTCGACAGTGGTGAAGTTCAGAACGTCCCGCTGCGGCATCGTCGGATAGGGGCCGAAGTACCGAAGGTATCTGGTGCGCTCCGACAGTCGTCCGTGAAAAGCCACGATGGCCTCGGAGTCCGAGGGCACGATGGGCCGCAGGTGCACGACGCCGCCGTCCGACGTCAGAACGTCGGCGACCCAGTGCCGCGGAAATTCTGTTTCCGCGCGCTCTCGTGCCAGTTCCTTGCTGCTCTTCTCGTCTGTCGCGGCGGCCTGTTCGGCGGCCGGGTCGGTACCGGTGGAATCAGTCACGCGGGTCCTCCGGATCGAGTCCGAGCAGCGGAAACACTGCTCGACGAGTGGCGATGATGGCCGAGTCGACGCGTTCGAGTGCCCGGTCGGTGCCGTCCGTTCCGGCCAACGATCCGCCGGGACCGTCCCAGGCGGGATAGTCGACATCCCCACCGTCGCCCATGGTCTGGGGCAGATCCACGCTCGGTGCCATGGTTCTCACTCGCTCGCGCCAGGTGTCGGGTAGGGGTGCCATCGGATCGATGTCGCGGCCGAGGGCAGCGGCGATCAGGTGAGTCCAGGCCCGTGGAACCACCCGAACGAGGCCGTACCCGCCTCCCCCGACGGCCAACCACCGTCCCTCCGAGTAACGGTCCGCAAGGTCGCGCATCGCCAGGAAGGCCGCGTTCTGCCCGTCGACGGTGAGCGCGAGATCTGCAAGCGGATCCTCGCGGTGACTGTCGACGCCGCATTGACTGACGATGATCTGCGGCCGGAACGCTCCGATCGCGCCCGGAACGATCGCATGAAATGCACGGAGCCAGAGCCGATCCGCGGTACCGGGCAGCAGCGGGACGTTGATCGAGGAACCCTCGCCGCGTTCGGTTCCTACCTCCGTCGACCATCCGGTGTTCGGCCACAGTGTTGCCGGGTGCTGATGCAACGAGACCGTCAGAACCCGAGGATCACCGAGAAACGCTGCTTGGACGCCGTCGCCGTGGTGTGCGTCGACGTCGATGTAGGCGATGCGATCGAACCCGTTGTCCAGCAACCACGAGATCGCGATGGCGGCGTCGTTGTAGACGCAGAAGCCCGAGGCCCAATCGGCCATCGCGTGGTGCATTCCACCGCCGATACTCACTGCTCTCCTGGCCCGCCCCGACGCGATCTCCCGCGCGGCCGCCAAGGAGCCGCCGGTCAGCATCGCGCTGGCTTCGTGCATGTGCTCGAACACCGGGTTGTCGTCGGAACCGAGACCGTGGACGACGTCGTCGGGGTCTCGCAGGGCCGGACCCTGCGACGGCGCGCGCTTGACGGCCTCGATGTACGCGCTGGTATGAAACCGCAGCAGCTCCGAGTCCGGTGCCGCCGACGGTTCGACGAGCTCCACGCCCGCCAACACACCGAGATCGGTGGCGAGGGCCATCGTCAGATCCAGCCGCGTCGGGTTCATCGGATGGTCGTCGCTCCACCGGTAACCGAGATAGTCCGCGCTCCACACGACGATGTCCTCGGGACGGTTCGGAATGGATACGGCGGCGCGTGTCGCCTGATCAGACATACGGACAAAACTACGTTGCCGATCGGGATGGTGTTGCCGGGTTCCGGTGTTGTCTTCGGTACCCGATTGTGACGCGCCACGGCGAGCGGCTTCCGGGGTTGTGATGCGCCGCGCCCGCCGCCATCGGGTGCAGCGCCGATTCAGAGCCGCTGACGGTAGGATCGAACCCGACGAAGGGGTTGAGTGTGAAGGATCTGGTCGACACCACGGAGATGTACCTCCGGACGATCTACGATTTGGAAGAAGAAGGCGTCATCCCGCTCCGCGCGCGGATCGCCGAGCGGCTGGAGCAGAGTGGTCCCACCGTCAGTCAGACCGTCGCCCGAATGGAGCGCGACGGTCTTCTGTCCGTCGCCGGCGACCGGCATCTGGAGCTGACCGAGAAGGGCCGCAGCCTGGCCGTCGCGGTCATGCGCAAGCACCGTCTCGCGGAGCGTCTGCTCGTCGACATCATCGGACTGCGCTGGGAAGATGTGCACGCCGAGGCGTGCCGTTGGGAACACGTGATGAGCGAGGAGGTCGAGCGCCGGCTGGTCACCGTGCTGAACAACCCGACGACCTCGCCCTACGGTAATCCGATCCCTGGTCTGGCGGAGCTGGGTCTGGGTCAGACGACACTGGCACCGGAGGCTCTCATTCGTCTCACCGACGTACCGCTCGGCGAGCCTACGGCGGTCGTCGTTCGCCGCTTGGCCGAGCACGTTCAGTCCGACCCCGAGGTCATCGCTCAGCTACGCGAGGCGGGCGTGGTTCCCGATGCCCGGGTTACAGTCGAAGCCAAGCCCGGGTCGGTGACGATTACGGTGCCAGGACACAGTGGTGTCGACATATCCGACGAAATGGCGCATGCCGTTCAGGTGAAGAAGGTCTGATCTCTTCCCACGGACGGCCTCTGCCGCGTGTGAGGGAGATCGAACAGTGAAGCTTCTCGTTACCGGTGGTGCAGGGTACGTCGGCAGTGTGTGCGCGGCGGTACTCGACGAACGCGGCCATGAGGTCGTCGTCGTGGACAACCTGTCCACCGGTAATCGGGATGCCGTTCCCGCCGGGGTCACTTTCGTCGAGGGTGACATCAAAGACGTCGCGGCGGAAGTATTGACGGGCGGCGACTTCGATGCAGTTCTGCACTTCGCAGCGCAGTCGTTGGTGGGCGAGTCGGTTGTGTCGCCGGACAAGTACTGGAGTGGGAACGTAGTGACGTCCCTGGCTCTTCTGGACGCGATCCGGTCCTCCGGCACCCCCAAGTTGGTGTTCTCCTCCACCGCGGCCACCTACGGCGAGCCCGAGAAGACTCCCATCACCGAGGACGACCCCACACGTCCCACCAACCCGTACGGTGCGACGAAACTCGCGATCGACCACGCCATCACCTCGTACGCAGCGGCCTACGGTCTCGCCGCTACCAGTCTGAGGTACTTCAACGTGGCCGGCGCGTACAAGGGTTTCGGTGAGAACCGCGTCGTCGAGACCCATCTCATCCCCCTCGTATTACAGGTCGCCCTCGGTCAGCGAGAGAAGATCTCGGTGTTCGGCACGGACTGGCCCACTCCCGACGGCACAGCCGTCCGCGATTACATCCACGTCGCCGATCTCGCCGAAGCGCACATCCTCGCCGTCGATGCCGCCCAGCCCGGTCGGCACTCCATCTACAACCTCGGCAGCGGAACGGGATTCTCCGTCGACGAGGTCATCTCGTCGTGCAAGCGCGTCACCGGACTGCCCATTGCCGTCGAACATGCGCCTCGCAGGCTCGGTGATCCGGCCGTGCTGATCGCATCGAGCGCCCGTGCCGTCGAGGAACTGCATTGGACGCCGGAGTTGACCGATCTCGATCGCATCGTGTCCGATGCGTGGGACTTTCTGCAGCAGCTCGGCGACCGTTCTCACGCGGCTCGCTGAGCAGACTGCGGATCAGCGCCGACCGATCGGGTCGCCCGGTAGCCGGATGCCACAGGCTCGCGCACAGGCGAACCCACTCTCGGCGACTTCGCGAACCAGGGCAGGACTGGCACCGACACTGAGCGACCGGTCCAACAGCGACGCCAAACTGTGGGAGCTGTCTGCCTTCAGGGCCGCATCGATCGCGATTCGGGCCATCGGTCCGTCTCCTCGCACGTAGGCACTGAACGCGAGAAGTGTTGCTGCTATTGCTCTTTCGCGGTTCGGAACCACACGGACGAGGTGCGCCCAGAATTCTTCGACGACATCTGCATCTTCACCGAGAGTCAGTGCCAGCACCGCGTCCCGGACCTGCACATGCCCGATCGCGACGGCGACCCGCGCGAAGTCGGTGGTCTCGAGCTCTGAGTCGTAGGGAGACCGCGCGAGGTAGGACAACACCGCTGTCAGGTGGTCGGTCAGCGACAGTGCACCGCTGCGCCGAAACTTTGCCATCTCGGCGACGACTGCCTGCACCGTCTCGACCGGGCCGGGTGCGATGAATTCGGCGAGCTCGTCTCTCGATCCTCGCACCGGATAGCCGTCCAGCACTCTGGCCACCGTCAGCGGCGATGCCGTCGGATCGGCTATTCGACCGTGCTGCCGTGGGCCCTGTAGCGACCACCAGTGCGCGGCATCGGCAATGGCCGAGGTTGCGAAGGCGGCTTCGAGCCGCACACCGAACGTCGGGAGGGTGACCTCGAGCTCGTTCACCAGATCCTGAACGTCGAGTGTGTAGTGCGTTCGCTCGTTGCGGCCGAGTCTGTCGTCGACGAACACAGCGATCACCGAGACGATGTTCTCGAATGCGCAGTAGCCCGCCAGGTAGTCGATGACGTCGAGCATGTCCGGCGCGGCGCGAGTGTCGCTACCCGCACGTCGATCGGTGTGTTCGCCGGCCAGCACGAGGTCGTGCCGCATCGTCGGGCCGATGCTGGTGCCGCCGTCCTCGAGCGCGATCAGCACCATCGATCGATGGGGATCGAAGCCGAGCATCGCCGGGATCGCGGCCAACAGTTCGCTCGCGTCACCGATCCGTACGCGGTGTCGACCGGAGAAGGGGTCGTGGGAGTTCGTCGGTGTGTACATGCCTCGAAGTCTTACGAGGCTCCGTGGTGCCTTCCCGGCTCGACCAGGGGCCGAGCAGCACCCTGTGCATGCCGGACTATCTGTGGATGAAACGGCGTCCACCCGCCTCCGCCGAGCGGACCGTGTCGGTCGGCTCTGCTACAGATGCCGCCACCGCGGCGAGAGAACGTCAGCTCTGGTTCACCTTCTGCACCGCGGCCGTGAACAGCTCGTCCAACGTCATCGCATCGGGTGTGGCGGACCCGAAGGACATGAATGTCGCCGAGATCCGCACGCCGTCGACCTGCGCCATCAGGGTCAACATCGACTGGGTGACGGCATCCCCGCCGGTGCCCGACGAGACGGTCTGTCGCACGGCGAGTGTGTCGTCAGCGTCTATCGGCGGTGCGGGTGTCAGCGTGGACGTGACCGTGGAGGTGGCACCGGACTTGGTTGCGGTCACTTCGCCGCACTGTTCGAGCTGCTCTTTGCGCGCCGAGAGCGGCTGGTCGACAGCGGTCAGTTCGATGGAGATCGTGGATCGACTGTCGTTGTCGGTGCCGACGATCATCGCCGTACCGGTCGGGC
Source organism: Rhodococcus sp. NPDC080181 (assembly GCF_040702225.1). NCBI lineage: Bacteria > Bacillati > Actinomycetota > Actinomycetes > Mycobacteriales > Nocardiaceae > Rhodococcus > Rhodococcus sp. NPDC080181. The sequence goes on from NZ_JBFBKN010000005.1 coordinate 291,389, forward strand.
CGAAGTCCTGGTCCGCTGGTTTGCACCCTGCCGGGCTGACCTCGGCGCCGGCCGGTATTCCGCTGAGATCGGGAGCGGCCTGCGAGATGGCCTGCTGGGGCAGAACCAACGCGTCGTACGGGGCCGGGAAGCTTGCCGGGTCGATGAGCAGTGTGTTCAGGTCCGTGCCGGGCTGCGATGCGGTGGTGCCACCGGCAGTGGGCTCGGCTGTTCCGGTGACGGTGGAGCTGCACCCCACCAGCACGAATGCTCCGATCGCCGCCGACGTGGCAGCGATGGTCAGGCGGGTCTGTGCGGCGCGGCTCACGTGAAGTCCTCTTCGAGTTCGTGGGGACGCCGCAGCGAGCGCTTCGGCGTCCCCACCACTGTCTCATTCCACCTACCTCGAACGCGGCAGGCGAGCTACGGCAGTGTCGTCGGTGTCAGTTCCCGCGGGCGATCCATTCTTCGAGGTGCGGGGACTCGTCCCCGATACTCGTTCCGTCTCCGTGCCCGGTGTTGACCCGGGTCTCGGCGGGCAACGCGAACAACCGATCCCGGATCGAGCCGATGATCGTCGGGAAATCCGAATACGACCGACCCGTCGCACCGGGCCCACCGGAGAACAACGTGTCCCCCGAGAACAACTGACCCGCCTCGGGCAGATACAGACAACTCGACCCCGGCGAATGACCGGCAGTATGCAACGCCACGATCTCCGTCCCCGCGACGGTGATCCGCTGACCGTCCTCGAGCACCGAATGACCGATGCCCGGATGCGTCTGCTCCCACAACACATCATCGGCCGGATGCAACAGAATCGGCGCATCCAACTCCCCCGACAACTGCGGCGCAACCGTCACATGATCGTTGTGACCATGCGTACACACGATCGCCCGCACAGCACGACCGGCGACCGCATCGACGATCGGACCGGCCGTATGCGCAGCATCGACGATCACCACCTCGTCGTCGTCACCGACCAACCAGATGTTGTTGTCGACCTCCCACTCGCCACCATCGAGCGCGAACGTCCCCGACGTGACCACCTTCTCGACCCGCAACTGCCCACTCACAGGACCACCACCGAACGCAGCACCGTGCCCTGATGCATCTTCTCGAACGCCGCCTCGATATCACCGAGACCGATCCGTTCGGTCACGAACTTCTCGAGCGGCAACCGGCCCTGCTCGTACAGATCGACCAACATCGGAAAATCCCGCTCCGGTAGACAATCGCCGTACCACGACGACTTCAACGACCCACCCCGGGAAAAGAAATCGATCAACGGCATCTCCACCGTCATCTCCGGCGTCGGCACCCCGACGAGGACGACGGTCCCGGCGAGATCGCGGGCGTAGAACGCCTGCTTCCAGGTTTCCGGACGGCCGACGGCATCGATGACCACATCCGCCCCGAACCCACCGGTGAGCTCCTGGATGGCCTCGACGGCATCGACCTGCGAGGCATCGACCGTGTGGGTGGCGCCGAGATCGAGAGCCCAGTCGAGTTTTTTCTTGTCGCGGTCGACGGCGATGATCGTCGACGCCCCCGCCAGGCGGGCCCCGGCGATCGCAGCATCACCGACACCGCCGCACCCGATCACGGCGACGGAATCCCCGCGGGAAACGTGGCCGGTGTTCATCGCCGCACCCAACCCGGCCATCACCCCGCAGCCGAGCAAACCCACCACCGCCGGATCGGAGTCGGGGTCGACTTTGGTGCACTGGCCTTCGTGGACGAGGGTCTTGTCGGCGAACGCCCCGATCCCCAACGCAGGGGACAGTTCGGTGCCGTCGGCGAGGGTCATCTTCTGCGATGCATTGTGGGTGTCGAAGCAGTACCAGGGGGTGCCTTTCTTGCAGGCTCGGCATTCCCCGCACACCGCACGCCAGTTCAACACCACGAAATCACCGACCTCGACATGAGTGACCGCGTCGCCGATGGTTTCGACGGTGCCCGCGGCTTCGTGGCCGAGCAGGAACGGGAACTCGTCGTTGATGCCGCCCTCGCGGTAATGCAGATCGGTATGACACACCCCACACGCGGCGATGGTGACCACGACATCGTTCGGGCCGGGATCGGGAATGGTGATCGTCTCGATCGAGACGGGCTCGCCTTTGCTCTTGGCGACGACGGCGCGGACCTGCTGCGGCATGTATTCCTCCACTGAAAATCGTGTGTTGCGTGCTCGGTTCAGCCTCGCACAACGCATCGTCACGTGGCGACATCTGCATTCGTTCGGTGGGACGAGCCGCGGAATTCACACGCTCGTGACCGAGCGGGCACACAGTCTTCTCGTGCGAGCGGTACCTATGAACGATGTCTGCACCCATGGAATACGACCTGGTGGTCATCGGCTCGGGCCCCGGCGGCCAGAAGGCCGCGATCGCGGCCGCGAAACTCGGCAAGCGAGTGGCGATCGTGGAGAAGGGCCACATGCTCGGCGGCGTGTGCGTCAACACCGGAACCATTCCGTCCAAGACACTCCGAGAAGCCGTTCTCTATCTGACGGGGATGAATCAGCGAGAGCTGTACGGCGCGAGCTACCGCGTCAAGGCCGACATCACTCCCGCCGACTTGCTGGCCCGAACCCAGCATGTGATCGGTAAGGAAATCGAGGTGGTGCGCTCGCAACTGCTCCGTAACCGCATCGAGCTGATCACCGGGGTCGGCAAGTTTCTGGATGCACACACCATCGTCGTCGAGGACGAGGCCCGGGGCGAGCGCATCACGGTCTCGGCCGCCAACGTGGTGATCGCCACCGGCACCGCCCCCGCGCGACCCGCCGACGTCGCATTCGACGACTATCGGGTGCTCGACTCCGACGGCATTCTGAACTTGGAGTTCATCCCGGCGTCGATGGTCGTCGTGGGTGCCGGCGTGATCGGCATCGAGTACGCCTCGATGTTTGCCGCCCTGGGCACCAAGGTGACCGTCGTCGAGAAACGCGATTCGATGCTCGACTTCTGCGATCGCGAGATCATCGAATCCCTACAGTTCCACCTCCGCGATCTCGCGGTGACGTTCCGCTTCGGTGAAGCAGTCACGGCGGTGGACGTCGGGCCGAACGGCACGGTGACGACCCTTGCGAGCGGAAAACGCATCCCGGCGGAGACGGTGATGTACTCGGCGGGTCGCCAGGGGCTGACCACGGCCCTCGAACTCGAGAACGCGGGCCTCGAAGCGGACGCCCGTGGGCGCATCTTCGTCGACGAGCATTTTCAGACCAAGGTGGACCACATCTATGCCGTCGGCGACGTCATCGGGTTTCCGGCGTTGGCGGCGACGTCGATGGATCAGGGCAGGTTGGCGGCGTATCACGCGTTCGGGGAACCGAGCGCGCAGCTCACCGACGTCCAACCGATCGGCATCTACTCCATCCCCGAGGTCTCGTACGTCGGCGCGACGGAGGTCGATCTGACGAAGGGATCCATTCCTTACGAGGTCGGTGTGTCGCGATACCGCGAACTCGCCCGTGGCCAGATCGCCGGGGACTCGTACGGAATGCTCAAGTTGCTCGTCTCCACCGAGGACCGTTCTATTCTCGGCGTGCACATCTTCGGTTCGGGAGCCACGGATCTGGTGCACATCGGTCAGGCCGTCATGGGATGCGGCGGCACCGTCGACTACCTGGTCGACGCGGTCTTCAACTATCCGACGTTGTCCGAGGCGTACAAGGTCGCCGCTCTGGACGTCACCAACAAGATCCGAGCCCTGGCACATTTCGACCGCTGATGCGTCGACGCGGGGACCGAATCGCCGACCGGGAATGAACGACGGTTCCGCGGTTGTTCTGTCGGGTAGTGATTCACCACGATCGACGTCGGCGTGTATGCGGCTCGAGCAGACGGTCCGCGTATTCTGACCCGATGCTCGCGTCGAGGCATCGACGAGTCGATCCGAAAGGGGCCCGGCCATGACCGAACAGTCGAAGATGTACGAGCTGGAATTTCCGGCACCTCAAATTTTCTCCAACGACGGAGTCGGGCCCGTGCTGGTGCACGGGCTGGAAGGATTCTCCGACGCCGGCCATGCCGTGAAGCTTGCGACGACCCATCTGCGGGAGAGTCTCGAAACCGAGCTGGTGGCCTCCTTCGATGTCGACGAGTTGATCGATTACCGGTCCCGTCGGCCGACCATGACGTTCAAGTCCGATCACTTCTCGGATTACGACGCTCCCGAGCTCAACCTGTATGCCGTCAAGGACAACGTGGGGACCCCCTTCCTTCTTCTGGCAGGCATGGAGCCCGATCTGCGATGGGAGAAGTTCACGACGGCAGTGCGACTGCTTGCCGAGCAGCTCGGAGTGCGGCGCACGATCGGTCTCGGCTCCATCCCGATGGCCATTCCGCACACCCGCCCGCTGGGCGTCACCGCGCACGCGAGCGACAGGGCGTTGGTCAAGGAAGGCAACAGCTGGGCGGGCGAGCTGCAGGTGCCCGGTAGTGCGTCGTCCTTGCTCGAACTACGGATGGCACAGCACGGCCACGAATCGATGGGGTTCTCGGTACACGTCCCCCATTATCTCGCGCAGACGGACTACCCGGGGGCTGCGGAAACGCTGCTCGAGAACGTCGGTGAAGCTGCCGAGCTCGATCTACCTTTGGCAGCGTTGGGCGATGCCGCGGCTCGCGTCCGGGAGCAGGTCAACGAGCACATCACCGGAAACGAGGAAGTGCAGTCGGTCGTACAGGCGCTCGAGCGCCAGTACGACACGTATGTCGCCGCGCAGGAACAACAGTCCACGCTGTTGGCCAGTGACGAGCCGCTCCCCAGCGGCGACGAGCTGGGTGCCGAGTTCGAGCGGTTCCTGGCCGAGCAGGCCGGCCTCGACGACGGAGACGGACAAGCACCCCGGTAGTTGTGGAGCTGGTCACAGCGAAAGCAGCGGGATCCAGTCATATGCGACAGCCCCGGCGGATCGCAACATACCTGTAACCCGCAATACGCCCGATGCTCTGCCCCGAGCCCGATCTCGTGCGAGAGTCGTAGCAACACACAACCGTCGTCTGTGTTGCTGCGCTCTCGTGAGCAGCGACGCCGTACTGCGCCGTACGTCGGCGCACCAGGGAATCAGGAGGCGCGAATGTCCACTACTCCGCGCAGTCGTAAGCTCCGGCCGGTTCCCGACGAGGAACCGCGGCTGATCTTTCGGACCATTCACGGCTATCGGCGGGCCTTTCGCATGGCCGGTGAAGGCCCTGTGCTGCTGCTGATCCACGGAATCGGTGACAATTCCGAGACGTGGAACGAGGTCATCCCGCACCTCGCCAAGAGCTACACGGTGATCGCACCCGATCTCCTCGGCCACGGCCGCTCCGACAAACCGCGGGCCGACTATTCCGTTGCCGCGTACGCCAACGGTATGCGCGATCTGTTGTCCGTTCTGGGCATCGAGCACGTCACCGTGGTGGGCCACTCGCTCGGCGGCGGGGTGGCGATGCAGTTCGCCTATCAGTTCCCGCACATGGTCGATCGCCTCGCGTTGGTGTCCTCGGGCGGAGTGACCAAGGACGTGCACCCCCTTCTACGATTGGCGTCGATGCCGTTCCTGTCCGAGGCGGTGAAGCTGCTGCGCTTGCCGGGCGCGATACCGGCGGTCAAGCTGGCCGGCGGCCTGTTGAGCAAACTGCACAGCTCCCCACTGCGACCGGGGTCGATGCTGCACGACACCCCCGATCTGATCCGAGTGCTGAGCGAACTGCCTGCACCGACGACATACGAGGCCTACCTACGGACGTTGCGTGCCGTGGTGGACTGGCGTGGCCAGGTGGTCACGATGCTGGACCGCTGTTATCTCACCGAAAATCTGCCGGTGCTGCTGGTGTGGGGTGAGCAGGACTCGGTGATCCCGGTGGCGCACGCCCGGCTGGCTCATTCCGCCATGCCCGGTTCGAAGCTGGAAGTGTTCGACAATTCCGGACACTTCCCGTTTCGCGATGATCCGATGCGCTTCCTTCAGGTCCTCGAGGACTTCATCGACTCGACTCCCTCGCTCAGTTTCGACGAGGTGCGCTGGCGCAACCTGCTCATCACCGGCGTCGGCGAGGACATGATCAGCGGCAGCTCGAGCACCAGGATGGCCGTGCTCGGGGCCATGGGGTCCGACGAGCGAAGCGCGACCTGACGCTCCCGTCGCAGGCGTTCGGTGTCGATTCGGGAACCGCCGTCACCGACACATAGCCTGTAGAGGTGCTCCTCACCGAACTGATACCCGACGTTTCCGCCGCCACCTCCGACGGCGTGGACCCGGACGTCCTGTTCGATACGTTCACCACCTGGGCCTCGGACCGGGGCCTGACGCTGTATCCCGCGCAGGAAGAGGCGCTGATCGAGCTGGTGTCGGGATCCAACGTCATCCTGGCCACGCCGACCGGTTCCGGAAAGTCCATGGTCGCCATCGGTGCCCACTTCGCGGCCATGGCCGCAGGCATTCGCAGTTTCTACACCGCGCCGATCAAGGCGCTCGTCAGCGAGAAGTTCTTCGCCCTGTGCGAGATCTTCGGAGCGCAGAACGTCGGCATGATGACCGGCGACGCGTCGGTCAATTCCGGTGCGCCGATCATCTGCGCCACTGCCGAGATCGTCGCGAACCTGGCACTGCGGCAGGGCGCCGACTCCGACATCGGCCAAGTGATCATGGACGAGTTCCACTACTACTCCGAGCCGGACCGGGGGTGGGCCTGGCAGGTACCTCTGATCGAACTGCCGAACGCCCAGTTCCTGCTCATGTCGGCGACGTTGGGCGACGTCTCGTTCTTCCGCGACGATCTGACCCGACGTACCGGCCGCACGACCACCGTCGTCTCCGGTACCGAGCGGCCTGTCCCGTTGATGTTCTCGTATGTCACCACCCCGATCAGCGAAACGATCGAAGAGCTGGTGCAGACGCACCTGGCTCCTGTGTACGTCGTGCACTTCACCCAGGCGGCGGCACTCGAACGCGCTCAGGCCCTGACGAGCATCAATGTCGCGTCCAAGCAAGAGAAGGCCGCGATAGCCGAGGCCATCGGCAATTTCCGCTTCACCACCGGCTTCGGGTCGACGCTGTCCAGACTGGTTCGTCACGGTATCGGGGTGCATCACGCCGGCATGCTTCCCAAGTACCGCAGGCTGGTGGAGAAACTGGCGCAGGACGGTCTGTTGAAGGTGATCTGCGGTACCGACACGTTGGGCGTGGGCATCAACGTTCCCATCCGCACCGTGCTGTTCACCGGACTCACCAAATACGACGGCATCAGAACACGCAAGCTTCGGGCGCGTGAGTTCCATCAGATCGCGGGACGCGCGGGCCGCGCGGGGTACGACACCCTCGGCACCGTCGTGGTCGAGGCACCCGAGCACGACATCGAGAATGCGCGGCTCGTGGCCAAAGCCGGTGACGACCCGAAGAAGCTCAAGCGGGTACAGCGCAAGAAGGCACCCGACGGCTTCGTATCCTGGGGCGAGCCGACGTTCGAGCGCATCATCGCGGCGAGCCCGGAGCCGTTGACGTCCCGGTTCTCGGTCAGCAATGCGATGTTGCTCAATGTCATTGCGCGGCCGGGCAATTGCTTCCACGCGATGCGTCATTTGCTCGAGGACAACCACGAGACCCGGCCGGCTCAGCGCAAGCACATCCTGCGTGCGCTGTCGCTGTACCGCGGCCTGGTGGAGGCCGGAATCGTCGAACAGTTGGCCGAGCCGGACGCGGACGGTCGCCATGCCAGGCTGACGGTGGACCTGCAGCCGGACTTCGCGCTCAATCAGCCGTTGTCGACGTTCGCGGTGGCCTCGTTCGAGTTGCTCGACGTCGACTCCCCCACCCACGCGCTCGACGTGGTGTCGATCATCGAGTCGACGCTCGACGATCCTCGGCAGGTGTTGATGGCGCAGCAACATGCCGCACGCGGCGAAGCGGTGGCCCAGATGAAGGCCGACGGCATCGAGTACGACGAGCGGATGGAACTCCTCGAAGAGGTCACCTGGCCGAAACCCCTTGCCGAGCTGCTCGTTCCGGCCTTCGAGATCTACCGCGGGTCTCACCCGTGGCTCTCCGAGGTGGGCCTGTCGCCCAAGTCCGTCGTCCGTGACATGGTCGAGCGCGCGATGACCTTCGCGGAGCTGATCAGTCACTACGGCCTCATGCGCTCGGAGGGCTTGGTACTGCGCTACCTCGCCGACGCGTACCGCACTCTGCGCCAGACGGTTCCGCCGGAATCGCGCACCGAGGAGGTCCAAGACATCACCGAGTGGCTGGGCGAGCTGGTTCGGCAAGTCGATTCCAGCCTGCTCGACGAGTGGGAGAACCTGACCGACCCCGGTGCCGAACCGGAAGCCCTGGTCGAGGCGTACGGGTCCGATGCGCCGCGTCCGATCTCGGCGAATCCACGGGCTTTCCGAATCCTGGCCCGTAACGCGATCTTTCGAAGGGTCGATCTGGCGGCGCGTCGTCAGTGGAACGCGCTCGACGAGTTGGACGACGGGCCGGACTGGGAGGAGGAGTTGGAGCCGTTCTTCGCCGAGTACGGGTTCATCGGCACCGGCCCCTCGGCTCGCGGGCCGGCACTGTTCACCCTGAACGTCGGTGCGGAATCCACCACGGTCCGCCAAGTACTCGAAGATCCGGACGGCGACCACGGCTGGTCCCTCGATGCCGTCATCGACCTCGCCGAATCCGACGCGGCCGGAGAAATCGTGTTCGCCGAGATCGTCGTCACGCCCGGCTGATGCGTGCGCCTCGCACGCGAGAAAGCCTGCGAGCGTGGCAAAGTCGGTTATGGCCGACCCGTTCCACGCACTTCGGATCCGAATTGCGTTGCGCGGCAACGGTCGGGGTGCGTCAGCCGAGTACGCGACCGGACGGTACGACGGGGACGAAATGCTCCGCGTACACGGTTGGTTGGGCAGGTACCTAGTTTTCGACGGCCCGATACGGTTCCGAGACCAATTGCGTTGCTGCCGTTACGAAATAGCAGTAGTGCGCGGATCGCGGACAAGACTGCGTCGGCCGACAGGGCCGATCGGGCACGCCTGTCGGTCCAGTGCCACTCATCACGTTTACCTTTCGGCCCATTTTTGGCACACTCGTCCAGGTCGGTCGAGCTCGTGCGGCTGCACAATCGCCACCGAGCCGAACCGCTTCCCGACGGAACCGACGCGATCATTTCGACACGAGGAGACCACATGGCACTGTTGACAATCGGCGACCAGTTCCCCGCATACAATCTCACCGCCGTCATCGGCGGCGACCTGTCCAAGGTGAACGCGCAGCAGCCCGACGACTACTTCACCACCGTCACCAGCGACGACCACGCCGGAAAGTGGCGCATCGTCTTCTTCTGGCCCAAGGACTTCACGTTCGTGTGCCCCACCGAGATCGCAGCATTCGGCAAGCTCAACGACGAGTTCGAAGATCGCGACGCGCAGGTCCTCGGCGCCTCCGTCGACAACGAATTCGTGCACTTCCAGTGGCGCGCGCAGCACGACGAGCTCAAGACGCTCCCCTTCCCGATGCTCTCGGATCTCAAGCGCGAATTGGCCGCTGCCACCGGTGTTCTCAATGCCGACGGCGTCGCCGACCGGGCCACTTTCATCGTGGACCCGAACAACGAGATCCAGTTCGTCTCGGTCACCGCCGGATCGGTCGGTCGCAATGTGGACGAGGTTCTTCGAGTACTGGACGCACTGCAGTCGGATGAGCTGTGCGCCTGCAACTGGAAGAAGGGCGATCCCACCATCGACGCCGGCGAACTACTGACTGCGAGCGTCTGACATGTCGATCGACAATTTGAAGAACGCCGTCCCCGAATACGCGAAGGATCTCAAGCTCAACCTCGGTTCGATCGTGCGGTCCACCGTGCTCAGCGAGCAACAGCTCTGGGGCACATTGCTTTCGGTGGCCGCCGCGTCGAAGTCCGCGACCACGTTGAAGGAAATCGCCGAGGACGCCGCCGACTCGTTGTCGGCCGAGGCGTACAACGCCGCTCTGGGTGCCGCGTCGATCATGAGTATGAACAACGTCTTCTACCGCACCAAGGGCTACCTGGACGGAAAGTACGACGATCTACGCGCCGGCTTGCGTATGAACATCATCGGCAACCCTGGCGTCGAGAAAGCCGATTTCGAGCTGTGGTCGCTCGCGGTCTCGGCCGTCAACGGATGCAACCACTGCCTCGAGGCGCACGAGAAGACTCTGCGCGCCGAGGGCGTCGACCGCGAGAAGATCTTCGAGGCGATTCGCGCCGCATCGATCGTCGCGGGTGTCGCGCAGGCCGTCGAGGCCGGCCGCGTACTCGACGGTGCCTCCGTCTGAGGTTCCGCTGAACAGGTCGACACGGGGATCCGCTGCGGCGGGTCCCCGTTCGTCGTCGATCGTGACGCCTCGACGACGTATTGGTAACGTCCCCGCATGGCTATCGAAGTGTCCGTCGTCCGAGTGTTCACCGATGCCGACGGCAGGTTCGGTAATCCACTGGGCATCGTTGACGCACAGGCTGTAGGCGAGAGCGACAGGCAGGATGTTGCTAGGCAGTTGGGTTTCAGCGAGACGGTGTTCGTCGATCGCTCGTCACCCGGTACCGCGTCGGCAACGATCTACACACCGGCAACGCAGCTCCCGTTCGCCGGACATCCGACGGTCGGACTGTCGTGGTGGCTTCGCAACAGCGGACACTCGGTGCAGACGCTCACCGTCCCCGCTGCCACGCTCGACATCCGCTACGACGGCGAGCTCACCTGGGTACGTGCACGCGCCGAGTGGACTCCGCAGTTCACGTTTCATCAGGTCCACGACGCAGCCGAGGTGGCAGCGGCAGATCCGAACACCTACGACAGTGGCCACCACTACATCTGGGCCTGGACCGACGAGCAGCGCGCCGAACTGCGCTCGCGCATGTTCGCCCCGATGATGGGAATCGCCGAGGACGAGGCAACAGGTGCTGCCGCCGTCCGGCTCACTGCCGAGCTCGGTCGGGGCCTGAACATCGTCCAGGGTGCGGGGTCTGAGCTGTGGACCACCGTCGACGAGGACGGGTGGGTGGAGCTCGGGGGCCGAAGCGTCGACGACGACTCGATCACGGTGTGACGGGCACGTCCACTTCGATTTCCTCACCCAGACGCACCCCTTCCGCCAGTGGGAGACGGTCTCCGCTCCAGAACTTTCCTGGATCGAACCAGTTGGCTTTCTTGTTTCCCGTCAACAGACCCATCGAGTCGTAGGTCATCGCAACAACTTCGGCGCAGTACGCGGTTTCGAGCGCAGCGCTCTCCTGCGCGGCCTTTCGGAGCGCCGGCACGCGTCCACGGAACCACCGACCGGCGAGCGCCGCGGTGGTCGGAAAAGCCGTTCCGTCCATCCGCGCGATGGTGCGAAGCAGCGCGTCTTCCTGCTCCTTCGTCACGGCCGGAGTGGAGCCGGGGGAACGACCGGCGTATCCGTCCAATTGCCGCAGCCAACAACGCTGTTGATACCGCTGTGCCCAGTGCGTGACGGCAGCGCGTAGGTCGTGCAGCTGCACTCCACGCTGGAAGTTTCCGGTCCACATGTCCTGCAACGACTTTCCGAGCTCTGCATGCCACATCAGCGGCGGCAGGTCGTCCAGAACGACGGCCATACCGACGTGGTTGACCGGGCTGTTCGTCAGAGCCTGAATTGCGCGGTCCGCCGACGAGTGGCCACGGAAGATCCAGATGTCGCCGGTTCTGGTGGCATCCACAGCGGTATCGAGGCTGATTCGCGACGGATTCATGGACCAACCCTAGATCTCGTGGCGGTACGGTTGCCGCATGAACGTCTGGAAAGCTCTCGGTCTCGCCGGGATGGCCGGGGTTGCGGCCACCGGGGCGTTGGTGGTGCGGTCCGAGCGCAAGCGGCGCGCGTATGCGCCCGACGAAGTGCGCGATCAGCTGCACCGGCGGTTCGCCGCGATCTCCGCCGAGCCGGAACCCGTACCTGCTCCCCCGCTCTCGCGGGGGAAGCAGCTGTTGAGCAGACTTCGGTTCAGCCGAGCGCACTGAGGATGCGCGAGGCCATATCCTCGATCTCGGCGTCGGTCATGACGAACGCCGGCGAGATCTGCATTGCACCCTGTCCGGCCGCGCGGCCCGAAACACCATGAGCTCTCAACGTTTTCACGAACGGTAATGCCTCCGCCGGGTCGGCGAGCTGAACGGCTGCGACAGCGCCGATGCCGCTGCGGACCTCCGCGACCCGATCGTGGTCGGCCAGGGGCGCGAGGTGGGTGTGCAGTGCGGCTTCGATGCGCTTGGAGTGACTCAGCAGGTCCTCGCGCTCGATGATGTCGAGATTGGCCATCGCTGCGGCGGCTGCACCTGCGTGGCCACCGTAGGTGTAGCCGTGACGCCACCAGACTCCGCCTGCGAAGAACGGTTCGGCGATCTTCGGAGCGATGAACACTGCGCCCATCGGGACGTAGCCCGACGTCAACCCCTTCGCGGTCGTCATCAGGTCGGGTTCGAGCTCGAAGCGGGTGGAGGCGAACCAACTACCGCCGATCCGGCCGAATCCGGTCACCACTTCGTCGGCGACGAACAGCACGTCGTTGTCGCGGCAGATCTGCCGTACCTCGCGTAGGTAGCCCTCGGGCGGCAAGTAGATTCCACCCGCTCCGATCACCGGTTCGCAGAAGAAGGCGGCGACGTTCTCGGCTCCGACCTCTTCGATCAGCGCGAGAAGCGATTTCGCGTCGTCCCACGCCACTGTTCTGGCGTCGGGCATCAGCTCGCCGTAGTTCTCCTTGTTGACCGGAATGCCGGCGAGCGCGGTGCCGGCGACGTGCATACCGTGGTAGGCCTTCTGCCGCCCGACGATGATCTTCTTGGACGGCTGCCCCATTTCGACCCAGTAGCGGCGCGCAAGCTTCGCCGCGGTGTCGATGGAGTCCGATCCGCCCGAGGTGAAGAAGATCTTGCTGCCCGGCACCGGTGCGATGGCGGCGAGACGATCGGCCAGTGCCAACGTGGTCTCGGGCACGAAGTCGCCGAAGTTCGAGTAGTGCGCGATCGAGCTCAGCTGCGCGGCAACGGCGTCGGCGATCTCGCGGCGGCCGTGACCGACGTTGGTGAACCACAGACCGGCGGTGGCGTCGAGGTATCGGTTGTCCTCGTTGTCGAAGATGTACGCACCCTCGCCGCGCGAGACGACGAACGGCCCATTGGCGGTGACGTTGCCCATGTCGGCGAAGCCGTGCCACAGCGCGGAGGTGTGTGTGGAGGCGGCTGGATCCAGGTCGGAAGACATGCGCTACACAGTAGTCACGTCGAATTCGGCGAGTGCATCGGTTCGTTCCCGGACGGAGTTCGGGCGAGTACCGCGTAACGGATATCCTGGTACGAGTATGTCTACCTCGAATTCGTCCGGTGATCGACGAGCACTCGCCGCACGTGTTGCACAGCTCACCATCCGCGACGAGAACCGGCTCCGACGACGTCTCGACAAGGCCCGCACCGAGGACGCCGTCGCCGCGCTCGAACGCGATGTAGCTCGCGCAGAAGCCGTCATCTCCACACGCCAGGCGGCAGTGCCCACCCTCGACTATCCGCAGGCGTTGCCCGTCAGCGCGCGCAAGGACGACATCGCCGCAGCGATCGCTGCCCACCAGGTCGTCATCGTCGCCGGTGAAACCGGGTCCGGCAAAACCACCCAGATTCCCAAGATCTGCCTCGAACTGGGGCGCGGAATCCGCGGCTCGATCGGTCACACACAGCCCCGAAGGTTGGCGGCGCGCACCGTTGCCGAGCGCATCGCCGAGGAGGTGGGTCAACCACTGGGCGAATCGATCGGCTACAAGGTTCGATTCACCGACCAGTCCTCCGATTCGACCCTCGTCAAGCTGATGACCGACGGCATTCTCCTGGCCGAGATCCAACGCGACCGACTGCTCCGCCAGTACGACACCCTCATCATCGACGAGGCGCACGAGCGCAGCCTGAACATCGACTTCATCCTGGGATACCTCGCGCAACTGCTCCCCCGGCGACCCGATCTCAAGATCGTCATCACGTCGGCGACCATCGATCCGGAGCGATTCGCGCAACACTTCGCACGCGACGGGGTCGCAGCACCGATCATCGAGGTATCCGGCCGCACGTTCCCGGTCGAGATGCGGTATCGACCTCTGACGGTCGACGCGGGAGACACGACGATCGACCTCGATCCCGTGGATGCCACCTGCCAGGCAGTCGACGAGCTGATGGCCGAGGGTGACGGCGACATCTTGGTGTTCCTGTCCGGTGAACGAGAAATTCGCGATACGGCGGATGCGCTGGCCGATCGCAATCTCCGCAACACCGAGATCGTGCCTCTGTACGCCAGACTCTCTGCCGCCGAACAGCATCGGGTGTTCTCACCGCACTCGGGACGCCGGGTCGTGCTGTCGACGAACGTGGCCGAAACGTCGCTGACGGTCCCCGGCATCCGCTACGTCGTGGACCCGGGCACCGCGCGCATCTCGCGATACTCGTTGCGCACCAAGGTGCAGCGGCTGCCCATCGAACCGATTTCACAGGCGTCTGCGCGCCAGCGGGCGGGTCGCTGCGGACGCGTCGCCGACGGGATCTGTATCCGGTTGTACTCGGAGGAAGACTTCGAGTCTCGTCCACAGTTCACCGAGCCGGAAATTCTGCGCACCAATCTGGCCTCGGTCATTCTGCAGATGACCGCGCTCGGATTGGGCAAGATCGACGCGTTCCCCTTCGTCGAGCCGCCGGATCCACGCAGTATCCGCGACGGTATCGGCTTGCTGGAAGAACTCGGAGCACTGAAGCCGGCCACCAAGGACGGAACTGCCGAGCTCACCCCGATCGGCCGCGAACTGTCCGCTCTACCGGTCGATCCTCGAATGGCACGAATGTTGGTCGAGGCCAACGGCAACGGATCGCTTCGTGACGCGCTGGTGGTGGTGGCGGCGTTGTCGATTCAGGACGTGCGGGAGCGTCCCGCCGAGCACCAACAGGCTGCAGACGAGAAGCACGCCCGTTTCGCCGTCGAGAATTCGGACTTCCTGGCGTACGTGCAGCTGTGGAAGTACCTGCGGCAGCAGCGAGACGAGCTGTCTTCCAATCAGTTCCGACGCATGTGCCGCACCGAGTTCCTGCACTACCTGCGGATCCGCGAATGGCAGGACCTGCACGGACAACTCCGCCAGATCACTCGCGGCCTCGGATGGACGGTGCCCGACGCAGAGTCGAGCGAGAACGCACTGCATCAGTCCCTGCTGTCCGGCCTGCTCTCGCACGTCGGCCTCAGAGAGGGCGACAAGCGTGAATTTCTGGGTGCCCGCGGAGCACATTTCGCGATCTTCCCCGGGTCAGGTCTGTTCAAGAAGCCACCGCGCTGGGTCATGGCTGCAGAACTGGTCGAGACCGGACGATTGTGGGGCCGGATGGCCGCCCGCATCGAACCGGAATGGGCCGAACGGTTGGCACCGCATCTGGTGAAGCGCACGTATTCCGAACCACACTGGTCGATCAAACGGGAATCGGCGCTGGCCTACGAACGGGTGACGTTGTACGGCATCCCGTTGGTGACGCAGCGCCCGGTCAACTATCACCGCATCGATCCCGAGGCGTCTCGCGAGCTCTTCATCAGGCATGCACTGGTTCAGGGCGAATGGAAGACCCAGCACGGGTTCTTTCACAAGAACAGGGCTCTGCTCGACGACGTCGGCGAGCTCGAACATCGTGCTCGCCGACGGGACATCGTCGTCGACGACGACGCACTGTTCGATTTCTACGACGCCCGCATCGCCCCGGAAGCCGTGTCCGCGCGACACTTCGACACCTGGTGGAAGAAGGCCCGCCGGCAAGATCCGTCCCTGCTCGACTTCACTACGGACACCGTCGTCAACTCGGACGCCGCGTCGGTACTGACGGGTGCGTATCCGGACGCGTGGCGACAGGGTGACATTCAATTCCCACTGACGTATCAATTCGAGCCCGGCACGGCCGCTGACGGCGTCACCGCGCGGATTCCCATCGCACTGCTCGCTCAGGTACAGCCGGTCGGCTTCGACTGGCTGGTGCCCGGGATGCGCGCCGAGCTCGTCACCGCCTTGATCAAGACGCTACCGAAGGCATTGCGACGCAACGTGGTTCCGGCTCCGGACTTCGCTGCGGCAGCGTTGGCAGTGATGAAACCGCGGGCCGAAACACTCGTGACGGCTCTGGCCCGAGAACTCTCACGGGCCGCACAGTGCCACATCACCGCGAAGGACTTCGACACTGCGGCGCTACCCGATCACCTGCGAATGACGTTCGCCGCGGTCGACCCGTCCGGGACCGTGCTCGGCAGCAACAAGGATCTGACTGCGTTGCGCGCCGGTCTGGCCGGTGAGGTCGGCCGTCAGGTCGCACGTGCGGTCGGCGACGCCGAGCGCGCCCCGACGCTGGCGTGGACATCGGGCACGTTGGGCCGCTTGGAACCCACGGTCACCCGAGACGTGGGCGGGCAGAAGGTCACCGGGTACCCGGCGTTGGTACCCGAGGGTTCGGGCGTGGCGGTGCGAGTGCTCAGTACCCCCGCCCAGCAACGAGCAGCCATGCGCGCGGGCACGCGCACTCTGCTGCTCGCCACGGCACCGAAGGGAACGAAGGCGCTGTTGGCCGGGCTGCCGACCGCCGAACGTCTTGCGCTCGGCCAGAACCCGTACGGCGGCGTCGATGCGCTGCTCGAGGAATGCCGTGCGCTCGCTGTGGAAGAAGCGATGGACGCGCACGGCGGGCCGGTTCGCGATCCGGCCGAGTTCGCCAAGCTCAGGGCACTGGTGGACGCGGAGGTTCCGCGGCGTACTGCTGCTGTTCTCGCTCTGGTTCGACCGGTCCTGACGGCCGCGTTGGCTCTGTCGGCCCAGTTGCAGAGCGCATTGGGTGAGCCGGCCGACGATGTCCGAGAGCAGCTCGACGGCTTGATCTTTCGCGGTTTCGTCACCGAGTTCGGTTCTCGACGGTTGGCCGATCTGCCACGCTATCTCGCTGCGGCGACGAAGCGGCTGTCCACTCTGCCGAGCAGCGCGGGCCGCGACGCTGCGGCGATGGACGTTCTCGACCGGGTGTACGGCTCGTACGGGCGGCTGTTGGATTCGCTTCCGGAGAGCAGGAAGAACAGCTCGGGTGTGCAGGAGCTGTTCTGGATGATCGAGGAGCTGAGGGTGGGGTTGTTCGCGCAGGGAATTCGTACCGCGTATCCGGTATCGGAGAAGCGCATCGAGAAGGCGATCGCCGATCAGTCTCGCTGATCGGCGCGCGGGTCACTCGACGTCGGCGGACTCTCGATGTTTGCGGAGTTCGTGAATTTCCTTCTCGAAGTCCTCTGCCGAACTGAACGAGCGGTAGACCGATGCGAAACGGAGGTAGGCCACTTCGTCGAGATCGCGTAGCGGTCCGAGAATGGCCAGGCCCACTTCGTTGCTGGGAATCTCGGCCGAACCGGCCGCGCGAATATTGTCTTCGACTTGCTGAGCCAGCAGGTTCAGCGCGTCGTTGTCGACGTCTCTGCCCTGGCAGGCGCGACGAACTCCTTTGACGACCTTCTCCCGACTGAACGGCTCGGTCACACCACTGCGTTTCACGACGGCGAGCACGGCAGCCTCCACGGTGGTGAAGCGTCGACCGCACTCGGGGCAGGACCGGCGTCGCCGTATTGCCTGACCCTCGTCCATTTCACGCGAATCCACCACGCGTGAGTCGGGGTGCCTGCAGAACGGGCAATGCATGAGGGAGCCTCCGTCGTAGCCGATACTCCGACGACGAACGTGCGCGTCGGGGCAGTCTTCGAGGATACTCAGCCACGCTGGGCACCATGGTGCCGGTGGTCATCTGCTGGGTGCGTACTCGACGAGCGCTCCGTCGTGAACCATGACCGCGCCGGCGGGCTGAGTGGCCGCGTCGGGTGTGGTCGCGCTCAGATTCGCGATGCCGATCAGACCGCCGGCCACGACGACCACAGCCAACATCCACAGAACGAGAGAGCGTGGGCGCACGGTCTGGCTCGCGAAATGGGCCGAGGTGTCGTCGAAGTCTCGATCCGCCATCTCGCGATCGGTGACGTCGGTCCAGGACTCGTCCACGACAGGCAAGCACGGGCCGTTCTGCGTCCGACGCGCGTGGTTCTGCAACACGGGCCGCGAGCGCCGACGACGCTCGACGACACCGGATCGCGAACGCATACCGGCAGTGGTGGGACGATCGGTGGTGATGGTCATCGGAACCTCGTCTTCGCTCGTTGGATCGATTGTTCGATCAGGCGTTCGATGGACGCTTGTTCGAAGTTCTATCACGCGCCTCCGACAAAGTCTGTAGAAAACGCGACACGAGTCGAACAGATGTTTGATTCAACAGCTGATACACGCTAGATTCGTGTCAGAAACCACACGCCACACGAGTCGACATCATCAACTCCAGTCCGCGTGGATCGATACCGCGTAGACCGAATCCAGCCGCATCAGCAGGAGGCCGACAGCATGAAGGACGAGACCTCGACGAGGTCCATCACCGGTTCCAGTACGACGGGTTCCACGAAAGCTGGTTCCACGCGAGCCGGATCCTCGACGGTCGGCAAGGCTGCAGCCGGAAAGCCGGCTGCCGAGCCGACCCCGAAGGCCATGGAGGTGGGCACCGACATCAGTGCAGGGCTCACCGAGCGCCAACGGAAGGTGTTGGAGGTCATCCGGGCCTCGGTGACCGAGCGCGGATACCCACCCAGCATTCGAGAGATCGGCGATGCCGTGGGCCTGACGTCGACGTCGTCCGTCGCACATCAGCTTCGCACCCTCGAACGCAAGGGGTTCCTGCGGCGCGACGCCAACCGCCCTCGCGCTGTGGACGTCCGCGGACTGGACGAGGTGCAGGCCGACCAGGCCGCGGCGGCGGTGGACGGTTCGGCAGCGTCCGACGAGCAGGATCGGTTGCCGACGCCGACGTTCGTGCCGGTTCTCGGACGGATCGCCGCGGGTGGACCGATTCTGGCGGAGGAAGCCGTCGAGGACGTGTTCCCACTCCCCCGCGAGTTGGTCGGTCAGGGATCGTTGTTCTTGCTCAAGGTCGTCGGCGAGTCCATGATCGACGCGGCGATCTGCGACGGCGACTGGGTGGTGGTGCGTCAACAGTCCGTGGCCGACAACGGCGACATCGTCGCGGCGATGATCGAGGGTGAGGCCACAGTCAAGACGTTCAAGCGTTCCAAGGGTGAGGTATGGCTCATGCCGCACAACCCACTGTTCGAGCCGATCCCGGGCAACAATGCCGCCATTCTCGGCAAGGTCGTCACCGTGATGCGCAAGCTCTGAACTCTGTTCGGACACAACGAAGAAGGGCCGCAGCACAGATGGCGGATTCTAGGGGTCCTCGCAACACCTGATGGTCAGATGCCTGTCAGTAGATCACGTAAACGCTCGGCTGGAGTTTTCCAGCCGAGCGTTTTG